>JAFIFS010000051.1 GCA_020831895.1 Chromatiales bacterium
AAGACGGCGACGGTGGAGATCGCCGACAAACTCGAGGCGCGTGGCTATGCCGTGGCCGCGCTGAACGGCGATCTTACCCAGCCGGTGCGTGAACGCGTGATCGATCAACTCAAACAGGGCCGGTTGGACATTATCGTTGCCACCGATGTCGCCGCCCGCGGGCTGGACGTGGCGCGCATCACGCACGTGATCAATTACGACGTGCCCTACGACACCGAGGCCTACGTGCACCGCATCGGCCGCACCGGCCGTGCCGGGCGCACGGGCACGGCGATCCTGTTCGTCACGCCGCGCGAGATGCGCATGCTCGGGCTGATCGAGCGCGCGACGCGCCAGAAAATCGAACCCCTGCCCCTACCCTCGCGTGCGGCGGTTGCGGACCGCCGCGTCGCCCAGTTTCGTGAACAGATAGAGAACGTCATCGCCACCGAGGAGCTGGACTTCTTTCGCGAGGTGGTGCGTGACCTCGAAGCCAGCGGCACCGCGGACATGCAGGAGGTCGCCGCGGCCCTTGCTTATCTCGCGCAGCGCGAACGCCCCCTTCAGCTGCCACCCTCGCAAGGCCCTGACATCGCCAACGCTCACCGCTCAATGCGACCGGCGTCGACGCGCATATCAGCGGAGGGCGTCAACCCCGGCGGTGCGCTGGTCCGCTATCGCATCGAGGTGGGTCGCCACCACCAGGCCAGCCCCAAGGACATCGTCGGTGCCATTGCCAACGAGACCGGCATCAGCGGTCGCAATATCGGGCGCATCGACCTGTTCGAGGATCACTCGACGGTGGAACTGCCCACAGACCTGCCCCCGGAAATCCTCGAGACACTGCGCCGCACACGCGTGCGCCAGCGACCGCTGGGCATCCGCACGCTCACGGGCGAAGAGGCAGAGGTAAGCGCGCGACCCGGTCCCCGCCCGAAGCATTCGCCGTCGGGGAAGTACGCCAAGGGCGGCAAGGCGAAGCCCGGTAAGCCTCGCAAGCCTAAACGGACATGACACCGCCTGAACCCTGGAACGAGCGGCGCGTGCTGCTCGGCTTCCCTCCCCGCTGAAACCCGCACCACCGAAACGGCCCAGAGAGACGCGGGCCGGGATTTCGGCCCTGGTGGGCCTCAATCCGGATCCGTCGGTGCTGGTTTCCGGCACCAGTGGCACGCAGGACTCTGATAAATAGAGACATTCAGTCGCCCCCGTGCGGAGACCCGAAGAACGGCAGACTGTTTGGCAGTGCAACGAGTCCACTGCAAACCGTTCGCCGCAGCCGCCGTCCTTGATAATCAGAGAAAATACAGGGATTTCAGTTATACCCAGCCCTCTTGAAGCCTCCATCGACGGGAAAATGGCGCCAACTTGCAGTGCCGTCAGCGCGGCTCCCAGCACCAGTAACCGGGAAGATTTGGGCTGGGCCAGCGAGAGCGGTCGTCGAAATTACCATTGGGCAGCCATTGCCCACCCTGCGCGACCATCCGGATCAGATCTACTTCTCTGCCCCGTGGCAAATGCGGGAATTACCGCCGGACTCACGCATTTCCGCGACTATTTGCCGAGAACTCGCCGCTCGCCAGAGCGTATCGCCGAACTCTTCCGTGAACCCTGGCAGCGTCCCAAACCCATAGGCAGTTAACCCGGACACCGCCCCAAACAGCGCACCTTCCAGCGAGCCGGTCGTCAGATAGCCCATCGTCGCGCCCACGATCATCGCCGCATACCACGACGATGCCGCCCAGCTGACGATCGCTAAAGCCATCGCCCACAGCTCGGCAATGAAGTAGCCGCTGGGGTCGTGATGCGACAGCGGATTGTTGCCTACTTAGGCATAGCGGTTGAAGCCCTGCGTGCTCTCCGGAAACTGGACCAACGGATCCGCCGACAGGAACACGCCGATCTCCGGATCATGGGCCCGGCCCGGATTGCCAGACTTAGTGCATAGAGGTAAGCTAACCCCGTGTAGGTTTCGCGCGAGAAAATACCGTCAAGTAGCTGATTTAAAAACGGTTTACTCGTTAGACGTTGGGAGCCATCGGGGTGGCGGATTGTCTGGCGGAGAGAGAGGGATTCGAACCCTCGATACGGGGTTACCGTATACATGATTTCCAATCATGCGCCTTCGACCACTCGGCCATCTCTCCGGCTGCGTGCTGGCGCTGCGCAGGGTACCCTGCCGGCGCGGCGGCTTCAATCGCGCGGCTGGGGTTTCAGCGCGGGACGATGAACTCCGGCGGGCGGTCCAGGCAGCCCGGGGGCGTGGCGCCGGGGGCCGGGGGCGGCACGTCCGGAATGATAAGCGCACCGGCCGGGCTTGGCCTGGCGAGGTCGGACGGCACGCGCAGCGGGTCGATGGAGCGACTGTCCTGGTATTCCTGGGGCTGGTCGATGCAGACATCGGCCTGGCGGCTGGCGCAGGCAGAAAGAAGCGGCGCAGCCAGCGCCAGCAGCAGCAGGTGGCGGACCGGGGTCATCAGCGGGCCTTCGCGGCCAGCAGGCCGGCGATGTCGAGGGCGGATTCCATGCGCGCATGATAGCGCGGATCCAGCGGCGTCAGCGGCAGCCGGATGCCGCCGGGGATCATACCGAGTCGCTGCAGCGCCCACTTGACCGGGATCGGGTTGGATTCGCAGAAAAGCTCGTCATGCAGCGCGGCCAGCGGCTGGTCGAGCGCCGCGGCCTCGGCAACGGCACCGGAGCGGGCTGCCTCGCACATCGCGGCCATCTGAGCGGGCGCCACGTTGGCGGTGACCGAAATCACGCCGTGCCCGCCAGCAAGGATGAATTCGCGCGTGGTGGCATCATCGCCGCTCAGCAGGGTGAACTCTGGCCCGCAGCCATCGGCGAGCGGCACCACGCGGGCCAGATCCCCCGTCGCTTCCTTGATGCCGGCGATACGTGGGTGCGCAGCCAGGCGAACGACGGTCTCGGGCAGCAGGTCGACCCCGGTGCGGCCGGGCACATTGTACAGGATGACCGGTCTGCTGACGGCATCGGCCACCGCGCTGAAGTGCCGGTAAAGGCCTTCCTGCGTCGGCTTGTTGTAGTACGGCGTCACCACGAGGAACCCGTCCAGCGGCAGCGCGTCGACGGCGGTGGAGAGGTCTATGGTCTGTGCCGTCGAGTTCGAGCCCGTACCGGCAATCACCGGCAGGCGACCCGCGGCGCGCTCGGCGACCCGCTGGATCACGGCAATATGCTCAGCGCGGGTCAGCGTGGCAGACTCACCCGTGGTGCCGGCAACGACCAGGCCGTTGGTCCCCTCGGCCACATGCCAGTCGACCAGCTGGTCCAGGCACTCGAAGTCAACGCCGCCGTCCTCGCGCATGGGCGTCACCAGCGCGACCAAGCTTCCGGAAATCATGGGGTTCCATCCAGAATTGAAGTGCCGGCGATGGTACTTTCGAGGTATGGGCCATGCAAGGCCGGCTTGCCGCTGACCGGGGACACGGTACACTGGCGGCCCTGCCCACGTCCCTGAATCCCGGATACCTGATGGAACACCTGCTTGCCGTGACCGCGATCGGCCCCGACCGCGCGGGGCTGGTCCGCGACCTGAGCCAGGCCATAACCGGCGCTGGCGGCAACATCCTCGAGAGCCGCATGGTCACGCTCGGCTCCGAGTTCGCGATCCTGATGCTGGTGGCCGGCAACTGGGCCACGACGGCCAAGATCCACAGCCAGCTGCAGGAACTGGAGCAGGGCTCGGGCCTTACGGTGACCGTCCGGGAGACGCAGCGGCGCGCCAGCAGCAGCTCCGCGCCCTACACGATCGACGTGGTGACGCTCGACCACGAGGGCATCGTGTTCGGCCTGTCCAATTTCTTTGCCCAGCGTGGCATGGAGATCGCCGAAGTCAGCACGCGCCGCTACAATGCTCCATACACCGGCGCTGCGATGTTCGCCGTGCAGATGACCGTCAACGTTCCGTCTGATGTGCATGTCGGCACGCTGCGTGACGAGTTCATGAGCTACTGCGACGAACACAACCTCGATGCGCTGATCGAGCCGGCGCAGCGCTGAACGGCGGGCAAACCGCCCCAGCACAGACGGAGGAACCCGTGAGCAAGGTCGAGGCCGGAAAGGTTGTACCCAACTTCAAGATAGCCGCCACTGGCGAGCAGCAGTTCGAGCTCAAGTCGCAGCGCGGCAAGAACGTCGTCATCTACTTCTATCCCAAGGACAATACCCCGGGCTGCACCACCGAGAGCTGCGAGTTCTCCGACCTGCACGGGGAATTCGGCAAGCTGAATACGGTCATACTGGGAGTGTCCCGCGACTCGCTGAGCTCGCATGAGAAGTTCAAGGCCAAGTTCGAGTTCCCGTTCGACCTTCTCTCAGATGGCGACGAGACGCTGTGTGGGCTGTTCGACGTCATCCGCGAGAAGAACATGTACGGCAAGAAGGTCATGGGCATCGAGCGCAGCACCTTCCTCATCGACCGCGAGGGCCGGCTGCGGCGCGAGTGGCGCAAGGTCAAGGCGGCGGGACATGCGGCCGAGGTGCTCGAGGCCGTGCGCGAGCTCGAGGCCTGAGGCGCAGGGCCCGCCATGGCTTGCGGCGGGCTGAGACGATGATCACCACACTGCCTGTCGCGCTGCGCGGGCTCCTGCTCCCGCTGCTGGTCGCCTTCGTCACCGTATCTTCCGGGCTGGGCGCGACACAGGTCGCCCGGGCGGCCGACAACCTGCCCAGCATCGGCAGCCCGTCTGACACCCTGCTCTCGCGCGAGCGCGAGCAGCAGATCGGCCGCGCGATCTTCCGCAACCTGCGCGACACCGAGCGGGTGATGACGGATCCCGAGGTGCAGGAGTACATGCAGGACCTCGGGCAGCGCCTCGCTGCGAACGCCCAGGAAGGCGGCTTCCAGTTCACCTTCTTCATGGTGGAAGACTCGGCCATCAACGCGTTCGCGCTGCCGGGCGGATACATTGGCATCCATTCCGGGCTCCTGCTGGCCACCCGCACGGAAAGCGAGCTCGCCGGCGTCGTGGCCCACGAAATCGCGCACGTGACCCAGCGCCACATCTCGCGCGCGGTATTCGCGAACCAGCGCGCCAGTATACTGACGATGGCGGCCCTGCTGGGCGCGATCCTCGTCGGAGCCGCGGCGGGTGACGCCAACGTGATCCAGGCTGGCGTGCTCGGTGCGCAGAGCGCGTCGATCCAGCAGCAGATCAACTTCACGCGCGCCAACGAGTACGAGGCCGATCGCGTCGGCGTCAGTATTCTGGCCGCCGCCGGTTTCGACCCGATGGGCATGCCCAACTTCTTCGAGACCCTGGCCCGGCAGAGCGGTCCTCTGGCTGCCCAGGCGCCGGAGTTCCTGCGTACGCACCCGGTCACGGTCAACCGAATCTCCGAGACCCGTGCACGGGCCGCCAGCTACGCAGTCGATCCGCGGCCGGAAACGACCAGCTATGCGCTGACGCGTGCCCGGGTGCGCGTGTTGACAAGCTCGACGCCCGAGCGGTCGCTGGCCTTCTTCAGCAACCAGTACGAGGAGTCGGGCGGCGCGGACCTGGGGGCTGCCTACGGCCTTGCGCTCTCCTACATGGCGATGGGGCGGCCTGCCGAGGCCCTGCCCCTGTTCGAGCGCCTGAAGGACGAGCACCAGGCCGTGATCCCGTTCCACACGGGCGTGGCCCAGGCCCGGTTGGCGCTGGGACGCACGGACGAGGGCATGGCCGTCTTCGAGCTGGCGACGGCGCTGTTTCCGCGCAACGTCCCGCTGACCATCCGCTATGCCGAGGCCCTGATGCAGCATGGAGATGCCCGCCTGGCGCACCGCATCCTGCTCGATCTGCTGCATAATGTGCGCCCGACGCCGGAACAGGTCCGCCTGATCGCGATGGCGGCCAGTGCCGCCGGAGACACCGCGGACGCCCATTACTACATGTCCGAGTACCACCTGCTCAAAGGAGACCTGCGGATGGCAGCCGACCAGTTGCGCCTGGCGCTGTCGATGCCCGAACTGGATGGTGTGCAGCGCGCGCGGTTCAGATCGCGCCTCGACCAGGTGATGGAGTTCCTCCCCCGCGACGCCCAGGCGGTTGGCAACTGATGCCCAGGGCAGTGTTCCGTGGAAGCTGGCTGGCCAGCCTGCTGCTGCTGGCCTGCACGCCGGCGCTGGGTAGTGACGGGGACGAGCCACGCGAGCGAAACCCGGACCCGTTCGAGCCGGTCAACCGCGCGATCTTCCGCTTCAACGATTTCGGTGACCGCTATTTCCTGCGCCCGGTTGCAGTTGGCTGGGAGCGCGCGACACCCGGGCCGATGCGGCGCGGGGCGAGCAATTTCTTCAGCAACCTGCAGTACCCGGTCGTGATCATCAACCAGTTCCTGCAGGGCAAGTTTGCTGAAGGTGGCCGCGATACGGCGCGCTTCGTCATCAACAGCACGATTGGCCTCGGCGGCCTGTTCGACCCGGCCAGCGAGCTCGGCCTGCGTGAGAACGACGAGGACTTTGGCCAGACGCTGGCAGTGTGGGGCGTGCCGCAGGGGCCCTACCTGATGGTGCCGCTGGTCGGACCGCGCACCGCGCGCCATGCGGTCGGGTCAGTGACTGACCTCTTCATAGACCCGCTCGTGATCTACCCGGACACCACGGTGCGCAACACGACGGCAGCGGTGTTCATCGTCCATGACCGCTCCACGCTGCTCTCGGCCGACCGGCAGGTGCGCGAGGCCTTCGACCCCTATATATTCCTGCGCGATGCCTACCTGCAGAACCGCCGGTTCAAGATACTTGACGGGGAGATCCCGGAAGACGACCTGCTGGACGACTGGTTCGACGACTGGGACGACTAGGACGGCTGGCCGGGCGCGGCGAACAGCGCGTCGAGCTCGCTCAGCTCCGCGATTGCGGCAAGCTTCGCGGGCATGCCGCTGAACCGGACCGACTCACCCTGCCCCGCCCAGCTCAGCCACTCGAGCAGCAGTGCAAGCCCCGCGCTGTCGGCGTCGGTGACGCCGGACAGGTCGATCTCCAGCCCTGCGGAGTCCCGGCCGAACGCGCGCCGGCTCTGCTCGAGCAGCCCCGGCGCGGTCGCAAACACCATAGGCCCGCTGACGCGGTAGCGGCCCGGACCGTCGGCGGTGACCGCAGCCGCGGACATCAGCCCTCGCTCACCTCTTCCTGGCGGGTGAGGCGCTCTGCCTCCGCTTCGAGACGTGCAATCACTGCATCCAGGCCACGCTGCGAGATCTCGGCCTGGAACTGGTTCTGGTAGTTCTGCACGTAGGAGATGCCCTCAATCACCACGTCGAAAACGCGCCACTCGTTGTCGCTGAGTCGCAGGCGGTAGTTGACCGGCACCCGGGTGCCGTCGGCCAGGCGCACCTCGGTGCGCACTTCGGCCTGGTCGGGCCGGCGCTGAGGCTGCGGAGGCAGTATCGTCAGGCTGTTCTGGTCGAAGTTCAGCAGTCCTCTGGCGTAGGTGCGCAGCACGAAGTTGTAGAACGCCGAAATAAAGCGCTCGCGCTGCTCGGGGCTGGCCTCGCGCCAGTTGAAGCGGCCAAGCACCAGGCGTGCGGCGGTCTCGGTGTCGAAACGGGGCAGCAGGATCTCGTCGATCAGCCGGTAGAGCTCGTCAAGGTCACGCTCTAGCTCCCGCTGCCGCCCATCCAACGCCCGGGCGATCTTCTGGACCGTCTGCTCAACGAGCACATTGGGGTCCGGCGGGGACTCGGCCCGGACCGTGAGGGACAGGGCCAGCAGCAGCGGCACAAACAGCAGTGCGTAGATCTTCACTTACTCTCCTCCCCCGAAAAGGAAGCGGCTCACCAGCTGCTCCAGCACGACTGCGGACTGCGTTAGGAAAATCTCGCTGCCTTCCTCGAGCGACTCGTCGGCACCGCCGGGTGTCAGACCGATGTACTTGCTGCCGAGCAGGCCCGCCGTCAGGATGCTCGCCGTGGAGTCCTCGGGAATAGTGTCGTACTCGCTGCGGATGCGCAGCGTGACGACGGCATCGAGGCGGTACCTGTCGAACCTGATCGATTCGACGCGCCCGATGGTGACACCTGCCATGGTCACCGGCGCCCGGGGGCGCAGCCCGGCCACCTCGGTGAATCGTGCTGTCACGCTGTAGCCACTGTCCTCGAAGAACTCGTCCAGGCCCGTGGTCTGTGTCGCAAGAAACAGCAGCGCGGCGAATCCCAGGAACACGAACAGCCCGGTGCCAATCTCTCTAGCCTGTACCTGCATGTCGGTGCCCTATAGGAGGAGTGCAGTGATGATGTAGGTCAGGATCAGCACGACGATCGCGGTCGTGACAACCGTTCGCGTCGTGGCCATGCCTACACCCTCTGCTGTGGGTGGACAATTATAGCCTTCGAAGGTTGCGATCAAGCTTGCCGCGATGCCAAAGACAATGCTCTTCACGACACCCTCGCGGACATCCTCGGTGGAGACGAACTCCTGCATCTGCGTCCAGAATGCACCGTTGTCGACACCGAGCACCGCGACACCGATGAACCAGGCGCCAAAGATGCCGATGCAGCTGAAGATAGCCGCAAGCAGAGGCAGGGCAATCACGCCGCCGATGAAACGCGGGGCGACGATACGGCCAACGGGATTGACCGCCATCACCTCCATCGCCGAGAGCTGGTCAGTCGCCCGCATCAGCCCGATCTCCGAGGCGATCGCGGTGCCGGCACGGCCGGCGAACAGCAGCGCAGTGACAACCGGACCCAGCTCCTTGAGCAGCGTGAGTGCGACCACGGCGCCGAGCAGGTCTTCCTGGCGCAGCCTAGCCAGCGCATCGAAACCCTGTAGTCCCAGCACCATGCCGACGAAAAACGCCGAGGTCATGATGATGACGAGCGACAGCACCCCGGTGTTATGCACCTGCTCCGCCAGCAGACGCGGCCGGCGCAGCGCGTAGGGCGAGCTGCGGAGGATATCGCCGAGGAACAGCACGGCGGCGCCCAGCTTGGCAATGCCCCGCACCAGGCTGCGGAAGAGGCCGGCGAAGAAACCGGGCGGTTCAGCCACCACCGAGCAGCTCCTTGCGGTAGTCCTCGGCCGGATAGTGAAACGGCACCGGCCCGTCGGCGGCACCGCTCATGAACTGGGCCACCAGCGGGTCGTCGCTGCTGCCGAGCTCGGCGGGGGTCCCGGCCGCGACCACGCGTCCGCCCGAGATCAGGTAGCAGAAATCAGCAATCTGGGCGATCTCCTCGACGTCGTGCGAGACGACCACGCTCGTCAGACCGAGGGTATCGTTGTTGCGCCGTATCAGGCGCAGTATAACGCCCAGCGAGATCGGGTCCAGCCCGGAAAACGGCTCGTCATAGAGCAGCAGCTCGGGGTCCAGCACCATGGCCCTGGCCATCGCAACGCGCCGGGCCATGCCGCCCGAAAGCTCGGCCGGCATCAGGCGCGCGGCGCCGCGCAGCCCCACCATCTGCAGCTTGGTCAGCACCACGTGCCGCACGAGGCGCTCCGGCAGCCGCGTGTGCTCACGCAGCGGAAAGGCGATGTTCTCGAAGACGTCGAGGTCGGTCAGCAGCGCGCCATTCTGGAACAACATGCCCATGCGGCGGCGCAGCTGGTAGAGTTGCTCGCGCGGGAGCCCGGGCACCGATTGCCCGGCCACACGTACGTCGCCGCTGGCCGGGGCCAGCTGGCCAGTGATCATCCTGAGCAGCGTTGTCTTGCCAGTGCCGCTGGGACCCATGATCGCAGTGATCCGGCCCTGCGGGATAGTCAGATCCAGCCCGGAGAAAATCATACGGCCCGCACGATTAAAGCGCAGGCCGCTGATTTCTATAAGATTGTCTTGCTGAGAGCTCAGGCGGCTTCCATCTCGCTGCGGTACTTGGCCAGCGTGGCCAGGCCGTTCAGCCGGGCACGCTTCAGGAAGGCGGCCTGGCCTGCGGCGAAGCCCGATTCCTGGCCTCCCCAGGCCTTGAGCGCCGGCGCCTGCAGCGCGCGGCCGTAGGAGAACGTCAGCGCCCAGGGCAGGCCGCCAAGCGCGTTCATCGCAGCCAGGTGGGCTGTCGCATCTTCAGCGCTCTGGCCGCCAGAGAGGAAGGCAATACCGGGCACTGCCGACGGCACATAGGCCTTGAGGCAGCGGACGGTTGCCTCGGCCACCTCGGCCACGCTGGCCTGGCTGCTGCACTCGCTGCCGGAGATCACCATGTTGGGCTTCAGCACCATGCCGGTAAGGTCGACACGGTGACGGTGCAGCTCGCTGAACGTGCGGCTCAGCATGTCGGCGGTGACGGCCTCGCAGCGGGCCAGCGTGTGGCCACCGTCCATCAGCACCTCGGGCTCGACAATCGGCACGATGCCCGCCTCCTGGCACAGCGCCGCATAGCGGGCGAGCGCGTGCGCATTGGCCTGCAGGCAGAACGCCGTGGGGATGCCGCTGCCGATCGTGATCACGGCGCGCCATTTGGCGAAGCGGGCACCGAGGCCATGGTATTCCTTGAGGCGCTCGCGCAGGCCGTCCAGCCCCTCGGTGATCTTCTCCCCCGGGTAGCCCGCCAGCGCCTTCGCGCCGGCGTCGACCTTGATGCCCGGGATCACGCCCAGGTCAGACAGGTATTTCGCGAAGGGCACGCCGTCGCTGGTGGACTGGCGCAGCGTCTCGTCGTAAAGGATCACGCCGCTGATGAACTCGGCCATGCCCTCGGTGGTGAACAGCATCTCGCGGTAGCGCTGCCGGTTCTGCTCGTTGGACTCCGTCGAGATGGAGTCAAACCGCTTCTTGATGGTAGGCGAACTCTCGTCTGCGGCGAGAATCCCCTTGCCGGGCGCGACCATCGCGCGGGCAATTTCGGCAAGCGACTGCGCTGTCATCGTGCTCAACCTCCGATGGCGGGTGCAGGACCGGGACTGGTCCGTTCAACCTCGGGAGGATAGCAAATTGACCGCGCCCCGGGAGTGCGGCGCGGCACATCTTTCCCCGCGAATGATATTGGACTATTATGGTCCCAATTGATGACAGAGACCCTCTCCATGCTGCGCATCAGCCGACTGACTGACTACGGGACGATGATCCTGGTCCACCTGGCCAGGCAAGAGGCGTTCTGTTCGGCCAGCGATGTGGCTGGCGGCACGAGGCTGGCCCTGCCCACCGTGCAGAAGCTGCTGAAGCTGCTGACCCGTGCCGGGCTGGTCCGCTCGATGCGTGGCGCTGGTGGCGGCTATCAGCTGGCACGCGAGCCGGAGAGCATAGACGCCGCAGAGATCATCAGCGCACTGGAGGGCCCGCTGGGCATCACCGAGTGCAGCTCGGAGGAAAGCCAGTGTGAACTGGAGCACCAGTGCGACGTCAGTGCCGCCTGGCGACGGATCGACCAGGCGATTCGCAGCGCGCTCCAGGAAGTGAAGCTTGCGGACCTTGCGCAGCTGCGCCGGGAGTTTCCGCTCATCGACCATTCCGCAGTTTACGGAAGTACGCGGGCCGCACAGGCCCCGGGGAAGAAGCCCCGCATCTGACAGCCGAGAGACAGAGGGCAGGACAATGGCCACGAACCAGCAGGAAATCAGCGAGCTCGTCTCGCGCAAGTACCGGCACGGCTTCGTCACCGAGATCGACTCGGAGACGCTGCCGCCCGGGCTCGACGAGAACGTGATCCGCCGGATATCGGAGATCAAGGGTGAACCACAGTTCATGCTGGACTGGCGGCTGAAGGCCTATCGCCACTGGCTGACGATGCGTGAGCCCGCATGGGCAAAGGTGCACCATCCGCCGATCGACTACCAGGAGATCTCGTATTACTCTGCCCCGCGCCAGCCCAAGGATGCGCCGAAGAGCCTGGATGAGGTCGACCCGAAGCTGCTCGAAACCTACGAGAAGCTGGGGATACCCCTGCATGAGCGGGCGCGGCTGGCCGGTGTGGCCGTCGATGCGGTGTTCGACAGCGTCTCGGTCACCACGACCTTCAAAGAGAAGCTGGCCGAGGCCGGCGTCATCTTCTGCTCCTTCTCCGAGGCGGTGAAGGAGTACCCCGAGCTGGTGCAGAAGTACCTGGGCACCGTGGTGCCCTATCGCGACAACTTCTTCGCCGCGCTGAACTCCGCTGTGTTCACCGATGGCTCCTTCGTCTTCATCCCGAAGGGCGTGCGCTGCCCGATGGAGCTGTCGACGTACTTCCGGATCAACCAGGCCAATACCGGGCAGTTCGAGCGCACGCTGATCGTCGCCGAGGAAGGCAGCCACGTCAGCTACCTCGAGGGCTGCACCGCTCCACAGCGCGACGAGAACCAGCTGCATGCAGCGGTGGTCGAGCTGGTCGCGCTGCAGGATGCCGAGATCAAGTACTCCACGGTGCAGAACTGGTACCCGGGTGACGAGGAAGGTCGCGGCGGCATCTACAACTTCGTCACCAAGCGCGGCGACTGCCGCGGCGCCCGCTCCAAGATCTCCTGGACCCAGGTGGAGGCTGGCTCGGCGATCACGTGGAAATACCCGAGCTGCATCCTGCGCGGGGACCACTCGGTGGGCGAGTTCTATTCCGTCGCCGTGACCAACAACCTGCAGCAGGCCGATACGGGCACGAAGATGATCCATATCGGGCGCAACACCCGCAGCACCATCGTCTCCAAGGGCATCTCGGCTGGCCGCGCACAGCAGGCCTATCGCGGGCTGGTCAAGATCTTCCCGACCGCGGAGAACGCCCGCAACTACACGCAGTGCGATTCGCTGCTGATGGGCGGGGACTGTGGCGCGCACACGTTCCCCTACATGGAGATCCGCAACCCCTCGGCAATCGTCGAGCACGAGGCGACCACGTCGAAAATCGCCGACGACCAGCTCTTCTACTGCCGCCAGCGCGGCATATCGGAGGAAGACGCGGTGAACCTCATCGTCAACGGATTCTGCAAGGAGGTCTTCCGCGAGCTGCCGATGGAGTTTGCCGTGGAGGCACAGAACCTGCTCAACGTCAGCCTCGAAGGTGCGGTCGGCTGACCGCCTGCCCAAGCGATCAAGGACTCAACACTATGCTGGAAATCACGAACCTGCGTGCCTCCGTCGAGGGCACCGAGATTCTCAAGGGGCTGGATCTCTCGGTGAGCCCGGGCGAGGTTCACGCCATCATGGGCCCCAACGGCAGCGGCAAGAGCACGCTGGCCCACGTGCTGGCCGGGCGGGATGGGTACGAAGTCACCGGGGGCTCGATCACCCTCGACGGCGAGGACCTGCTGGCCATGGAGCCGGAGGAACGGGCCCGCGCCGGTGTCTTCCTGGGCTTCCAGTACCCGGTGGAGATTCCCGGCGTCAGCAATGTCTACCTGCTGCGTGCGGCTCTCAATGCCCGGCGCAAGGCCAGGGGAGAGCCGGAGATAGACGCCGTCCAGTTCCTGAAGCTGGTGCGCGAGAAAGCCCGGATGATGAAGCTCGAGGACAGCTTCCTGCAGCGTGGAGTCAACGAAGGTTTCTCCGGGGGCGAGAAGAAGCGCAACGAGATCTTCCAGATGGCGGTGCTCGAGCCGCGCCTGGCCCTTCTGGACGAGACCGACTCGGGTCTCGACATCGACGCGCTGAAGGTGGTGTCCAGCGGCATCAACGCGCTGCGCAGCCCGGCCCGCTCGTTCATCCTGGTGACCCACTACGAGCGCCTGCTGACCCACGTTCAGCCAGACTTCGTCCACGTGCTCGCAGCCGGCCGCATCGTGCGCACCGGTGACCGCGGCCTGGCCGAGGAGCTGGAGGCCGGCGGCTACGACCAGGTCCTCGCCGCGGTGAACAGCTGATGACCCTGCTGGAACAGGACACCCAGGTTCTGGCCGACGCCGTCGCCCGCCGCGCGGCAGCAAACAACGACGCCGCGTGGCCCGCCGACCTGCGGGCCGCCCGCGAGCGCGCGCTGCGCCTGTTCACCGAGCAGGGCCTGCCCGGAACCCGCAGCGAGGCCTGGCGCTACACGGACCTTCGCGACTGGGGCGCGCGGCTGGCCAAGGCCCTGGGTTCCGATACCCGGGACCGCATCACGGTTCCGGACGCCACGCCGTTGCCGGAGCTTGAGGATGCGCCGACCATCGTGATTGCCAATGGCTGCCTAAGCGGAGAGCCCGGCGGCCTGCCCGCCGGCGTGACGCTGTCACGGCTGGGCGATCCGCAGGGACGCGCAGCCTGTGCGGATGCCCTGATGGAGCAGCTGGGCCGCGGGCTGGACCCATTGGGTGCACTGAACAGCGCGCTGTTCGAGGACGCCGTGCTCATCTCGATTGCCGACGATGCGCGCATCGAGACGACGCTGCAGCTGGTGCTGGCGACCAGCGACGGGGTTGCAGCGCAGCCCCGTATCCTGGTTCACCTGGGGCGCGGTAGCCGGGCGCGGCTGTTCCTGCGCCAGGTGAGCTCAGGTGAGGCGTTCAGCAATGCGCTGATCGAGTTCGGCTGTGGCGAGGGCGCATCGCTCGACCTGCTTCGCCTGCAGGAAGAGGGCGACCGGGCCATGGCGCGCTCCGCACTGACGTTCCAGCTGGGCCGCAGTGCGCAGCTGGACCTGACCTCGCTCGATCTCGGCGGGCTGGCCATCCGCAACGAGCTGCTGGTACGGCTTCATGAGCAGGATGCCAGGGTCCGGATCAATGGCCTGCAGTTCGTCGACGGGACGCGCCATGCCGACAACCGCAGCTGCCTCGAGCACCTGGCGCCCCGCACGACCAGCGAGGAAACCTTTCACGGCATCGCAGACGGCCGCGGCAAGGCCGTCTTCAATGGCCTCGTCCTGGTGCACCCGGGAGCCAACGGGACCGATGCCCGGCTCGGCAACCGCAACCTGCTGCTCTCGCCCCATGCCGAGGTGGACACCAAGCCTGAGCTCGAGATCTACACGGACGACGTCCGCTGCAGTCACGGTGCAACCACAGGGCAGCTCGATGCCGATGCGCTGTTCTACCTGGCCTCGCGCGGGATCGACCGCGACATGGCGCGGCGCATGCTGGTCAGCGCTTTCGCAAGGCAGGTGCTGTCAACGGAGCGCTGGCCTCCTGCCCTCGTGACCGCACTGGGCGAGCAGTTGACGGCGCGCCTTCCGCATGGAGATCCGTCATGAGCATCGCAGCCCGGGACGTGGCCAGCGCATCCCTGCTGGACGTGGCGGCCGTAAGGCGGGACTTTCCTGTGCTGGACCAGGAGATCAACGGCCACCCGCTCGCCTACCTGGACAACGCGGCCTCCTACCAGCGGCCCACCCAGGTGATCGACGCGATCGCGCACTACTACCGTCACGATCACGCCAATGTCCACCGCGGCGTGCACACGCTCAGCCATCGCGCGACCGAGGCCTACGAAGGTGCCCGCGACAAGGTCCAGCGTTTCATCAATGCCCAGTCGCGCCGCGAGATCATCTTCACCCGCGGGACGACGGAGTCGATCAACCTCATAGCTGCTGCCCTGGGCAGCCAGCTGTCGGCCGGAGATGAGGTGGTCATCACGCACCTGGAGCACCACTCGAACATCGTGCCCTGGCAGCTGCTTTGCGAAAGCCGGGGTATCCTGCTCAAGGTCGTGCCGATCAACAGCCAGGGCGAGATCGAGCTCGATCGCTATTTCGACCTTCTGGGGCCGCGCACGCGGCTCGTCAGCGTGGCGCAGGTGTCCAACGCCCTGGGCACGGTGCTGCCGCTGCAGACGATCATCGCCGCCGCACGGGAACGGGACATCCTCGTCCTGGTGGACGGCGCGCAGGGCATCGCCCACCAGCCGGTGGACGTGCAGACCCTGGACTGCGACTTCTATGCCTTCTCGGGCCACAAGATGTGCGGGCCGACGGGTATAGGTGTGCTGTATGCCCGCGAGTCGATACTCCAGACGCTGCCGCCCTGGCAGGGTGGCGGCGACATGATCCGCACGGTGAGCTTCTCCGGAAGCACGTGGAATGACCTGCCTTACCGGTTCGAGGCGGGCACGCCGAATATCGCCGGCGCCATTGGTCTCGGCGCCGCGATTGACTACCTGGAAAACATCGGGATCCAGCAAATTGCCGAACACGAGCGCCGCCTGCTCGAGTACGGCGAGGCTGCCCTCGCCGATGTGCCGGGACTGCGTATCATCGGGACAGCTATGGAAAAGGTCTCGGTAATCTCTTTCGACATCGAGGGTATTCACCCGCATGATCTCGGTACGGTGCTGGATCATCAGGGTGTCGCGATCCGTGCCGGTCACCACTGCGCCATGCCCGTGATGGAGTTCTTTGGCGTCGCGGGCACCGCGCGCGCTTCCTTCGCCTTCTACAATACGACTGGCGAGATTGACCAGCTTCGCTCGGCAATCGACCAGGCGATAGTCATGTTCCGATGACCATGCCCATGGCCGGCCCGTCTCTGCGAGACCTGTATCGCCAGACCGTGCTCGATCACAGCCGCAGTCCGCGCAACTTCCGGCGCCTCGAGCATCCGGACTGCCTGGCGACCGGCCATAACGCCCTTTGCGGCGACAAGGTCAGCGTGTATCTGGGGCTGGCGGGCGACCGGCTTGAGGACGTGAGTTACGAGGCAAGCGGCTGCGCCATCTGCATGGCCTCCGCCTCGCTGATGAGCGAGCGCGTGACCGGCCTCAGCAGGCCGGAGGCCTCGCGGGCAATCGACAGCTTCGTGGCACGCTTCGACCCCGGCAGCATGCACGATGATGATCCGGCCGACCCACTGTCGGCCCTGGCGACGGTGCGCGAGTATCCCTCACGTATCCGTTGCGCAACCTTGCCGTGGGAGACCCTGCGGGCGGCGATCTCTGGAGAGCACGGCACGGTATCCACGGAATGAGCCAGCAGGACTGAAAGATGTACGGACACGACAGCGAACCCGTAACCCTGACCCGCGACTGTACGGCCATCATGGTGCCGGTCGGAGACCCGGTGGACCTGCCGGCAGGCGCTCTGGTCTACATTACTCAGGCGATGGGCGGCAACTTCACGATCTTTTTTGAAGGCAGCCTGATGCGTATCTCCGGCAGTGATGCCGATGCCCTGGGCAAGGAGCCTGTGAAGCCGCCCGAGCTGCCTGAAGGCGCGGGTGACGATGACGTGGAGGCGCTGATCTGGGACCAGATGCGCACGATCTACGACCCGGAGATTCCGATCAACATCGTCGAGCTCGGCCTCATTTACGATTGCCACATCCGTAAGCAGGAAGACGGAGACCGTGAGATCAGCATCCGGATGACCGTGACGGCCCCGGGCTGCGGCATGGGTGAGGTGCTGCTGGAGGATGTCCGCGACCGGGTGTCTGCCATCCCCACCATTTCCAAGGTCAACGTCGAGCTGGTGTTTGATCCGCCCTGGAACCAGAGCATGATGAGCGAGGCCGCCCGCCTTCAGGCAGGCCTGTTATGATCCGTTGCACTATCGCCTGCTGCAAGGCTCGCGCCGATGCAACGCCGACTGACACTCCTGCGTCATGCCAAGTCGTCCTGGAAGGATGCAAGCCTCGCCGATTTCGAGCGGCCGCTGAATGCCAGAGGTGAGCGGGACGCGCCACTGATCGCGTGCCGTCTGCTTGCCCAGGGCGCCCGACCCTCACTGATCCTGACCAGCCCGGCGGTGCGCGCCCGTCGCACGGCCCAGATCATTGCGCGCGAGCTGGGCTACCCGGCCGAGTTCCTGCAGACCGAGGATGAGCTCTATCTGGCCGAGGCCGGCACCATCGTCGATGTCATCAGCCGGCAGGACGACAAGTTCCGCGATCTGATGCTGGTAGGGCACAACCCGGGCCTTACCGAACTTGCCAACCGGATCATGGGACCAGGCAGCCTGGACAACCTGCCCACCTGCGGCGTGCTGGTCTTCGACCTTGCCCTCGCCCACTGGAAGGACCTCGAAGGCATCCAGGCCATCCCTTCATGGCACGACTATCCCCGCCGCATCCCGGGCTAAGCGCCAGCACCCAGAAACCCGAAGCTCGCTCAACCGTTTGGGACACCCAACATCTGGCGTGCTATCACCTGCCCTTCAGGAAACCCCATACAGCTGAATGAGCCAGGGATCCGTCGATTCAGAAACCTGGCTTTTCGCCCCTGTTCATGCAGCCGACTCATTCTCATGCTCCCTGCCGGGATTCGCGACTGGAGCCTGCTTGCGGTAGCCGGGCATCCTTCCCCAATGACTTACGCAAGACATTTCCTTGTCATGGAACACGAGGCCGGGTTCTACCACTGCGTCAGTCGATGCGTCAGGCGGGCTTTCCTCTGCGGCTGCGACCCATTATCGGGCCGTGATTTCAGCCACCGGAGGCACTGGATTGAGCGGCGTATCCATCTCCTCTCCTCCGCGTTTTCAATATCCATCTACGCCTATGCCGTAATGTCGAATCATGTCCATCTTGCAGTGCATTCTGATCCTCGGAGGCCCTGGCAATGGAGCGATAGAGAAACCGCGCGGCGCTGGCTGATGGTATTCCCCGGACGTAGCAGCACCAGAAGTGCGGCACTGGACCAAGCCCAACGGATCTCCCTGCTTGTACACAATCAGGAACGAATGGAGGAGATTCGCAGGCGCTTAGGTTCGCTCAGCTGGTTCATGCGGGCACTGAACGAAGCCATTGCGCGCCAGGCCAACAAGGAAGATGGTTGTACCGGGCGGTTCTGGGAAGGCCGCTTCAAGTGTCAGGCTTTGCTGGACGAGTCCGCAATCATCGCCTGCATGACCTACATAGACCTGAACCCGTTGAGGGCTGGCGCAAGTCGTCACGCAAGCCGAGCGCCCTTCACATCCAGCCGCTGGAGGCAACGTGCACTTGCATCCGGGAAGTCGCCAGCCCGACCACTTGAGCCAGTGGCGGGCAGCTGCGGCGGCTCTCGGCTTGAGGTGACGGAAGGAAGCTACCTCACCTTGCTGGAATGGTCAGCTCGAAAACTACATCCGGAAAAACCGGCGCCAGCTCCAATTCTGCGAATTCAGCCTGGGCGATCACTGCAGGAACATCAAGGCAACTGGTTGTGCCTGGTTTCTTCAATCGAGCAACACTTCTTTCGTGCCATAGGGAGCGCATCAGCGCTTCTGGAGTTTGCAGCCCGAGCGGGCCAGCGTTGGGTCAAAGGCTCCCGCCTCAGCAAGTACCCGGACGCCTCAGCCCTTATCTTGGGCTGATAGCTGCCGGCGTCAACACCAGCGCCTTCAGGTGGCTCCAGAAACCCAGCCAAGCTGTGCCCGACAGCTAGGCTGCCGTTCCGAACCAACTTGGCCACCGAGAACCGCTGAGAGGCTCGCAGCCGTGTCAGCCTCGAACCAATAAGCTGGGTGCCCTGACTGATAAGCCCTTCAGCAGCTCTATAGCTTGCTCTTCTTGGATGTCCCGATCAGCTCTTCCCGATCAGCTCTTGGGTGTCCCGATCAGCTGCGTGGGTGTCCCGATCAGCTTGGGTGTCCCGATCAGCTGCGACTAGTGGGGGCTCACGCAGAAGCAGTGATAGTAGAGCCCGCGAGGGTCGTTGAAGCGGGCAATCATGGCCAGTTCCTGGTCAAGCCGCTGTCGCAGTTCTGCAAGGATATGCTCGCTGGGGCGGGAGGTTCTCACGCCTTTTTCGGATACCAGCCCCAGGCGCACGGCGAGCTGCTGACTGGCGCCGCCAAACTGGACCAGCAACCTCTGACCAAGGCTGAGCTCGGGCTCGATATAACGCACCGTGAAGCGGTCTGGCTCGAGCCCCGCACGACGTGCCGCGGCAGCAATGGCTTCATCCAGCTCTCCAAGGCCATCGACGAGACCCAGGTCGAGGGCATCCGAACCGCTCCAGACACGGCCACGGGCGACATTGTCGGCCCTCTCCCATGACATCTGGCGGTACTGCGCCACCTTGGCCACGAACAGGCGGTAGGCCTCGCGAACCGTCAACTCGAGTATTTCCGAGGCCTCCTCGCCGAGCTCGCGGTCGAGACGCAGCTGGCCGGATAAAGGTGTGGTTCCGATGCCATCGACATGGATTCCGAGCCTTTCGAGGCTGCGCTGAACAGTCGGGAAAATAGCCCCGACTCCGATAGAACCGGTAATGGTCGCCGGGCTAGCCCATATCTCGTCAGTCGGCAGCGCAATGTAATAGCCGCCTGATGCCGCGACACTGCCCAGGGACGCCACCACGGGCTTGCCGGATGCCTGGACCCGTTCAACCTCCTCGGCTATGACTTCCGAGGCAAACATGCTGCCACCAGGACTGTCGATGCGCAGCACCAGCGCCCTGATGGTGTCGTCCTCGCCGGCCCGGCGGATCAGCGCAGCCAGCGAGTCACCGCCTATCGTGCCGGGTGCCGCACGACCGTCAATTATGACGCCGGAAGCGACGATTACGCCAACATCGCCGGAGCCCGTGGGAGCCTGGGTGTCCCGTCGCATGTGGGTGTCCCGTCGCATGGCGCGGAGGTAGGAGCGGAAGTCGAGGCGCTCGAAGTCGCGGCCAGCGGGCTGGCCCATGGCCAGCTGCTGGGCCAGGTACTCCTCCATCTCGGGGCGGCTCATGAGGCGATCTACGAGGCCGGCATCGAGGGCGAGACGGGCGGTGTCGCCACCGGCACGCTCGAGGCCGGCGCGGAATCCCTCCGCGTACCGGGCAATGGCATCTCCGGGCAGGGCGCGCGCCACGGTTACATCCTGCTGCCACAGGCCCCACAGTTCGTCCAGCCAGCGGCGGCTCGCCTCCCGGTCCTCAGCAGACATGTCGTCCCGCGTCCAGGGCTCGACGAAGGACTTGTACTCTCCGACCCTGAAGACGTTCATGTCGATCGAGAGCTTCTCCAGCGCGCTGGCAAAGAACGTGCGGTAGTAGCCAAATCCATCGATGAAGACGACACCGAACTCGTGCATGAGGATTTCATCTGCATGAGCGGCAAGGTAATACTGCGCCTGGCTGAAGCCGCTTCCGGTCGCGATCACTGGCTTGCCGGCCGCGCGTATCTTCATGATCGCATCGGCGACCTGCTGGAGCTTGCTCAGCCCACCACCCTGTACCTGGTCGAGCGACAGCACGACCAGTCCGATACGATCGTCGGCAGCGGCAAGCTCTAGGCTTTCCAGCACATCGCGCAGCAGTGTCTGGCGGGGAGCGCTGCCCTGGAATTCCTGCAGCGCACGGTCGAAGGGGTCCCCCTCGAGCTGTTCGACCAGCAGGCCGGTGGGCGACAGCACGAGCGCGGCCCTGTCGGGCAGCGGCTGACGGTCACCGATCAGGGCGGCCAGGAACAGGACGAACAGCGGCAGCAGCAGCACAAGGTGCAGTATGCGCCGCAGCGTATCCAGCCCGCGCCACAGGGCCTTGAGCCAGAGTCCAATGATTCTCATGTCAGCATTGCTCCCGGGCAGAGGCTATCTGACCAGCCAGAGTGAGAGGGCCGGCACGAAAATGATCAGCAGCACGGCCAGCAGCAGCATCAGGAGGAAGGGAAACGTTACTAGATATACTCGCACAATGGGCTGACGGAAACGATAACTCGCGATGAAGAGGTTCAGCCCGACCGGCGGCGTCAGGTAGCCCAGCTGCATCGTCGCAAGAAAAATGATGCCCATGTGCACGGGGTCTATCCCAAAGGCCAGTGCGACTGGCAAGAGCAGCGGCACGACGAGAACCAGCGCGGAGAATATGTCCAGAAAAGCCCCGACCACGAGCAGCAACAGCAACAGCATGACGAGGAACCCGGTACGCGTGGCCACGCTCTCGGTCACCAGCGACAGCAGCCGCTGCGGCACCTCGGCGTCGATCAGGTAGTTCGTCGAGGCCAGCGAGACGCCAAGGATCAGCAGGATGCCCCCGACCAGCACCATTGACTCACGCATCACGCCCGGCAGCCGGGCCAGCGGGATTTCCCGCCGCACCAGCACCACCACCATCAGAACGTACAGCGCGGTGACCGCTGCCGCCTCCGAAACGGCGAAGTAGCCGCTGTAGATCCCGCCCAGCACGACGAAGGGCAGCGGAATCTCCCAGGCGGACTCGCGCAGCGCCGCGCGCAGCGCGCCGGGCCTGCGTGCATCGACCTCGGGCGGCTGGCCGCGGCTGACCCAGAGACAGTAGAGCGACAGAACGATGATCATCAGGACCCCGGGCAGTATCCCCGCCCGGAACAGGTCATCGATCGGCACCTCGGCCACGATTCCGTAGAGGATGAGCGGGAGCGACGGGGCAAAGAGCAGACCCAGGCTGCCCCCGGCCGTCACCAGGCCCAGGCTGAAGCGGTCCGGGTAGCCTGCCTGCACCAGGGCCGGGTACAGCAGTGCGCCCAGCGCAATGATGGTGACCCCCGAAGCCCCGGTCAGCGCCGTGAACAGCGCGCAGGTGACCAGCGCGATGATCGCGAGCCCGCCCGGCAACCAGCCCAGCAGGGCCTCGCTCAGGCGCACGAGCCGTGCGGGTGCGCCGCTTGCGCTGAGCAGGTAACCCGCGAAAGTGAACAGCGGGATCGCCAGCAGCACCGGCATTTCAGCCAGGCCATAGATTTCGATCGCGACGGCGGTCAGAAGAATGTCCTCGCGCGCGAAGCCCGCCAGCGCACTGCTTGCGATGACGGCAAACAGTGGCGCGCCCAGGAGCGCCAGCACCATCAGCAGCAGTCCGACGACGATCAAGCCGCCCCTCGCCCGGTCAGCAGGAGCAGGTGGCGCAGCGCGTGCAGCAGGTATCGCCACGCGATCAGCGCGAAAGCCAGCGGCAGCACAACCTGGAAGGACCAGGCCGGCAGGCCACCGAGCACCGTGTCTCCGAAACGGTGGCTGTCCAGGACGAAGTCAGCCGAGTACCAGGCCAGCACGATGCAGACCCCGGCAGTGAACAGGTCGAGCAACAGTGCCACACCGCTGCGCGGGCGAGGCGACAGGAAGCGGCTCAGCAGGTCGATGCGGATGTGCCGGTCTTCGCGGCTTGCGGCGACGGCGCCGAAAAGCGCGGTCCAGAGCACGAGCAGGCGCAGCGCCTCGTCGGCCCAGGCCAGTCCCGTACCGGCAAAGTTGCGCAGGCCAATCTGCAGGGCCGCCAGCACGATCATCGTGAGCAGCAGCGCCACAAGGATGGCGGTCTCGACCCACCAGCCTGCCCGCTCGGCACGTCCGAGCGGGATGGACGACTCAGTTTCTGCCAGCGGATCCATCAGCCTGGCCCCCGGCAGGCTGGCGTGCGCGGAACTCATCCCGATGGCGGAAGACCTGCTCCAGCAGCTCGGCGGAGAACAGTCCGGAGGCGGCCAGCCTCCGGTTCGACTCCGCGGCCACCTGCTGCAGCTCTGCCAGCTCAGCCTTGTCAGGCTCGACGAAGCGCAAGCCCGCGTCGCGCAGCGCCCGCGCGGCAGCCTCGTTATCGCCGCGGCTCTGCTGGTCCAGCCGGCGGTACAGAGCCTCCATCACCTCGCGGAAGATCGCCTGGTCGGCCGCGTCGAGGCGGCTGAACGCGCGCTGGTCGATCGCCATCAGGCCCATCGTCCAGGCTACGGGCACCTTGCTCACGTACCGGACCCGCGTATGCCACTGCAGGACGATCGCCCCAACCGGGGGGCTTGCCACGACATCGATCAGGTCGGTCTGAAGGCCGGTCAGCACATCGCTGATAGGCAGAACCACGGGCGCCAGTCGCAGTGCGGACATGGCCTGGAAGCTGACCTGGTCACCCTCAGGCACCCAGACCTTGCGACCGCGCAGCGCCTCCACCGAGGTCACCGGCTGGCTGCCCATGAACCAGGCGAAACCGCCGCCGGCGAAACCGAAGCTGACCAGCCCCTGCTCAGCCAGACCTTCGATGAACAGCGGATCCATGCGCTCGCGGACCCAGGCCACCTCGTCCTCGGAGTCGAACAGGCCCGGAAGGCCGTAAATGACGATATCGGGATAGATCTCGGCGACACCCGTAGCCGTGAACAGCCCGCCCTGCAACTGGCCTATACGCATCTTGCGGATCACGCGCCGGTCGTTGCCCTGGACCCCGCCGCCGTAGAAGCGCAGCCGAACACGGCCATCGGTAAGGGCCCTGACCTCCTCGCCAGCAGCGCGCAGCTCGCGCATCCACGCAGAGCCCTCGGGGGCGATGGTCGCGATCTTGAACTCCACCGCAGCGGCGGGCAACGCCAGCAGCGCAGCCAGGACGCCTGCAGCAGCGCCGCGCAGCCTGGCTGGCATCCATCGGAAAGTCGTTGCTGTCATCAGTCTCCCCGGGTTGGTCCGGTCAGGTCGGCCCTTATCGCTGTCCAGCGCCCATGCTAGCAGGCACGCAGCGCGTGCGACGCCGGGGCGCAGCACAGAACGGGCAGGCTAGAAGAACTCGTCAGTCTCGGCCAGCAGCTCCAGAGCCTGCTCCCGCGCCAGCGTATTGAACAGCGTCAGCCCCGGCGCGGCTACGGGCCGGTCCAGAACTTCCTGCAGCAACGCGTCGTGGAGCTCCCGGTCATACACCAGCCGCGCGTAGTTACGGGCGAATTCGACATGGACGCTCAGGTCGTTTCGTCCAGTGAGCTCCAGGGCCCGCTCGAAGTAGGCCCGCCCCACTTCAGGGCGGCCACCCAGCGCAGGTGGGCGCAGGCTGTTGAGTATGCCCAGGTAGAGGTTGACGCTGCCCAGCAGATCGTCCGGACCGATGACCAGCAGCCTTTCGAGCGTTCGCTCGATACGTGGCAGGCCCGTCAGCACGCCCCAGTCATCGCTGTGAGTACGTAACCAGGCCAGGGAGCCTATCGCATAGCTGAAAAGCGCCTCGGCGGTGCGTGGTGCCAGTCGCTCGAGCAAGGCGAGGTACTCGTCATAGCCGAGCTCGTCCAGCCTGCAGGCACGCCGGTCGGCGGCACAGACCGCTTGGCGCCCGTACTCGCGCGCGCGGGTGGCCCGCCGCGCGGCCCGCCCCTCGGCGCGGCCCAAGGTGACGGCGTAGGCTGCGTAGAGCCTCGCCGCGGCGGATTGGAGTTCGGGATTGCCTGGTGATCCGGCTGCGAGACTGTCCAGCAGCAGCAGGAAGGCTGGCGCGCCGGCGCGCACCAGCTCCGGGTCATCCTGCTCGAGGATGGCAGCCGAGAGGTTGTCAGCCAGGCCCGATGCCGCGGAAGTGGCAAGCGTGGCGCAGCCCTGCAGCAGCGGCCCAAGCATGAGCCCGGCCGCCAGGGCCGTGACGCGCCGGGCGGGCCGGCTGAACACGGCTGGCCTCGCGGCCTCAGACTTTCTCGCGGATACGCGCGGACTTGCCGCTGCGATCGCGCAGGTAGTAGAGCTTGGCCCGCCGCACGTCGCCACGACGCTTGACGCTGATCTCGGCAATGACCGGGCTGTGCAGCGGAAACACCCGCTCCACGCCCTCACCATGAGACATCTTGCGCACGGTGAAGGACGAGTTCATGCCGCGGTTGCGGCGCGCGATCACGACGCCCTCATAGGCCTGCAGCCGCTCGCGATTGCCTTCCTTGACGCGCACCTGCACGACGACCGTATCGCCCGGACCGAAGTCAGGGATTTCCGGCTTCATCTGCTCGCGCTCCAGCTGTTCGATGATCTTGCTCATGGCTGCCGTTCCTGTCGAAAAAATAATAACCGCCCTGTTTCCGCCTGTTCAGCGGTCGAGCCCCGTCGCCTACGTGCGCCGCTCCGCCTCGTACTCGGCAAGCAGCGCCTGGTCTTCTGCGCTGAGATCACGCCCTGCCAGCAGGTCAGGACGCTTCTCCAGCGTTCGGCCCAGCGCCTGCTTGCGGCGCCAGCGGGCAATCTCCGCATGGTTACCCGCCAGCAGCACCGCTGGCACCGCAGCCCCGTCGATCACCTCGGGCCGCGTGTACTGCGGATACTCCAGCAGTCCGTCGCTGAACGAGTCGTGCCGGGCCGACTCAGGGTCTCCCAGCACGCCCGGCAGCAGCCGGATCACTGCATCGATCACCGCCAGCGCGGCAATCTCACCGCCGCTGAGCACAAAATCACCCAGCGACAGCTCGAGATCGCACTCCGACTCGATCAGTCGCTGGTCGAAGCCTTCATACCGCCCCGCCACCAGGACCATGCCCGGAAGGCAGGCCAACTCGCCAGCCAGCCGCTGGTCGAATCGCCGACCCTGCGGCCCGAGGAACACGACCCGGCTCCCTGGCGCCAGCTCCGACCGAGCCTGCCGGATCGCACTGCGAAACGGCTCGACACGGATCACCATGCCCGGCCCGCCCCCGTAGGGACGGTCATCGACTGTCCGGTGCGGATCCGTGGCCAGCTCGCGCGGGTCCAGCGCGGCGAGCCCAACCCGTCCCTCGCGGACTGCCCGGCCGCCGACCCCGTCCACCGCGTCCGGACCGAAGCGCTCCGGAAACAGCGTGACCACGCGAATCTGCATCGGTCAGTCTGCCGGGTCCCAGTCGACGACGAGCCGACCGGCGGCCAGGTCAACTTCACGCACGACCTGACCGTGTACGAACGGTATCAGCCGCCGCCGATCGCCGATCACTACCAGGACATCATTCGCCCCGGTCTCGATCAGCGAGTCCACCTGGCCCAGGCCCGTGCCAGTGGTCGTTTCCACGGCCAGCCCCTCCAGGTCGGACCAGTAATACTGCCCCGGCCCCGCCGGGGGCAGCTCTTCACGTGCGACGCTGATGCCGGCACCGACCAGGCACATCGCCTCATCGGCATCGCTACAACCCTCGAGCCGGGCAACCAGACCACGCCCCTGCTGCCGACCATCCAGCAGCCTGAGCGTCTCGCGGCGTCCGTCCGGCAGCTCCAGCTGCCAGCGCGGGTAGGCCAGTATGTTCTCCCGCGGGCGCGTCCAGGAGAAAACCTTCACCCAGCCGCGTACGCCAAACACGCCTGAAATACGGCCCAGCGGGACAGCAGGCCTTTGCTCGCGGCCCGGGGCCATGCCGGCCGCCCTGCCGCGCACCGGGCCTGGCTCAGGCGGCCTCGCTCTCGGCACCACCCTTGGCCGACTGCGCCTTGCGATAATCACGCAGCAGCGCAGCGACGCGCTCGGACGGCCTGGCACCCTTGCCAAGCCAGTAATCGGCCCGCTCCAGATCGATGCGCAAGGTCTCGTCGGCGCCGCGCGCAACCGGGTTGAAGAACCCGAGACGCTCGGTGTAGCGGCCGTCCCGGCGATGCCGCTGGTCGCTCACGACGATGTGGTAGAACGGCCTCTTCTTGGCGCCGCCGCGGGACAGACGAATCGTGACCATTATCCGGAAAACCTCACTGGGCTGCGGGTGCAAACACGCAATTCTACTGGAATTCCGTCCAATGTGAACCTGTTGGCGGTCAGCGGCCCAGCCCGGGGAAGCCGCGCAGCATGCGCTTCATGCCGCCGCCCTTGCTCACCCGTTTCATCATTTTCTGCATGTCGCCGTACTGCTTGAGCAAACGGTTGACATCCTGGACCGGGAGCCCGGCCCCTGCCGCAATGCGGCGGCGCCGTGAACCATCGATGATGCGGGGCTGGCGCCGCTCGCGGGGCGTCATCGAGTTGATGATCGCAACCTGCCGGGTGATCAGCTTGCCGTCCATCTGCCCGGCCAGCTTGTCGGCCGAAACCCCGGGCAGGGGCAGCTTGTCCAGCACACCGGCCAGCCCGCCCATGCCCATGATCTGGCTGAGCTGGTCCCGCATGTCCTCGAGGTCGAAACCCTGGCCCTTGCTGACCTTCGCCGCCAGCTTCTGCGCCTTTTCCTGGTCGACCTTGCGCTGCACCTCCTCGACCAGGCCGACGACGTCGCCCATGCCGAGGATGCGCGAGGCCATGCGGTCGGCGTGAAAGGCTTCGAGCGCGGCGCTGCCTTCGCCGGTGCCGATAAACTTGATCGGGCACCCGGTCACTGCCTTGACCGAAAGCGCGACACCACCGCGGGCATCACCGTCAGCCTTGGTGAGCACGATGCCCGTCAGCGAGACCGTTTCGGTAAAGGCACGGGCCGCATTGAGCGCATCCTGTCCGGCCATGCTGTCGACCACGAACAGGGTCTCGGCCGGCATGAGCCGCCCATGCAGCTGCTTCAGCTCTTCCAGCAGCGCCTCGTCGACACGGCTGCGCCCCGCAGTATCGACAATGACGACGTCAGCCTGCTGCCGGCGTGCCGAATCCAGGGCGGACTCGACGATCTCCAGCGGCGTCGACTCCGGTCCGGGCGGCGGCACGAACGCGGTCTCATTCGCCGCGGCCAGGCGCTCAAGCTGCAGGATCGCGGCGGGCCGGCGCACGTCGGTGCTGGTCAACAGCACCTTGCGCCGCTCCCGTTCACGCAGGTAGAGCGCAAGCTTGCCTGCAGTCGTGGTCTTGCCCGCGCCTTGCAGGCCTGCAAGAAGAATGATGACCGGCGGGGCCTGGCGCAGGTTCAGCGGCGCCGCGCCATCGGCCAGCGTGGACGTCAGCTCCTGGTGCAGTACCTTGACGAACACCTGACCGGGATTGAGACTGCGGCTCACCTCGGTACCCAGCGCCCGGACCCGCACACGCGCAACGAAATCCTTGACGACCGGCAGCGCGACGTCAGCCTCGATCAGTGCGCGCCGCACATCCCTGACGGCATCACGGATGTTGTCCTCGGTCAGACGGCCGCGACCACGCAGTCGCTCGGTGACCGCCCGCAGTCGATCTGACAGATTCTCGAACATCGTCCCCACCATCCAGGCTGACCCAGGCGGGCCGCATTCTATAACAGTCGGGCACAGCCCTCCCTGCCGCTTGACAGCGACGAGGCCGGCTCGTCAACATGACCCTTGTATCTACTGCCGGGAGGCGCACCCCGTTGAGCGAAGACGTACCGCTAGGCCTCCTCGGGGGGCTGGTCGTCCTGCTGCTGTTCATCTCGGCCTTTTTCTCCGGCACCGAGACCGCGCTGATGACGATCAACCGGTACAGGTTGCGTCACAAGGCAGGCCAGGGCCATCGCGGCGCGCGTCTCACCCACCGGCTGCTGCAGCGCCCGGAGCTGCTGATCTCCCTGATCCTGTTCGGCAACAACCTCGTCAACATCATGGCCGCCTCCCTGGTGACCGTGATCGCCCTGCGCCTGGGTGGGCCGGGCGCGATCGCGATCGGCAGCCTCGCGCTCACCGTGATCCTGCTGCTCTTCGCGGAGATCACGCCAAAGACACTGGCCGCGCTGCACCCGGAGCGACTCGCGTTTCCCGCCGCCTATGTCTATTACCCGCTGCTCAAGCTCAGTAAACCCCTGATCTGGCTGCTGAGCCTGATTGCCACCGGCATCCTGCGCCTGTTCGGCGTGCGGGCCCGACCGGACGACGAGTCACAGCTGACGATCGACGAACTGCGCACGCTGGTGAACGAGGCCGGCGCCCTGCTCCCGCGCAGGCGCCAGCGGATGCTGCTGGGCATACTCGAGCTGGAAGACATCATGGTCGATGACGTGATGATCCCGCACACCGAGGTCACAGGCATCGACCTCGACCAGCCGTGGCCGGCCGTGATGTCAGCGATACGCAGCAGCCCGCACAGCCGCCTGCCGCTCTGGCGCGGCAGTATCGATCAGGTGGTCGGGGTGCTGCGTCTGACGCGACTGGTCCAGGACACCGCGCTGGACATGCTGGACCACGCCGGCCTGCAGGCGCTGGCCGATGAACCTTACTTCGTGCCCGAGGGCACCTCGCTGCAGAAGCAGCTGATGCAGTTCAGACGGGCGCGCCAGCGCACGGCCTTCGTCGTCGACGAGTACGGAGACATCCAGGGCATCGTCACGCTGGAGGACATCCTCGAGGAGATCCTGGGCGAGTTCAGTAGCCAGGCCGAGGCCCCCTTCCCGGACGTACAGCCCGAGCTGGACCGCAACAGCTGGCTGGTCAATGCGGGAGCCAATATCCGTGCGCTGAACCGGATGATGGGCTGGCGTCTGCCGACTGACGGCCCGCGCACGCTCAACGGACTCGTGATCGAGCGGATGGAACGCATACCCGGCCGGGGCGCGGTGCTGGAAATCCACGGCTACCGGATCGAGATCGTCAGCTCCGGTGGCAGCACGGTCAAGAAGGTCAGGATCAGCAGCACCGGTTCAGGGGATGCTGTCCCGGCAGACTGAGTGCCCGGTAATCTCCAGCGTGCCTCAGGACGGCAGCGACTCCAGACTGGCCAGCGCCTCGGCCAGCGTAGCGACCCCGCTGACCGCCAGGCCGGCGACCGGCTGACGGGGCAGGTTGCGACGCGGGACGATGGCATGCGTAAAGCCCACGCGAGCCGCCTCACGCAGGCGCTCCTCACCGAAAGGTACCGGGCGGATCTCGCCGGCGAGCCCGACCTCGCCGAAAATCACGGCCGTCGGAGGCATACTGCGGTTGCGCAGGCTGGAAACCACGGCGACGAGTACAGCGAGGTCGGCGGCCGTCTCGCTGATGCGCACGCCGCCCACGACGTTGATGAACACATCATTGCCATGCGTGGCGACCCCGGCGTGGCGGTTCAGTGCAGCGAGCAGCACGCTGAGCCGCCCCTGGTCCACGCCGACGGTGACGCGGCGCAGGGGTGAACCGGCACTGTCATCGGTCAGTGCCTGCACCTCAACGAGCAGCGGCCGGCTGCCCTGGTGGGTCGCGGTGACGACACTGCCGGGAACGCACGCGTCGCGCGCCCCGGTAAACATGGCCGAGGGGTTGCGGACCTCGCGGACCCCGGCTTCCGTCATCACGAAGATGCCGATCTCGTTCGCGGCCCCAAACCGGTTCTTGACGGCACGCAGGATCCGGTAGCGACTGCCCGCCTCGTGCTCGAAGTACAGCACCGCATCGACCATATGTTCCAGCAGCCTGGGACCCGCGATCTGTCCTTCCTTGGTCACGTGACCGACGAGGATCACCGCGGGCCCCTGCTCCTTGGCCAGCTTGACCAGCAGACCCGCGCAGCTGCGCAGCTGGTTGGGGGAACCGGGCACCGAGGGCAGCTGGTCGCTGGCCATCGTCTGGATGGAGTCGATGACCAGGCACTCGGGCCTGCAGCGCAGGGCCTCCTCGATCACCGTCTCCACGCTGGTCGTGGCCAGCGCCAGCACGCGCTCCTGGTCGAGACCGAGCCGCCGGGCGCGGAGGCTGATCTGCTGCAGAGATTCCTCGCCGCTGGCATAAAGGACCGGGCCGCTGCTGCCAAGCCTGGCGGCAGCCTGGATCAGGAGCGTGGACTTGCCTATGCCGGGGTCGCCGCCAATCAGCACGACCGAGCCCGGCACCAGCCCGCCACCCAGCGCATGATCGAGCTCGGCCAGCCCGGTCGCGATCCTGCCCACCTGCTCCTCGCCCACGTCCGCCAGCCGGCGCGGACCCGTCGTTCGTGTAGATGAGCGTGCTTTCGAGGACGGGGTCACGCTGCGCACGGGCTCCAGGGTGTTCCAGGCGCCGCAGGAGGGACACTGACCCTGCCATTTGGCCGTCGTGGCGCCGCAGTCGGCGCAGCCGAAGTTCTCGCGTGGCCTGCCCATCTGCGGCAGTCTGCAGTTGAATGGTGCACATTGCCAGTTCTGCCCTGCGGTGAGAGGCAGCACCGCAACGAAAGTTCCACCCAGTTCTCAACTGCCAGCGGGGGCTTGCCGATAACATCTGCACATGAATGCGGCAGAACGGACCCGGGCAGGTACCGGCAGCGGCGCGGGGCTGCTGGTGCTGCTGGCGACGCTGGCCGTTGCCGGCTGGTGGCTGGCCGAACCCCTGGGTCGGGTTGAGTCACGCTTCTACGACGCCCTGCAGAAGCTGCAGGCGGGACCAGGTTCCGCCAGTGTCGCCTTGCTGGAGCTGGAATCGGACTGGTGGACGCATCCCCGGATCGGCGAGCTCGCTGCCGAGCTTGCCCGTCTGGAGCCCAGCGTGGTCCTGCCCGCTTCGCCGGTACCGGCCGCCACCCAGTTGCCTGATCTCGAGCGCCTGGCTGCGCTGGTCGAACTCGAGCAACGCAGCCGGACGCCGGGCAGCCCCATGGCACAGGATGCCGTGGCGGCACAGCTGGACCGCATCCACGCCACGCTGCAGGCGCAGGACCAGGCACTGGAGCAGCTCGCCGGGGCCAGCCGGACCGTGCTGCTGGTACGGCAGGGAGGAAGCCAGCCCGTAGTACGTGATCACGCCTGCCAGCAGCGCCTGGTCGGACCGGCAGGCACCAGCGAGGTGCCGATCGGGGGATTGCCCAGGGCAGCACTGTGCAGCCATGCCTGGACGCTGGGCCTCGACCAGTCCCAGCCAGAGGTCGACGGCGTGGTCCGGCGCAGCCCGCTGCTGCTGCCCGCCGGGGGCGAAGACATCGTGACCGGCGCGCTGGCGGCAGCGGTGGCAATGCTCGCACAGTCAACCGACGACCGGCAGAGCGGATTGCGCGCACTGCTGGACAGGCTGCCCCGACAGGATGCAGGGGTGACCATCCTGAACCGCTTCTACTCAGCCAGGGGCGGTGACCCGGCCTTCCGGAAATTATCGGAAGCGGAGCTGCTCGCCGGTACCGCGCCCAGCCTGGCCGGCCAGCTGGTCATCATCCACCGCCCGGCAGGCCGAGACAGTCTCGCGACGCCGGTCGAGTCCGCAATGGCGCCCGGGACTCTGCTTGCCACCACTGTCTCCAACCTGCTCGAGCAGGACTACCTGCTGCGGCCCGAATGGCTGCGCTGGATGGAGCTCGGGCTGCTGCTCCTGCTTGCGGTCTGGGCTGCCGGGTTCGCCCGTCGGCTGACGACCCTCGCGCTGGCCCTGTCCGCAGTGACGCTGTCCGCGCTGCTGCTCGGACTGGGGGGCTGGCTCACACTCTCCGGCCAGGTCTGGGTGCAGCTGGTCACGCCCGCCCTGTTCGTTCCGCTGGCGCTGGGCCTCGCCGCGGTCTCGAGCCGGCTCGCGCAGCGTGGCGAACCGGCACCGGCCACGGACATCCCGGCGGGTCTGGCCACGACCGATGAACAGTCGCCAGAGGCGCTCGACCTCGCCTTCTCCGTGTTGCGCCAGCAGCCACCCAGCGCGGCCACCAAGCAGCGGCTGTACAACATTGCGATGGATCACGGGCGCCGGCGGGATTTCGCGCGCGCCGAGCGCGTGCTCACGCACCTGGCCAGCATTGATCCTGGATACCGCGATGTGATCTACAAGCTCAGCAAGCTTTCGGGCGCCCGGGACGAGCCTGGACCACCAGCGCCGCCCGCGCAGCCAACCGCAGTGCGCAAGCCGCTCTCCGGCAGCGAGCAGCTGGGTCGTTACCAGCTCGAGGGAATCATCGGTCGCGGCGCGATGGCCACCGTCTACCTCGGCCGCGACCCGATGATCAACCGCCGGGTCGCGATCAAGACCATCCCGCTGGCCGAGGAGTTCTCCGACAGCGACCTCGCAAACGCCCGGGCACAGTTCATGCGCGAAGCCGAATCCGCGGGCCGGCTGAACCACCCGAACATCATCGCGATCTATGACGCGGGCGAAGATGGCAACACAGCCTACCTCGCGATGGAGTACTTCGAAGGCAAGCCGCTCAGCCATCACGCGCAGGCCGACCGCCTGCTGCCGCCCGAGGTCGTGCTGGAGCTGGTCGCCCGGGCAGCCGAGGCGCTGCACTACGCCCATACCCAGCGCGTCGTCCACCGTGACATCAAGCCGGCCAACCTGCTTTACCACCTGGCAACGGACACGCTGAAGCTGACCGACTTCGGCATTGCCAGACTGACCGACAGCAGCCGAACCCGCAGCGGCATCATCCTCGGGACACCCTCTTACATGTCGCCGGAACAGCTGTCGGCCGCCGCCGTGACGGGCCAGTCCGACCTCTACTCGCTCGGCGTGACCATGTATCACCTGCTGACCGGCGCACCGCCATTCCAGGCCGACTCCATACCGCGGCTGATGGAGAAGATCGTCCACCAGCGCCACCGTCCGGTGCGCGAGCAGCGTGATGACCTGCCCGCTGGCGTGGATGCCATCCTGGACGAGGCGCTGGCCAAGGAGCCCGCCGACAGGTTCCCGCACGGCCGTGCCATGGCGCTGGCGCTGCGTGACTGCGCCAGCCGCATGACGCTGTCGACCGGCCAGGGGGCTGGACAATGAAGCTGGGCAGCAAGCTCCGCTGCGTGCAGCTCAGCGATACGGGCAAGGTGCGCGAACACAACGAGGATGCCGTAAGCCATGATCCCGAGATCGGCCTGCTGGTGCTCGCGGACGGGATGGGCGGCTACAACGCCGGCGAGGTGGCCAGCGGCATCGCGGTGAAGACGATCATGGAGCTCGTCGGCGATGCCTGCAGGCGTGGCCCACGCAGCCAGCCGGACCCGGAAACCGGCCTGATGCACCAGTCCATCGCGCTGCGCGACGCCGTCAGCCGCGCCAACAAGATCATTCACCAGGCGGCCCGCACCAGCCCGCAGTGCGAGGGCATGGGCACCACCCTGGTGGCCTGCCTGTTCTGGGACGACCGCGCCTCGGTGGCACATGTCGGGGACTCGCGCCTGTACCGCCAGCGGCAGGGCCAGCTTGAGCAGCTGACGTCAGATCACTCGCTGCTGCAGGAGCTGGTCGACCGTGGCTTCTACTCGATCGAGGAAGCCCAGCGCTCGACGAACCGGAATTATGTCACCCGGGCGCTGGGCGTCGAGCCCTGGGTCGAGGTCACGGTCCAGGAGTTCGACGCGCAGCCGGGCGATACCTGGCTGCTGTGCTCGGACGGCCTGTCGGACATGGTCGAGGACGAGGATATCCACCTGACAATCAGCACGTTCGGAGGCAACCTTCAGCGGGCGGGCGAGCAGCTGATCCAGCTGGCCAACGAACACGGTGGCAAGGACAACATTTCGGTCATCATGGCCGGGGTGGTGGAGGCTTTTCCGGAAAGCTCGGGTATATTTGACAGAATCCGCAGGCTGTTCGGCTGATCCAACCCATGGCGCGCCTCCTCCTGAGTCTCGACGACCAGACCCTGGCCGAGTACAACATGACCCGTGAGCGTTACACGATCGGCCGACTGGCCGACAACGACATACGGATCGACAGCCCGACGATCAGCGGTCACCACGCGCTGATCATCAACATCCTGAATGACTCCTTCCTGGAGGACCTCAGCAGCACCAACGGGACGTACGTCAACGGGCAGCTGATCCGCAAGCATGCCCTGCAGCACGGCGACGTGATCACGGTAGGCCGTCACGAGCTGCGTTTCGTGGACAGCGCGCTCGAGGAACCGCAGGACTCTTTCGCCGCGACGATGGTACTCAACCAGTCGGACCGGGTGGCGGGACCGGAGTCCGCGGCGCCAGCCGCAGCACAGGGCCGTACGTCCGCCTCCGTGCAGCCACTCCGGACCAAGCCCTCTCCTGCCGCGCCCGCCCGCATACAGGTGCTGAGTGGCGGCCACGCGGGTCAGGAGCTCGACCTGACCAAGGCGCTCACCACGCTGGGCCGGCCTGGCAGCCAGGTCATTGCCGTCAGCCGCCGCCAGGACGGTTACCATCTGGTGCAGCTTGAGAATACCCTTGAGTATCCGGTGACGATCAACGGTGAACCCGTCGGGATGGCTGCCATCCGTCTCAGGCAGAATGACGTCATCGAGCTGCTGGGTGTAAAGCTGGGGTTCTTCTCAGCCTGAGCGCAGCGCCGCCTGCGGCTGCCGGCCGGCAGCAGGCTTGCGGGCCAGCTCGTCGTCGAGCCTCAGCGCGACGCGCCGGTTGAGCCCTGCCAGCAGCGTATAGGGTATGGTCCCTGCCGCCTGGGCGATCTGCTCGACCGGTGGCGCAGGCTCGGGGCCCCAGAGCACCACCGGTGCGCCGGGCTGCTGCGGCGGCAGCCCGGTCAGGTCCAGCGTCACCATGTCCATCGACACGCGCCCGACCAGCTGCGCCAGATGCCCGCCGACCAGCACAGGCGTCCCCGAGGGCAGCTGCCAGGGATAGCCATCCGCGTACCCGGCCGCCGCGATACCGATCAGGCTGTCGCGCGGCGCCGTCCAGTGACCGCCATAGCCGATGCGCGCGCCGCGCGCGACGCTGCGCACGGCCAGCAGCCGCGTCTCGAAGGACAGCGCAGCGCGCAGCCCCAGATCCGCGCCGGTGCCGCCGGCGAGGGGGGACACGCCGTACAGCATCAGGCCAGGCCGCACCCAGTTGCAGCCTCCGCCCGGCCAGTCGGTGCGGACTGTTTCGGGCCAGCCGAGAATGCCGGCCGAATTGGCGATGCTGATATCACCAACCCAGCTGCCCAGCAATCGCTCGAAGCAGGCCAGCTGCTCGCCGGTCGCCGGATCGTCGGGGTTGTCGGCGCTGGCCAGGTGACTCATCGCCACCAGCGGCGGACGCAGGCCGGGAAGGCGCGCGAGGCGCTCGCGAACAGCCGGCAGCGCATCGGGCGCGAGACCCAGCCTGCCCATGCCGGTGTCGATCTTGACCCAGACCGACAGTGGCGATACGGGCGGGTGCGCCTCCAGCAGGGCGACCTGGTTCTCCGTATGGACGACCAGGTCGACGCCCATCTGCACGGCCGTAGCCAGATCCTCGGCGTCGGCAAAGCCTCCCAGCACGACCAGCCGCTTGCTGATTCCGGCCTGGCGCAGCTGGACGGCTTCCTCAACCCGGGCGACGGCAAATGCATCCGCATCGTCGAGGATACCGGCAGCCTGGAGCAGGCCATGACCGTAAGCATTGGCCTTGATGACTGCCAGCACCCGGCAGCCTGGCGAGCGCCGACGGACTTCGGCCAGGTTATGACGCAGGGCTCCCGGACGGATGACCGCGCTTGCGGCCACGGTCATGGCCCGAAGTCCTCTATCTCCGGTGCGTAGTTCTCGAACTTCGTGAATCGGCCAAGAAACGTGAGCGGAAACTCGCCGGTCGGGCCGTTGCGTTGCTTGGCAATGTTGATGTCCGCGATGCCCTTGCGCGGGCTGTCCTGGTGGTAGACCTCGTCCCGGTAGATGAAAAGGATCAGGTCTGCATCCTGCTCGATCGCGCCGGACTCGCGCAGGTCCGACATGACCGGTTTCTTGTCCGTGCGCTGCTCGACGCTGCGGTTGAGCTGCGAGAGCGCGATGACCGGAACCTTCAGCTCCCGCGCCAGCGCCTTCAGCGAGCGCGAGATCTCGGAGATCTCGGTCGCCCGGTTCTCCGCGTTGCCAGCCACGCGCATCAGCTGCAGGTAGTCCACGATGATCAGGTCGAGGCCTCGCTCGCGCCACAGCCGCCGCGCGCGGGCCCGGATCTCGGTCGGGGTCAGCGCGGGCGTATCGTCAATATAGACCCGCGCTTCCGACATCTGCTGGATCGCACCGTTGATCCGGGGCCAGTCCTCGTCGGCAAAGCGGCCGTTGCGCAGGTGGGCCTGGTCGACGCGGCCCAGCGAGGAGATCATGCGCAGCGCCAGCTGCTCGACCGACATCTCCATGCTGAACAGGGCCGTGGACTTGCCATGTCCCAGCGCGACGTTTTCGCCAATATTGAGCGCGAGGCTGGTCTTGCCCATCGAGGGACGCCCCGCAATGATGATCAGGTCGCCGGGCTGCAGCCCGGCCGTCATCTCGTCCAGGCGCGTGAAGCCGGAGGAGAGCCCGGTGATGCTGCCCTGCGACTGGTGCAGCATGTCGAGCCGGTCCACCGTGGCACCGAGCACGTCGCGCACCGGTATGAAGCCCGCACCCCTGCGCTGGCCATGCTCGGCGATCTCGAAAACGCGCCGCTCAGCCTCGTCCACGAGTTCGGCGATCTGCCGGCCTTCCGGACGGTAGGCGCTGGAGGCAATCTGGTTGCCCACCTCGATCATCCTGCGCAGCAGCGCGCGCTCACGGATGATCGTGCCGTAATCGCGCACGTTGGCGGCGCTCGGCGTTTCCTCGACAAGGCTGGCCAGGTAGGGTAGCCCGCCGGCGCGAGTCAGCTCGTCGCGCGAGGCGAGGAACTCGGACAGCGTGACCGCATCGCAGGGCTGGCCACGCTCGGACAGGATGCCGATGGCGGCGAAGATCAGGCGGTGGTCGTCGCGGAAGAAGTCCGACTCGCCGACTACGTCGGCAACGCGGTCCCAGGAGCTGTTGTCGAGCATCAGGCCACCGAGCAGCGCCTGCTCGGCCTGGATCGAACTGGGTGGCACGGGCAGGCCGGCCACCCCTTCCCTGCGGGGCGTCGCCGCGGCCATGCCCGCCACCCTGTCGTTCAAATCCCTGCGCTCACTCGCCTTCTTCGGCGACGACGCTGACGGTGATCGTCACGTTGACGTCGGAGTGCAGGTGTATTTCAACCTGGTGATCGCCGACGCTGCGGATCAGGCCATCGGGCAGCCGCACCTCGCTGCGCTTCACCTCGACGCCGGCAGCCGTGCAGCCCTCGGCAATGTCGGCAGTACCCAGCGAACCATAGAGCTTGCCCTCGATGCCGGCCTTCGCGGACAGGGTGACGGTGAGCGCCGACAGCGACTCCGCCCGCCGGTTGGCTTCGGCAAGTTCCTTAGCCTGGCGCGCCTCGAGCTCGGCCCGGCGCGCCTCGAAAACCGCGAGGTTTTCGGGCGTGGCCAGCGCAGCCTTGCCCTTGGGCAGCAGGTAGTTGCGGCAGTAGCCCGGGCGCACCTTCACCTTGTCGCCGATATTCCCGAGGTTGTCGACTTTTTCCAGAAGAATCACTTCCATGACGGACTCCAAAATGCCGCTTCAGGCCAGCGGCTCATTAAACCACATCGTCAAACCACATCGTTACGCGCCCGGCGCAGCTGGGTCCAGTTGTCCAGGAACCCGATACTACCCAGAGACAGTATGATCACTGCGGCCAGCGGCGCCAGCAGCAGCAGCGGCCCGTAGAGGGCCAGCGGCCAGAATCCCGGCCACTGCCTCGAGTTTGCGAACCAGTGCACGACCGCGAGGCCCTGCAGGAAGAACGCAAACAGCAGAACCAGCAGCAGGTGCGCCGCAAAGGTCAGGCCCAGCGCGGCACCGAGCGCGGCCAGCAGGCCCACCATGGCGAACACGCGGCCAAGCGCGAGCTCGCGAAACATCATGCCGAACGGCGGACCTCCAGCCGCTGCCGCCAGCGCAGCGCCAAGGAAAAGACCCAGCAGCAGCAGCAGCAGCAGCCCTGCGGCAACCAGGCCGTTCATCAGCCGCGCCAGCTCCTGCAGCGCCAGGCCCTCGTCCACCTGCACGCCAGCCTCGGTCAGCTGGCGAGCCCAGGCCTCAAGCAGAGGCAGCCAGGTTGTCGAGCCATCGCCAGCCAGCAGGCCCAGCAGGGCCACCAGCGCGAGCGCGACCCCGGTCAGCAGCTGCACCGGCAGGTTCAGCGTGCCGTAGCGGCCGACCAGGCTGCCGGCCAGCGCAGTGGCCGGCCAGCTCAGCAGCGCCGCGATAGTGAACTGCTGCCAGCCACCGCCGCCCAGCATCGCCAGGCCCAGCAGCAGCAGCAGGGCCAGCGTCGCGTCCTGCATGGCCACCCGGAGGCCCCCGAGAATCGCGCTGAATGCGACCAGCGCCACGCTGAGCACCTGCGTCAGCGGCAGCAGGAACATGGCCGCGATCAGGGTGACCCGCAGCGGGCGCAGCCTGGCCAGCCAGCTGGCGGGACCTGTCATAGCTCAACAGGGTGACCGGGCAGGGTGCCGCGGTCACTCACCTCAGTGCTTGTCGGTGTAGGGCAGCAGGGCGAGGAAGCGGGCGCGCTTGATCGCCGTCGCGAGCTGGCGCTGGTAGCGCGCCTTCGTCCCTGTGATCCGGCTCGGCACGATCTTGCCGGTCTCCGTGATGTAGGCCCGCAGCGTCTCGAGATCCTTGTAGTCGATCTCCTTGACGCCCTCAGCGGTGAAGCGGCAGAACTTCCGGCGGCGGAAATACTTGCTCATGACTGTCCTCCCTGCGCAGCCTCGCTGGACTCGCCATCAACACTGTCATCGTTGCCCTTGCCGTTGTCGTCGTCGCCGTCACCGTCCTCGTCACTGTCACCCGAGGCGCCGTCGCCGGAACGGCTCCGTGCCGGGCGCTCGTCACCGCTGTCACTGGACTTGGCCAGCGGCGAGGGCTCGGTGATGGCCTCGTCACGGTTGATCACCAGGTGACGGAGGATCGCGTCGCTGAAGCGGAATCCGCCCACCAGCTCATCGAGCACCGCCTTGGCACACTCGATGTTGAGCAGGATGTAGTGAGCCTTGTGGATCTTGTTGATCGGGTGGGTCAGCTGGCGCCGGCCCCAGTCCTCGAAACGATGGACCTGGCCCTGACCTTCGGTGATCAGCGTGCGATAGCGCTCTACCATCGCCGGCACCTGCTCGCTCTGGTCAGGATGGACCAGCAGCACGATCTCGTAATGTCGCATGGGTTCTCCTTGCGGGTTGAAGCCACCCGGCAGACCGGTGTGGCAAGGAGTGGACCGGAGCTTGCCGCTTGGCGGCCCGGCCCGGGGAGCGCGCATCCTACCGGAGTGGACCTGCACCCGCAACACGGGCCGCGCTGCGTTGACGCACAGCCTCATACAGGCAGATGCCGGCGGCCACCGATACGTTCAGGCTCTCGACAGCACCGGCCATGGGAAGTCGCACCAGCCGATCACAGTGCCTGCGGGTGAGCTGGCGCAGCCCCTCGCCCTCGCTGCCCAGAACAAGACCGACAGGCCCCGTGAGCGGTATCTCGTAAAAAACCTCATCGGCAGCGGGATCCGTTCCCACCAGCACGATGCCCCGTGCCTTGAGCCCAGCCATACAGCGGGCGAGGTTGGCCACCAGCGCCAGCGGCTGCAGCTCGGCTGCCCCCGCAGCGGCCTTGCTCGCTGCGGGTGTCAGCCCGACGCTGCGGCTTCGTCCGGCCACCACCGCGGTGACGCCGGCGGCGTTGGCCGTACGCAGGCAGGCACCGAGGTTACGTGGGTCCTGCACGCCATCGAGCAGCAGCAGGAAAGGGTCTGCGGTGCCGTCCAGCAGGGCATCCAGCCCCGCGTCATCGAGCGGCGCGCCGTCCGCAAGCTCGGCAACGACACCCTGGTGACGGCCACCCTCCGCAAGTCGCGCCAGCTCGCCCGCGGGGCAGCGCCGAAGCTCGCCGTCAAAGCGCCCGAGCACGTCGGCAATCCTCGCCAGCCGCCCCTGGCCGATGTCAGCCTGCACCCAGAGCCCCACGATGCGCTCCGGCTGCTGCTCGAGAAGGTGGCGCACCGGCTGGATGCCGCAGATGATGCGCCGGGCGCGGGCGCTCACCTTCGCCGCCCGCGCGGGCCGCGACGGGCGCCGCGGGTGGCGCGCTGTGAAACGGGCCCATTGGCCTCCTCGACCAGCGCCAGCTCCACCTGGGCCTCGTCGATGTCCACGCGCAGGATGCGCACGCGGACGAGGTCTCCGAGGCTGTAGCGACGCCGCTCGTGGTCGCCCTCGAGTGCAAGTCCCCCGTCGACGACGCGATAGTAGTCGTTGTGCAGCTGGGATACGTGCAGCAGCCCATCGACGAAGAGGTCCTGCAGCGTCACGAACAGGCCGAAGTGCTTGACGCTGGTCACCACCGCCATCATCTCCTCCCCGACGCGGTCGCGGATATACAGGCACTTCTGCCGGGCCTCGACATGACGTGCGGCGGCCTCTGCCCGCCGCTCGAGCTGGGAGCAGATCCGTCCCAGGTGCTCCATCGCCGCGCGATCGTAGACGAAGGCCCCGGGCTTGTGTCGGTCGATGATGTGGCCCAGTGCGCGGTGCACCAGCAGGTCGGGGTAGCGTCGGATCGGTGAGGTGAAGTGCGTGTAGATGCCAAGCGCCAGCCCGTAGTGGCCGACATTGGCAGGCTGGTAGACCGCCTGGGCCAGGCTGCGCAGTACCGCCATCGACAGGTTTGCCGCATCCGGGCGATCGCGCAGCTTCACCAGCGCCTTGTTGAGTTCACCCGCGCTGCGCAGCGCATGCTCGGCCACCGGTATGCCGATCGACTGCAGCAGCAGCCGCAGCTCCTCGAACCGGTCCGGGTCGGGGCCGGGATGTACCCGGTAGAGCGTGGCGAGCCGGTGACGACGGATCAGCTGCCCGGCCGCGACGTTGGCCGCGATCATCAGCTCCTCGATCACGCGGTGCGCATCGTTGCGCTCACGCGGGGCGACACTGGCGATGCGGCCCTCGTCATCCAGCGCAATCTTCACCTCGGGCAGGTCGAGGTCCAGCGCGCCGCGCCGCTGGCGGGCCCGGTGCAGCAGCCCCCATGCCTCGTACAGGGCCTCCAGGCGCGGGCGCAGCCTGGACAGCGGCCCGCGCCGCGGCGCCTTCTCCCCACGCATCAGTGCATCGACCTGGTCGTAGGTCAGCCGCGCATGGGAATGAATGACGGCGCGGAAGAAGCGCGCGCGCCCGGGCTTGCCCTGCCCATCGATCCGCAGCTCACAGGCTATGGCGAGGCGATCGACGGCGGGGTTCAGCGAGCACAGTCCGTTGGACAGCGCCTCCGGCAGCATCGGGAGCACGCGATCGGTGAAGTACACGGAAGTGCCGCGCCGGCGCGCCTCCCGGTCCAGCACATCGCCATCCTTGACGTAGTGGGCCACATCGGCAATTGCGACTACGAGCCGGAAACCATCGCCGTCGCGCTCGGCGAAGACCGCGTCGTCGAAATCACGTGCATCCTCGCCGTCGATGGTCACCAGAGGCAACTGTCGCAGGTCCTCGCGACCAGCCAGGTCGTCCTTGCGAACCCTGCCGCCAAATCGCGCGGCCGCCTGCTCCACCGCCTCCGGTATCCCGCCCGGCAGGTCGAATATGCGGATCGCGGCCTCGGTCATGATGCCGGGCGCCTCGGGCGGCCCCAGCACGGTGAGGATGCGGCCCTGGGGGCTGTGGCCAGGCTCCGGGTACTGGAGGATCTCCAGCTGCACCAGCTCGCCCGGCTGCGCGCCGGCGCGGTGGTGATCGGGCACGATGAACTGGTGAAACGCACGTCCGGCCTCGACGACGAAGCCGACACCGTGCTCGCGCCGGTAGCGGCCGACCAGCGTGGTGCGCCCCCGGGCCAGGATCTCGACCAGCGTGCCGGCCCGCCGCCCTGCCCGCCCGGCGCCTGAAAGCCGCACGGCGATGCGGTCGCCCGTCAGCAGCTGGTTCATCTCGTGCGCGGGGAGGTAGATGTCGTCGGAGCCGTCGTCGGGGGTGAGGAAGCCATAGCCATCGCGGTGCGCGCTGACCGTACCGGCAATCGCCTCGATCTTCTCGAGCAGGCAGAACTCGTTGCGGCGGTTCTGCAGCAGCTGCCCGCTGCCGACCATCTCGACCAGGCGCCGGCGCAGCGCCGCGCGCGGTTTCTCGCCGCCCAGCCCGAATGCATCGGCGAGCTGCCCCAGCGTCAGGGGAACACCGGCATCGCGCAGCCGGTCCAGCACCTCAGCCGGCGCCGGAACCGGGTGTCGATACGGGCTCTGGGTGTCGGCTGCAGGGCGGCGCGCGCGGGCAGGGTTGCTGCGCCGGCGGGTCATGGGCAGGTGCTGTTCAATGTGAGATCCGTAAACGTGTCGCGTTGACAAGCATACAGCCTGTCTATAAATTGCCGCCACTCGAAAGAGCCCTGCCCCCTGCCGAGGTGGCGGAATTGGTAGACGCGCTGGCTTCAGGTGCCAGTGGGGGAAACCCCGTGGAGGTTCAAGTCCTCTCCTCGGCACCAGTCACTGCCCCGACCGCTGGCAGCTGGAAACGACAGACTGCATCGAACAGCTGACCGCCGAGCCCGCGAGCGATTTCAGGGTCCTTGACCATGGCGACGCGCAGCACGGGCACGGTAAACGTCGCGCTGTAGTTGCTTTCCAGGGCCCGGCCCATACCAACCAGCAGCACCAGGTCAGCACCGACCGAGGCCGCGGCCAGCTCCTCGGATATCCCGCAAAGGTCGATCAGCGGCGCGTCGCTGCCGTTGGGCACCAGCGCGAGGCCGTGGTCTCCAAACAGCGGGTCAATCTCGGCCAGTTGCGGCATGAGAGACTCAAGCTCCCGGTGCGTGATGTCGTTATGCGAGGGCGCGCTGTTGGCAGCGACGACGACCGCGGTGCCACGACGCAGGAGTTCGCGCGCGAAAGGCATCAAACCGAGCAGCAGGTCGCCCCCCGCGTTGTCCGCCAGTACGACCGCCCTGGCAGGCTTTGTGCTGTCCAGCCAGTTGCGGGCACATCCGACGTCATCCACAAGCCAGGGCCTCGACGGCACCCTGGCGAGCGCTTCGCCGAAGGGCACACTGCCGTTCGCGTAGAGGCGGGCAGTATCCGGCGTGCCCATATCGAACAGGTTGCCGGCCAGCATGCCCCGGACGAGCTCCGGGAAGCGCTGCCGTCTGTCACCCAGCGCATCTAGTTCAGCCAGGCGCCCCGGCAACGCCGCGAGCGCGGCCTTGTTCTCCCTCTGCTTGATCACGCGCATCTCGTCGGCGATTCCGTTCCGCCGGAATATCCGCTGGCGCAGCTGGTCGATCAGCAGGATGTCCAGACGGCCGTAGCGGCCTGGCTCGGCCGCAAGCTGTTCGAGCTGTGCAAGCACCTCGCGGCGCACCATGGAACACTGGGCCTCGGTCGAACCGCAGAGCCTGGCGGCATCGAGCTGCACGTGCAGCTGGCGGCGGAATACGCCTAGCCAGTGGCTGCGAACACGCGCGTCGGCCAGCAGGTCAGTCTCGCAGGCCCGATAGCCACCGGGACTGGCGAGCAGCGGAAAGACGGCCCGGGGCCGGGGTGCGGTGTCGTCAGAGGTTGAGCACATGGACCAGTGGATCATCAGGAGGTAGTGTCAGAGGTACAGCATACGGACCGCCCGCCCCTGTGTCCCCGTCGATCCCGACCTGCTCCATGATCCCACTCCAGCAGCACGCTGACGGCCGACCCAAGACTGGTCATGCCGTGCCCGGCTACCTCGTCCGGGCCAGCTTCTGGCGGGGCCAGTGGCCGCCGCGTAGAATTCAGCGATCCGGAAGCTGGAGCCTAGAATGAAGGACGAACAGCGCGAAAAGCTTGAGGCCGCGGCCTTCCGCCGGCTTGTCGGCCATCTGCGCAAACGCACCGACGTGCAGAACATCGACCTGATGAACCTGGCTGGCTTCTGCCGCAACTGTCTTGCTCGGTGGTACGAGGAAGCGGCACGTGACGAAGGGCTGGAGCTGGGCCGCGACGCCGCCCGAGAGTATGTCTACGGCATGCCCTACGCCGACTGGAAGCAGAAATACCAGCAGGGCGGTAACGGCTAAGGCCGCACGCCGGCCGCGGCACCTCAGCGTGTCCCGATGGAGGCTGCTGCCAGCATCTCGAAGTCCCGGGCGAAACCACCGATCCGCCGCTGCACACGGTCTCGCTGGCGTGGCGTGAGCTCAGAGGACAACTCCGCCAGCATCGCGTAAATCAGCTGCTGGTTCAGTTCCACCAGGCGCCGATACTCCGGTGGATCATCCCGGTCCGGGTCGACCAGCAGCGGGTGCAGCCGCGCCTCGAACGCCTCCAGATCGTCGCGCAGCGCCAGCGCGGCGCGGAACTCCTGCTGCCAGTGCCGCCGGCGCTCGAGCCAAGGGATGCTCAGATCGTTCAGCCGGTCGGAATAGGATCGTATCAGCGCGAGCTGCTCCGGCGTCAGGCGCCCGGTCACGCGAGAGACCGACCGGCTGATCGCCTGCGCGCGCTGCTCACGCCGGATCGGCCCTGTCTCGCCCGCATAGTCCCGCTCGAGATCGGCGTGGTTCTCGTCGATTTTCCTGAACATGGCCTCGATCTGATCATCGCTGAGCGTCGCGAGGAACACTGCGGCCTCAGGTGTCAGCTGCTCCATGAAGTCGCGCCAGAACACTTCCAGCTCGGCGGCCCTGAGGGCGAAATATTCGGCGCTCAGCGGGCCGGCCGAATCGCGCTCCAGGTCCGCGGCGAACGCGGCATAGCGCGGAAGCTGTGTCTCGCGGTGCCATTCCAGATGACGGTCGATGCGCGCGCGCAGATCCCGCTCCTGGTTCCGGTCGAGCTCGAAGTACCCCTTGAGGTACCAGAAACTGATCCGGTCGAGCTGGTTGTAGGCCAGGCGGGTGGTGCTGCATCCGCTGAGGAACAGCGCAGCAAGCAGCAGGCCAAGCCAGGCCTGGAGCCGGGATGCGCGCGTTCCGGCCGGAAAGGGACACGTGCCAGGAGCAGTTGTCTCCACGCGGGATGGATCGCCTTCAGCCGCTGAACGGGTGCCTCAGGATAATGTTCTGGTCGCGGTCCGCGCCAGTGGAAACCATGTCCACGGGCACTCCGACCACCTCCTCCAGACGCCGCAGGTAGCAGCGCGCCTCGGCAGGCAGTGCGTCAAACCGGGTGATGCCTTGGGTGGGCTGGGACCAGCCTGGAAGCGTTTCGTAGACCGGCTCGCACTCCTCGTACTGGTCGACCATCATCGGTGGCGCATGGAGCACCTCGCCCCGAAGCTGGTAGCCGGTGGCGATGCACACGTGTTCGAGCCCGTCGAGCACGTCGAGCTTGGTGACGCACAGCCCGGTGACGCCATTGTTCAGCACCGCCCTGCGCGCGGTGACCGCATCGAACCAGCCGCAGCGCCGCGCACGACCGGTCGTCGACCCGAACTCGACGCCAACGCGGGCAAGCCGTGCCCCGGTCTCGTCGAAGAGCTCCGTAGGAAAGGGGCCGCTGCCGACGCGGGTCGCATACGCCTTTACGACCCCCAGTACGTAGTCGAAGTCGACCGGGCCCAGGCCGCTGCCGGTCGCCGCGCAGCCGGCTGTGGTGTTCGAGGACGTGACATACGGATAGGTCCCGTGATCGACGTCCAGCAGGGTGCCCTGCGCACCCTCGAACAGCAGGTTGGCACCATCGGCCCTGAGCCCTCGCAGCAGCGCCGGCGTATCCGCCACCAGAGGACGTATCCGGTCGGCCATCAGGAGCCATTCCTCCAGCGTGGCCGTGAAATCGACCGCCTCGGCACCGTGGTGCTGCGTCAGCAGGAAGTTGTGCAGGTGCATCGCTGCTTCGAGTCGCTCGGCGAAACGCTCCGTATCAAACAGGTCGGCCACCCGCAGCGAGCGCCGGCCCGCCTTGTCCTCGTAGGCCGGCCCGATGCCGCGGCCAGTGGTACCGATTGCCTTGGAGCCACGCGCCTCTTCGCGCGCGCGGTCGAGCGCAATGTGGCTAGGCAGGATCAGCGGGCACGACGGACTGATGCGCAGGCGCTCGCACACGCGCACACCACGCTCCTCGAGCGCATCGATCTCCCTGAGCAGCGACGGCAGGTGCAGCACGACCCCGTTGCCAATGATGCAGCTGACGTCGGGACGCAGGATCCCGGACGGAATGAGGTGGAGTACGGTTTTTTCACCGCCGATGATCAGCGTATGCCCCGCGTTGTGTCCGCCCTGGAAGCGGACCACCGCCTCGGCCTCGCTGGTCAGCAGGTCGACGATCTTGCCTTTGCCTTCGTCACCCCACTGGATGCCGACGACGATTACGCTCTTGCCCACGTCAAGCTCTCGTTGAGACACCGGAAAGAAGAAACCGCGTCAGCCGCGGACGATCAGCAGCAGTAGCAGCCCGGCCAGGATGCTGCCGAGGCCAATGAACCGCAGCTGGCCATCCCGCATGCCCGCGATCCGGTGCAACGTCTGGCGCCAGCCCGCAGGACTGAGAAAGGGCATCAGGCCTTCAAAAATCAGGAACAGCGCGAATCCCGCGCCCAGATCGCTCCAGCTCATCGCTCGTCTCCAAGGCCGCGCTCCCGCGCGGCAGGCTCAGCGCCCCGGGTTGGCCTGGTTCAGGTAGCGGAAGAACTCGCTTTCGGTCCCGATCACGAGCAGGTCGCTGTCCCGCCCCAGCGAGTTGCGGTAGGCCTGGATGCTCCGGAAGAAAGAGTAGAACTCCGGGTCCTGGTTGAAGGCGCTGGCGTAGATCTGCGCAGCCCTGGCGTCACCTGCGCCACGCACCCGCTCGGCCTCGCGGAAGGCCTCAGCCAGGATGATCGTGACCTGGCGATCCGCATCGGCGCGAATCTCCTCCCCGATCTCGGCACCCTCGGCGCGAAGCTCGGCGGCCACCCGCGCGCGCTCCTGCCTCATGCGGCTGAACACCGACTCGAGCACGTCGTCCGGGAACTCGATGCGCTTGATGCGGACGTCAACGACCCGGGCGCCCAGCTCCTCGGCGCTAATCCCCGCGCGCTCCATCATCTGGCGCATCAGTTCGCGACGCTCTGCCGAGACGACCTCGACCACGTCACGCCGGGCGAATTCGGCCCGGATGCCGTCCTTGACGATCTCGATCAGGCGCTGCGCAGCGGCCCTCTCGTCACCACCCGTTGCCCGGTAGAACTGGCCCACGTCGGTGATCTGCCACTTGACGAAGAAGTCGACCAGCAAGTTCTTCTTGTCCGAGGTCAGGAACTGCTCCTGGGGGTTCAGGATCGTAAGGATCCGGCGGGGATGCTTCTGGACGTTATGCCAGGGCCACTTGAAGTGCAGGCCGGGCTCCATGTCCATACGGATGATCTCGCCAAACCGGAACTCGATCGCCAGCTCGCGCTCATCCACCGTATACAGCGTGAACCAGCCGAGAGTGACGACAGCCACGACAAGCCAGGCCACAGGTTTCAGCACGTTCATCAGCGTCCACTCCTCAGCCGGCGGTCCTCACGGTCCCGGGCGGTCACGCTTCCCTGTGCGGCGGCGTCCTGTGGCAATGGAAGCATCAGGCTGCTGCCAGCAGTCCTGCTCCCACGCTGCTCCATCAGCTTGTCGAGGGGCAGGTAGAGCAGGTTGTTGCCACCCTCCACGTCCATCAGCACCTTCGTGGAGGCGGACAGCACGTCCTCGATCGCTTCGATGTAGAGACGCTCACGCGTGACCTGCGGGGCCAGCTGGTATTCGACCAGGACCTGCTCGAAACGGGACGCCTGGCCCTCGGCATCGGCAATCACGCGTGCACGGTAGGCCTCGGCGTCCTCGCGACGCCGCGCAGCCTCACCACGGGCCCGGGGAATCCGGTCGTTGGCGTACGTCTGCGCCTCAAGCGCCAGCCGCTCGCGATCTTCGCGAGCCTTGATCGCGTCCTCGACCGCAGACTGTACCTGCGGCGGGAAGTTGGCGTCCTGCAGGTTTACGGCAACCACGCGGATTCCGGTGCCGTATTCGTCCAGCGTCTGCTGGATCACCTCGCGGGTCGAATCGGCTATCTCGGTGCGGCCCTCGGTGATGATGAAATCCAGCCGGTTGCGGCCGACGATCTCGCGGATCGCACTCTCGCTGGCATCGTTCACGGTGCCGTCCGGGTCGCGGACATTGAACAGGAACTTGACCGGGTCCTCACGGCGGAACTGCACCACCAGGTCCACCTCGACGATGTTCTCGTCGGCGGTCAGCATGCGGGTCTGCTGGCTGAAGGTGCTGATCTGGTTCACGTTGACCAGGTTCACCTGCTCGATGGGCCATGGGATGTGCCAGCGAAGGCCCGGGTTCGCCGTGGTCTGGAACTCACCGAACCTCAGCACCACGCCACGCTGCGCATCGTCGACACGGTAGAGCCCGCTGGCAAGCCACAGCAGCACAAGTATGCCGAGGACACCAAATACCAGCGGCGCACCCGGCATCGGCATTTCGCTGCCCTCGCGTCCGCCACTGCCGCCCCCACCGCGCAGCAAGGCACCCAGCTTCTGCTGCCACTCGCGCACGATCTTGTCGAGGTCCGGCGGACCTTCGTTCCGGTTGCCCCGTTCCCAGGGATTCTTACCGTTGCCTGACTCGTTCCAGCCCATGATCTCGTCTAGCCATCGAGGACAAACAGCCGAGGCACAGCCTCAGTGCGTGCCTGGAACCGGGGCGGCAGGACGTTCGAGCCTGTGCAGCTCTACCTGCTCCCTTCGTTCCAGGTCTTCGTATCCGCGGCGGTCGAGCTCGAGATCGAGCTCGCAACTGCCGTCGGCCAGGATTCGTTCCGCAACGACCGCACCGATCCGGTACAGCAGCGCACGCAACCGCGCCTGGCCTGCGCCGAGACACACGGTGCGCCGCACGAGGGCGTCGCGCAAGTGCTCGGCCAGCGCCTCCATCAGCAGGTCCAGGCCCGCACCCGTCTGCGCGGAGACCCAGACCCGGGCCGGCAGCCCGTCAGGGCCCCTGTCCATGCGAGGCGGGACGTCGAGTATATCAGCCTTGTTGTAGACCTGGATGCGCGGAATCCTGTCTGCGTCGATCTGTTCGAGCACCTGCAGCACATCGCTGATGCGCTCCTGCTGCGCCGGATCACTGGCGTCGATCACGTGCAGCAGCAGCCGCGCATCGCGTGTTTCCTCCAGCGTAGAGCGGAATGCGGCGACGAGCTCATGCGGCAGCTCACGGATGAACCCCACGGTATCGGCCAGCACCAGCGGCGTGCCGCCAGGCAGCTCGACCCTGCGCAAGGTCGGGTCCAGTGTTGCAAAGAGCTGGTCAGCCACCAGCACCCCCGCCTGCGTCATGCGATTGAACAAGGTCGACTTGCCTGCATTGGTATACCCGACCAGGGACACCGTCGGAATCTCCTGGCGGCGGCGCTGGCGCCCCGCGATGCCGCGCTGGCGGGACACCCGCTCGAGCCGGCTGCGCAGCTGGCGCATGCGCCGGGCGAGCAGCCGGCGGTCCGTCTCCAGCTGGGTTTCGCCGGGGCCGCGCAGTCCGATGCCGCCACGCTGTCGCTCGAGGTGGGTCCAGCCCCGGATCAGCCGGGTGGACAGGTGGGACAGCTGTGCAAGCTCGACCTGCAGCTTGCCCTCGAAGGTCCGGGCACGCTGCGCGAAGATGTCGAGTATCAGACCGGGGCGGTCAATCACGCGCCGGCACAGCGCCTGCTCCAGGTTTCGTTCCTGCGCGGGGCTGAGGTGATGGTCGACCAGAACGACCTCGGCCTCGGTGGAGGCGATCAGCGCCGCAAGCTCCTCGACCTTGCCGCTGCCGATGAGCAGCCGGGGGTTGACCCGGCGCAACGTGGCGCTGAGCTGCCCGACCACCTGGGCGCCGGCCGAGAGGGCGAGCGCCACGAACTCCTCCTGCTCCTCGGGCAACGGTGCACGGCTGCTACGCACGTGCAGGAGCAGCGCTCGCTCACCCTGACCGGGACGTTCAAACAAGCCGGAACACCAGATTGCGGAGTCGCCCTGTCGGCCCTGAATCCGGGACGGACAGGCAATCAGCGGGCAGGCGCGTCGCCCTCTTCATCATCCATGGGCACGCGGACAGGACGCGAAGGCACGACGGTGGAAATCGCGTGCTTGTAGACCATCTGACTCACGGCATTCTTCAGCAGTACGACGAACTGGTCGAAGGACTCTATCGTTCCCTGCAGCTTGATCCCATTGACGAGATAGATCGATACCGGAACCTTCTCCTTGCGGAGCGTATTCAGGAACGGGTCCTGCAAAACCTGACCTTTGGCCATCATCGACTCCCAGGTTGTTCTTGTTGTCGGATGCCACCCACGGCCATGAACGGTCCATCCTCAACGCGCCAACCCGAGCATTCTAGCGGCTGGCGCCCAGGTTTGCATCTGCCCCCAAGGTCCTGGCGACGATCGCCGTCAGCCGGTCCAAGGTGTCCGGCTGCTGGCTGTCGAGCACCCTGTCGGGCTGCTCGCCACGCAGCCAGGTCAGCTGCCGCTTGGCGAGACGACGCGTCGCAACGATCGCGCTGGCCTCAGCGTCGCCGAGCGTGCACCGGCCAAGGATATGATCCGCCAGCTGGCGGTAGCCCACCGCACGCAGCGCCGGCGATCCAGGACAGACCCGGGGGTGCGCCAGCAGTCCGGCGACCTCGTCCAGGAATCCCGCAGCCATCATCTGGCCGAAACGTCGCTCGATGTCCCGGTGCAGCAGGTGCCGGTCGGCAGGCACCAGCGCGACCTGCACAAAATGCAGGCCCGGAGCGCCCGGCCTGATCTGCAGGCTGGACAGCGGTCGCCCCGTCAGCCTGAGCACCTCGAGTGCACGCTGTATGCGCTGCCGGTCACCTGGCTGGATGCGCGCGGCGGCAGCCGGATCACGCTGGGCGAGCTCGGCGTGCAGCGCGGGCCACCCGGACTGCGCCGCCTCGGCCTCGATCTGCGCGCGCAGCTCAGGGTCCGCAGGCGGCAGTCCTGCGAGTCCCCGCACCAGGCTGCGGAAGTACAGCATCGTGCCGCCGACGAGCAGCGGAAGCCGCCCGGTCGCGGCAATTGCGCTGATCGACTGGATGGCCTCCTCCCGGAACATGCCGGCAGAAAAGACTTCCCAGGGGTCGCGGATGTCGACGAGCGCGTGCGGAACACGGGCCCGCAGCGATTCCGGCGGCTTGCCCGAACCCACATCGAGGCCACGGTAGACCATCGCCGAGTCGACGCTGACCAGCCCGATCGGGAAGCGCAGTGCCAGCTGGATCGCGAGCGCGGTCTTCCCCGTCGCCGTGGGCCCGCTGAGGCAGAGCACGGTGGTCGATACCGGGGTCTCCAACGGCGGGCCTTAGCGTCCGCGGGCGAAGAGGCGGTCCAGCTCGGCGATGCTGAGCACAGTCCAGGTCGGGCGCCCATGATTGCACTGGTCGCTGCGCTCGGTCTGCTCCATGTCGCGCAGCAGGCGGTTCATCTCGTCGATCCCCAGCCTGCGGTTTGCCTTGACCGCGGCCCGGCAGGCCATGTTGCCGATCAGCGCATCGAGCTGCCCGCCGAGGAGGCTTCCGGCCCCCTCGGCGGTATCGAGGGTCGATACGACATCGCGCACCAGCACCTCGGGGTCGACCCCGGCAAGCGCTGCCGGCAGGGCCCGCAGCAGCACGCGGTCCGGTCCCGTACGGTCGAGCACCACCCCCACGCCGGACAGTGTGTCCGCCATCGCCTCGACGCGGTCCGCCTCGGCCGGACTGACGCGCACGGGGACGGGCACGAGCAGCTGCTGCGGTTTGAGGCCGTCACGGCGCATACCCTCGCGAAGCTGCTCGAGCAGCACGCGCTCGTGGGCCGCATGGGCATCGACGATGACCAGCCCCGCGCTGTTCTGGGCCAGGATGTAAAGGCCGTGCAGCTGGGCCAGCGCAAAGCCCAGCGGCGGCAGGTCAGGACCAGGCTGATCCGCCGGCGTGGGCTCCCCGGGCCTGGCGGTCTCACTTGCCCGTGGCTCCGCGTGCAGCGCGCCGAGGGCTGCCGCCATGGCAGCGCCATCGCGCACGCTGAAACGCGCCGGTGCCGGACCCAGCGCAAGGCGATCCTGCCAGCCCGCCCTCGTGACGGCGGAAGCGGCAGTCCGGTCGAGCACTCCCGGGGCCTGCAGCGGCCGCGCTGCGCCCCCGGCGCCGGGGCGCGTGTCCGCGAGCGCAGCCTCGACACTGCGCCGGACCAGGTCATAGACCGCGCGTGGCTCGCGGAAGCGCACTTCCTGCTTGGCCGGATGCGCATTCACGTCGACCAGCGCCGGGTCCAGCGCCAGGTCCAGCACCCAGGCAGGCCAGCGGTCGCGGTACAGCACGTCCCGATAGGCGGTGCGCACCGCAGCGGCAATGCCCCGGTCACGGATGGCGCGACCGTTCAGGAATAGCTGCTGCAGGTCAGGCTGGGCGCGGGAGAACGAAGGCCGCGCGATCCAGCCACGCAGCGCCAGCGGGCCGGCCGCCTGCTCCAGGTACAGGGCATTGCGGGCAAACTCGCTGCCAACCAGGGCGGCGACCCGCGCCTCCTCCCCGGGTCGGTCGTGGGCCGCCGGCACGTCGAACACCACCCGGCCGTTGTGCCGCAGGATCATGTGGACGTTGCGCCGGCCCAGCGCGATGCGCTCGGCCAGCGAGCGCGCATGCATGAACTCGGTGCGCTCGCTGCGCAGGAAGCGCCTGCGGGCCGGGACATTGAAGAACAGGTCGCGGACCTCGACCGTGGTGCCCGCCGGATGCGCGGCGGGCTGAGCCGCAGCCGGCGGGCCACCCTCCGCGACGAGCTGCCAGGCCGTCGCCGCGCCAGCGGTGCGTGAAGTGATCGCAAGGCGTGCGACCGAGGCGATGCTCGGCAGCGCCTCCCCGCGGAAACCGAGGCTGGTCACGTGCTCCAGGTCATCGAGGCTGCCGATCTTGCTGGTCGCATGGCGGGCCAGCGCGAGCGGGAGCTCGTGTTGCGGGATACCCGCACCGTCATCGCGAACGCGGCACAAGGCAATGCCGCCCTGCTCGAGGTCGACCTCGATACGGCCTGCACCGGCGTCCAGGCTGTTCTCGAGCAGCTCCTTGAGCACCGAAGCCGGACGCTCGACGACCTCGCCGGCAGCGATCTGGTTGACGAGGTGCGGGGGCAGCTGGCGTATCGGCATGCCGGCATTGTTCCAGATGCCGGTTGGATTGCAATTCGCTGCCGGGATCAGCCTCCGGGCTGGACGGGTATCCTTACGACCTGCCCGACGACGACACGGTCGCCACGCAGGTTGTTGGCCGCACGGATCTCGCGAACGCTGACGTTGTAGCGACTGGCCAGTGCACTCAGTGTCTCACCGCGCCGGATCACGTGCTCGATTGGCCCGCGCTGTCCGTCGGCGCTGAGACTGGCCACCAGCGTGCCGGGCGGCGGGTTCTCGTAGAAATAGCGGCGGATACCGGCCACGACAGCTCGCGCCACGCGGTCCTGGTACTGGGCACTCGTGAGGTTACGCTCGTCCTGCGGGTTCGAAATGAAGGCAGTCTCGACCAGCAGCGAGGGGACGTCCGGTGACTTCAGCACGAGGAAGGGAGCCTGCTGCACGCTCGTGCGCAACAGCGGCCCGACCCGCGCGAGCTCGTTCAGGATCGCGTCGCCGGCCTCGAGACTTGAGCTGATGGCCGCGCGCTGCGACAGGTCCATCAGCACCGAGGCCAGCGTGTGCTCCTTGCTCGACAGCTGCACGCCGCCGATCAGGTCCGCAGCGTTCTCGCGGGCAGCCAGGCGACGGGCGGCCTCGTCGGTTGCTCCCTTGGTGGACAGGGCGTATACGCTGCTGCCCCGGACCTGCCGGTTGTTGATCGCATCGGCGTGTATCGAGACAAAGAAATCCGCCTGCACCGACCGCGCGCGCTCCATACGGTCACGCAACCTGACAAAGTAGTCGCCCTGCCGCGTCAGCTCTCCGCTCATTCCCGGCTCCTGGTCCAGCAGGGCGACGATGCGCCGGCTGATGGCCAGCGTGATGTCCTTCTCCAGAATGCCGCTAGGTCCGATCGCACCGGGGTCAGTACCCCCATGGCCGGCGTCGACGACGATCACGAGGTCCCGGCCCTGACCGTTGTCGAGCGCACGGCGGATCGAAGGGCTGGATGCCTGGCCTGCCGGCGAAGCTGCAGCCGGCGCCGGCGCGGCGGCCTGGCCAGCGCCACGCAGGCTGATCACCATGCGTGAGCCGGAGCTGCCGTTCGGCAGGACCGCGCTGCCGAATTCCAGCGGCCGGTCGAGATCGAAGACGACGCGCAGCACGCCGCTGGACTGGCGGGCAAAGCGCACCTGGCTCACCGGGCCGGTCTCTCGCGGCAGCGGGAGCGCAGCCGGGCTGATACGCCCGCCCTCGATATCGATGACGATACGGTTGGGCCCGGCCAGGCTGAATACCTGGAAACGTGGCGTGGAAGACAGGTCCAGGTTCAGGCGGACATCCGGCCCTGTCTGGACGATCTCTACCCTGCGCACCTCTGCCGCGGTCGCCAACTGCGGACCCAGCAGGACCGACAGGCAGATCAGTAGCATGAACCGCCGCACGTCCGGAACTCCCCATATCCCGATTGCCCAGCAGTGAATATAGCGCAGCCCGGCGCCGGATTGCCAAGATTTGCGTTGAAAATTTATGGGGATACGGCTGGATTCTCAGTCCTGCCCTGACTAGCCAGGGCCCCGAGCACTCCGGACCCGGCGCTCGTCAGCGCCTGCAGCCGGGCAACGCGGCCTTCTCCCGACAGCGCCAGTTCGATCACGAGGTCGGCCGACGGGGTACGCGGGCCGCCCCGGCCCGGCCACTCGACCAGGCATAGCATGCTGGGGTCCGAGGGGTCGTCGAGCCCCAGATCGTCTACTTCCGCGGGCCCGGACAGGCGGTAGAGATCCGCATGGCGGACTTCCCAGCCGGCCACCTGATAGGGCTCGACCAAGGTGTAGGTCGGGCTGGGCACACGTCCCGTGTAACCGAGTCCATGCAGCCAGGCGCGTACGAGCGCGGTCTTGCCTGCGCCGAGCCCACCCTCCAGGTGCACCACCAGCTTGCACGGCGCAGCTTTCTTCAGCGCTGCGGCCAGTCCGGCGCCCAGCGCGCGCGTGGCCGCCGGACCAGGCAGGTCGAGCCTCAGGGATTCAGCCACGGTCGCAACGCGGCCAGCAGGTCGCCAGCCAGCAGGCCTCGCGGCTGGCCGGCAGCGGCCGCGTCACCCGCCAGCGCGTGGGCCAGCGCCGCGGCAGCGGTGACCTCGTCCATCGGGGCATCCGGGCACTGGGCAAGGAGACCTGCCAGAACGCCGGTCAGCACATCCCCCATCCCCGCACTGGCCATCCCCGGGTTGCCGCGATCCACCAGCCAGGGCAGCTGCCCCTGCCGGGCCACAAGGGTGCCGGCACCCTTGAGCAGCACGGTGCCCCCGAAGCGCTCCAGCAGCCCGGACAGGGCCTCGGGACGCTGCGCCTGTACCTGCGCCGACGTCCAGCCGAGCAGCCGAGCAGCCTCGCCGGGATGAGGCGTCAGCACCCAGTCGTCGCGCCGCACCGGGCTGCCGGCCAGCAGGTTCAGCGCATCGGCATCGAGCACCTTGGGCTGTGGGCTGTCCAGCACCCGCTGAAGACAGTCCCGCGCCCAGGCATCGCGTCCCAGGCCAGGCCCGACCGCTACCACGCTGGCCTGGCCAAGCAGCGTATCGAGCCCAGCCGTGTCGTCGACGCCGTGAACCATGAGCTCAGGGCGCTGGCCGCTGACCAGCGCCACATGGTTATCCCGGGTAGCCACGCTGACGAGGCCGGCACCGGATCGCAGCGCAGCCTCCGCGGCCAGCCGCGACGCTCCACCCATGCCGGTGTTGCCGCCCACAACGACCACGTGCCCGAACCGGCCCTTGTGCGACGAGGCCGGGCGTGGCGGCAGCAGCGCCGCCAGCAGCGCCAGATCCGCCCGGCGCGCCCAGGCCTGGACCTGGGCAAGCGCGGCGGCCGGGATACCGAGGTCATCGAACAGCAGTTCGCCCCGGCAGTCGGGACCGTCCGCCAGATACAGCCCGCGCTTGCGGCCGACGAAGGTGATGGTCAGCCAGGCCCGGACGGCGGCACCGAGGCGGTGGCCGGTCTCTGCATCGAGGCCCGTGGGGATATCCAGCGCCACGACGGGCGCCGCGCGCCCGAACTGGTTGATGCCTTCGACCGCAGCCAGCCAGTCCCCTTCGAGCGGACGGTCGAGACCGGTACCGAGCAGTGCGTCGACGGCGAGGTCTGCAGCGTCCAGCGCCTCCTCTGCAGAACCGGACACCACGAGGCCGGCCGCAGAGAAGTCACTGTAGGCGCGCGCAGCGTCCTGCGTGAGTTCCGCAGGGTCGGCCAGCGCGCAGACGCGCAGGTCGATGCCCTCCGCACTGGCCAGCCTGGCCAGCACGTAGCCATCGCCCGCGTTGTTGCCGGCCCCGCAGAGGATCGCCCAGCGCCGGGCCTCGGGCCAGCGCTGGCGAATCGCCCTGAGCGCGGCCCCAGCCGCACGCTGCATCAGCGTATAGCCCGGGATGCCGAATTCACGGATCGCGACCTCGTCCAGCCGGCGTACGGCTGCGGCAGGGAATACCAGCGGGTCTGCTTCGCTCATGGCGCTGATTATACTGTCAGCGTGACCACCGACCCCGAAACGCCGTTCGATCCCATGCTGCCTGCGCGCCTGCGCGAATGGGCGCGCGAGCTCGGCTTCGCCGACCTGGCCATAACCGGGATCGACCTGGCCGACAGCGAGCGCGACCTCGAAGGCTGGCTGACTGCGGGCTTCCATGGCTCGATGGGCTGGATGGCCAGCCACGGGACGCAGCGTACCCGGCCCCAGGAGCTGGTCCCGGGCACCCGGCGCGTGATCTGCGTGCGCATGGACTACTGGCCGGAGCATGGCCACGATGCGAATCGGCTTCTCGAGGATGCCCGCCGCGGATACATCGCGCGCTACGCGCTGGGGCGCGACTATCACCGCGTGATGCGCCCACGCCTGAAAAAGCTGGCTGAGCGGCTGGCGGCCGCCACACGCGCTGGTGGCTGGCGCGTGTTCGTCGACAGCGCACCGGTGATGGAGAAACCGCTGGCGGCCCAGGCCGGCCTCGGCTGGCAGGGCAAGCACACGAACCTGATCAACCGGCGGGCCGGGTCCTGGTTCCTGCTGGGCGAGATCTACACCGACCTGCCCCTGCCGGTAGATCCACCGGCTCGCGACCACTGCGGCAGCTGCAGGGCCTGCCTCGACGTCTGCCCGACGGTCGCGATCGTCGCGCGGTACCGCCTGGATGCCCGGCGCTGCATTTCCTACCTGACGATCGAGCAGCGTGGCCCCATACCCGAACGCTGGCGCAAGCCCATCGGCAACCGGATCTTCGGCTGCGACGACTGCCAGCTGTTCTGCCCCTGGAACAAGTTCGCGCGCCCGGCCACGGAGAAGGACTTCAAGCCCAGGCACGGACTCGATGCGCCGGATCTGGTCGAGCTCTTCCTCTGGGACGAGGCGACCTGGTCATCGCGCACCGAGGGCAGCGCGCTGCGCCGGCCGGGCTATGGCGGCTGGCTGCGCAACACTGCTGTGGCGCTGGGCAACGCGCCTTCGGACCCGGATGTGCTGGCAGCACTGGCCACCCGCAGCCAGGACCCCAACCCGCTGGTGCGAGAGCACGTCGGCTGGGCCCTCGCCCAGCACGCCCAGCGTTCCCGCAGCCTCCTGTACTAGCGGCGGACTGTGGGAGCGGCGGACTGTGGGAGCGGCGGACTGTGGGAGCGGCGGACTGTGGGAGCGGCTTCAGCCGCGAATATCTTGAAGCTGGTTTGATCCCATATGGGGCTGGTTAGCGGCTGAAGCCGCTGCCACAGGAAGCTACTCCCACAGGAAGGCGCTCCTAGAGGGAGCCTGACTCGTCTAGCAGCAGGTTGTCTATGAGGCGCGTCGTACCGAGGCGCGCGGCGGCCAGGATCACGAGCCCCCGCTCCTGCGGCTCCGGTTCCGCCAGGTCCTGCATGCGCCGGATCGCGAAATACTCAGGCACCAGGCCCGCGCTCGCCAGCACCTGCAGGCCAGCATGCTCGAGCTGACCGAAGTCGCGTTCGCCTGCGGCCAGCTGCGTGCGGCAGTCGGCCAGCGCCCGGTAAATGGCTGGCGCCTGGCGGCGCTGCGCGGGATCGAGGTACTGGTTGCGGGAGCTCAGGGCAAGACCGTCGGCTTCCCTCGCGGTTCTCCCGGCAACCAGCTCAAGCCTCAGGTGCAGGTCCGCCACCATCCTGCGCAGGATCACCAGCTGCTGGTAGTCCTTCTGGCCAAAGACCGCAACATCCGGCTGCACAATGTTGAACAGCCGGCAGCACACGGAGGTCACGCCATCGAAATGGCCAGGGCGGGCGGCGCCACACAGGATCTTCGAAAGCTCCGGCACGCTGACGCGCGTCGCGCCTTCGGTTCCACCCGGATACACCTGCCCGTCAGAGGGCATGAACAGCATGTCGGCGCCAGCCTCCAGCAGCCGCTGGCGGTCATCCTCGGGCGTGCGCGGGTAGCGGCTGAAATCCTCGCCGGGCCCGAACTGCGTCGGGTTGACGAACACCGAGACCACGACCCTGCGGGCCAGCCCGGCGGCCTGACGGACCAGCCCCATGTGACCGGCGTGCAGGTTGCCCATGGTCGGGACCAGCGCGATGCGCTCGCCGGCCCGTCGCCAGTCCTCGAGCCGGATTCGCAGTGGCGCGACCTGCCTCAGCAGCTCCATACCGCCGGCTCAGGAGAAGCAGTGTTCCGGGGCCGGGTAGCTGCGGTCCTTGACCGCGGTGACGTAGTGCTCGCAGGCCTCGCGCACGGAGCCCGTCCCCTGCATGAAGTCCCTGACGAAACGCGGCATGCGGCCCTGCGTGATGCCCAGAATGTCGTAAAGCACGAGAATCTGGCCGTCGACGTCCGGGCCGGCCCCGATGCCGATGACCGGCACCGACACCGCATCGCGCACGGCGCGGCCGACCTCGTTGGGCACGCACTCGAGCAGCAGCAGGTCGGCCCCGGCACCCTCGAGCGCAACCGCATCGGCGAGCATGCGCTCCGCCTGGTCGGGCGCGCGGCCCTGGACGCGAAAGCCACCGATCTTGTGCACGGACTGTGGCCTCAGGCCCAGGTGCGCACAGACCGGAATGTCATGCCTTGCCAGGTGCTCCACGATGCGGACCTGGCCGGCGCCGCCCTCGAGCTTGACCATCATCGCACCGCCCTCCTGCATGAGCCGCACGGCATTGACCAGCGCCTGGTCGGGGCTGGTGTAGCTCATGAACGGCATGTCGGCGACGAGAAAGGCTCGCCGCAGGCCGCGTGCAACGATCTCCGAGTGGTAGATGATGTGATCGACGGTGACCGGCACCGTGGTCCCATGGCCCTGGATCACCATGCCGAGGGAGTCGCCGACCAGCACAAGATCGACGCCGGCCTGGTCGACCAGAAGAGCAAGGCTTGCGTCGTAGGCGGTCAGGCAGGCGATTGGCTCGCCGGCTGCCTTCATCGCACCGAGACGCGCCACATTGACCGGCGCATCCGAACGGTCACGCTGCTGCAGCTGTTTGTACATGGAACCGTCCTGGCTGGGCCCCGGCAGGTTCAGGTGAGCGCCGAGGCAATCGGGTTGAAGAAGTGCCGGCCGCTGCGGATTCGGCCGATCTCGGCCAGCAGCATCTCGTAATGATCCTCATTATGAACCGGGTCGAGTACCGCTGCATTGACGATCAGCAGTGGACCCTGCGCATAGGCGTGGAAATATCTGGCATAGGCTTCGGCCAGGCGCTCTAGGTAGCGCCGGTCCATGCGCTGCTCGTAGCCGATGCCGCGGCGGGAGATACGCTCCATCAGTACATCAACCGGCGCCTGGAGGTAGACGACCAGGTCCGGGCTCGGCGGACTGATCTGGACCGTCGCGCAGATGCGGTCGTAGAGCAACATCTCCTCACGGTCCAGCGTGAGCTCGGCGAAGAGGCGGTCCTTGTCGATCAGGTAGTCGGAGACCCGCGTGTCGCTGAAGATGTCGGCCTGGTTCAGGCGCTCGATCTGGGCAATACGCTGGAACAGGAAGAAGAGCTGGACCGGCAGGGCGGCGCCACGAGGATCCTGATAGAAACGCGGCAGGAACGGATTGGACTCCGGCTCCTCGAGCAGCAACTCGCCGTTCAGGCTGGCAGCCAGGCGACGGGCAAGGCTGGTCTTGCCGACCCCGATGGGGCCCTCGACAGCGATGTAGCGTGAAGCGGCCATAGCCTGGATTCGGGTCAGGCGGGGAGCCTGGCAAGGCCGGTGGCCGATACAGCGCCTGCCAGGCGCCGCACCGTGCCCAGGCCAGGGATGCTCAGGTCCGGCGCGGTGGCGAGTAGCGGCAACAATACAAAATTCCTGCTGGCGATGCCCGGGTGAGGCACCTTGAGCGCGGGTGCCTCTATGACAGCACCCCCATAGGTCAGCAGGTCGAGATCGAGCGTCCTCGCGATCCAGCGCCGGCTGCCGCGCACGCGTCCCTGCCGGACTTCCGTCTCCAGCAGTGCGGCCAGCAGGTTGTCTGCAGACATCCGCGTCAGCAGGCCGGCGACCGCGTTCACGTAGTCCGGCTGGTCGGTGCCGTCCATCGGCGGGCTGCGGTAAAAGCCCGACTGCAGCAGCAGGCGGGAATCCGGAAGCTCTGCCAGCGCCGCCAGCGCCTGCCGAAGCTGCCGCGGGGGATCATCCAGGTTGCTGCCAAGGCCAATCCATGCCGGCACCCAGCAGCTGGTGGCCTCAGGACGAGGTGCCGAGCGCATCGCGCTGGGCCGGGCGCCTGCGCCGGCGGCGGGAAGCGCCGGAGCCACCGCGCCGACTGCCGCCACCCCCGAAAGACTTGCGCTGTTCGGCTTCATCCTGTCCCTGCACTTCAGTCCAGAAGTCGGCGAGGTCCTGCGGTGCCTCACCCGCTGCTGCGCGGAGCAAAAGCAGGTCGTAGGCGGCTCGGAACCGCTTGTGGGTCAGCAGCGCCTGGGCGCGCTTGCCCTGGCGGCGGACGAAGCGCGGCTGCAGCTGCAGCATCTCGCGCATCGGCACCGAGAAGCGGCGCGGAAGTGCCACGCGCTGTACCTGCAGCTCGGTCAGCTCCGCGGCAGCGATGGCGAGCGCCTGGATCTCCGAGATCTCCTCCGCAGCCTGGATTTCGGCGGCGCGGTCGCGGACCGGGCCCCAGAGGAACACCGCGAAAAGGAACATCGGCGTAACCGGCAGACCCTCGGCAACGCGCCGATCCGTATTGGCCAGGGCAGCCTCGATGAATCCGCCCGCCCGGGCATCGCGCCCGAGCCACATGGCCGTCAGCGGGAACAGGTGCTCGAACAGGCCCAGCCGCTGCAGGAGCTCATAGCTGGCCAGCGCATGCCCGGTCTGGAAGACCTTCAGGAACTCGTCGAACAGCCGCGCGGGGGGCACCGCATCGATCAGGCTGGCCAGCCGTGCGACCGGGCCCGCGGAATCCTCGGCAATGGACAGCCCGAGCTTGGCCGCCAGGCGTGCGGCCCGCACCATGCGCACCGGGTCTTCCCGATAGCGCGTCTCCGGATCACCGATCAGCCTCAGCTGCCGCGCCATGATGTCGGCCATGCCGCCCACGTGGTCGATCAGCGAGAAGTCCGCAATGTTGTAGTAGAGCGCGTTGATGGTGAAGTCACGCCGCCAGGCGTCTTCCTCGAGCGTGCCGAAGCTGTTGTCGCTCAGGATGCGGCCTGCCTCGTCGAGTACCCGCCGGTCATCACCATCCATGTCGCCACTACCGGGACCGCGGAAGGTTGCGACCTCGATGATCTCGTCACGAAAGCGCACATGCGCCAGGCGGAAGCGCCGGCCGATCAGGCGGCAGTTACCGAAAAGGTCACGCACCTGCTCGGGAGAGGCATCGGTGGCGATGTCGAAGTCCTTGGGCTGCAGGCCGAGCAGAAGATCGCGGACCCCGCCACCGACCAGCAGGGCCTGGTAGCCGGCATCCTTCAGCCGGTAGAGCACCTTCACCGCGTTGCGGGAAATGTTGGCGCGGGAGATATTGTGCTCGGCGCGGGGGATGATACGGGGCGCCGTTTCGGAAGTGGATGTCAAACAGTCGTACCGGCTTGAGCCTCAATAAGCAGTGGATCTATAATAGCAGGCTTGCCGGCGCAGCACAGTCAGCACACGCTCCCTTCGTCTAGCGGTCCAGGACGCGGCCCTCTCAAGGCTGAAACACGGGTTCGAGTCCCGTAGGGAGCGCCATGCCGGCGCAGCGCCAGCAGGCCCGATGACCCAGCCCGAGCCAACCCCGTCCCCCGCTAAGCCGCTGACCGAAGCCGGCCTGATGCGCCGCCTGGCCGCGGCCAGCTACGACCTGGCGCTCGTCCTCGCCCTATGGGCACTGGCCACGCTGGTGATCGTCATCACGCGCGGCGGGGAGCCCGTGCCCGAGGGCAACTGGCCCTACCGACTGCTGCTGCTTGCCATCACCGCGGGCTTCTTCTCCGGCTTCTGGGTCCGCGGCGGCCAGACGCTCGGCATGCGCGCCTGGCGCCTGCAGCTGCGCGCCGCTGGCGGCGCGCCGGTCGACTGGCCCGCAGCCCTGCGTCGCTTCGCCCTGCTCGCCCTGCCTGCCCTGGCCTGGCTGCTCGCAATAGCCGCTGGACGCCCCGCCAGTGACCCGCTGGCCGCCCTGCCCGCCGGACTCCTGCTGGCCGCCCTGATGCTCTGGCGCCTGTTCGATCCCGACCAGCGCACTGCGCTGGACCGTCTCGCCGCCACCCGGATGATCGTCCTCCCCCGCAAACCCGGCAGCTGACCAGCCCTCATCCAGGACCAGCACCAGGTTCGGGGCTTTCCCGACACGGCTGCCCGCGCCGGCGGGTGCCGCAGCGCCAGAAGGACGAACAGCAGCCCCCTAACGGGCCCTCGCCAGCGCAACCGCTGCTGCCACCGCCAGCAGCATCGTTGGCATCCACGCCGTCAGCGCCGGCGCCAGTGCCCAGACCTCGCCCCCGTCTGCCAGCGCACGACTGACCAGGAACCACGCCAGCCCGATCACCACACCGATCATCATGCGCCCACCGTTGCCCGCCCGGCGCAGCGGACCCAGCACGAAGGGCACCGCGAGGAGGCACATCAGCGGCACCGCGACAGCAGCCGCGATGCGCCCATGCAACTCGACCAGGTAAGGCCGCGCCTCCAGGTCATTGCGCTGGAGGTAGCGCACATAGCGCAGCAGCGCCATGCCACTCAAGGTGTTCGGCCTGAGTACCGTGAGTCCCAGCAGGTCAGGGTCCAGGCCGCTGGCCTCGAGCGCAGCCGGCACCCGGGTCACGCTGACGCCGTCCTCGTTGAAGCGGCTTTCAGCAAAGTTCTGCAGCACCCACTGCCCCGAGGCATCCGGCTCCAGCGCATCCGCCCGGCCGAATGCAATCAAGGCCTCGCCCGGAGCGACCCGGAACAGGAACACGCCGCCCTCCGGACGCTGATCGTCCGGCCAGATGACGTTCAGGAACACCTGCCCGTCGCGAATCCAGGTGCTCGGGCCCGTGCGCGGCACTTCGTCGCCGGACTTCGCCATCGCGCGATACTGGCGCGCGAACCGCTCCGCCGGCGGGCCCAGGTACTCGCCCAGCATCAAGGTGAAGAGCCCCAGGGCAAGTCCTGCAGCCAGGGTGGCACGGGCCAGCTGGACTGGCGAGCAGCCCGCCGCACGCAGCACGATCAGCTCGCTGCGCGCCGCCAGCGCGCCCAGCCCCAGCAGCGATCCGATAAGCACCGCGATTGGCAACATCACGAAGCCGAAAGTCGGTAGCTTCAGCAGGACATAGAGCAGCGCCTGCGGGATGCCGTAGCGCCCTTCCCCCAGGTCGCCCAGCTGGCCGACGAACTCGACGAAGCCGGCGATACCCAGCAGTACCGCCAGCACCAGTGCGCTGGCCCCGAGGATGTTGCGCCAGAGGTAGCCGCGGATCACCTTCATCTGCTGCCCCTGGCCAGGCTCCGGGGTCGCAGCCAGCCCTCGTGGGCCGCCAGCAGCAGCAGGGCCCCAGTGAGAAACACACCATGAACCCACCAGAGGCCGATACCGACGGGGACCGTGCCGCGCTCGATCCACACCTTTCCGGCACCGAGCAGGTTGGCATAGGTGATGTAGACCAGCACGGCCGGCGCGAGACCGGCGAAGCGCCCCTGGCGTGGCTCGCTGCGGGCGAGCGGCACCGCAAGGATGGTCAGCACGAGCACAGTGATGGGCACCGAGAGCCGCCACTGCAGCTCGGCGCGGTCCTCCAGTTTCTCAGAGACGCGCAGCTCCGAAAGGCTGCGGGCCTGGGGGCGGCGCACGACGGGCCCCGGAGCCGGCAGTGCAAAGGGTATCCCGTGCTCGGCAAAGGTGATGACCCGGAAGGCGGCGCTGCCCGGCTCGCCCTCGTAACGCGTGCCCTCGCCGAAAGTAAGCACACGGATCTGCGCAGCCTCGTCGATCACCTGCCAGGCCTCCCGCGCCACAACCACCTCGGTACCTTCGGTCCCGCGCCGCTGGACGAACACGTTGCGCAGGCGCCCCTTGTCGCCCACCGATTCTGCATACAGCACCGACTGCCCACCTGCAAAGGAGACAAAACGACCCGGCTCAAGAAGATCGAGACTCGCCTGGCGACGCGCCTGCTCAGCGAGGTCCTGCACGTCACGTATCGCGCCCGGCGCCACCGTCAGCGCGAGCCAGCCGACCACCAGCGCGAGCAGCCCGGCGAGCATCAGCAGGGGCCGGTACAGGTCCTGAGGCGCGACGCCACAGGCCATGAGCGCAGCCATCTCGCTGTCGCTGTACAGCCGCGCGAGTGCAAGCATCACCGCCAGAAAGAGGCTCACTGGGACCAGTATGGTCAGGTACTGCAGGGTGGTCAGCCCCATCACCAGCGAGATCGCATCGCGCGGCAGCCGGTCGGAGGCGGCATCACCGATGACCGATGCGAACTGGTTGGTCACCAGTATCAGCAGCAGAACCAGCGTCACGACCACCCAGGTCCGGGCAGCCTCACGGAACACGTAGCGCCCGATGATGCCGGTCACGCTGCGCGCAGGGAATGCGGCCGCGCTGCCGCTCGGAGATTAAAGTACACTACGCTGCGTTCCTGCAGGAGGAGCATGGGATCGCCGGCTATCATTGAGGCAGCCGCCCGAACCGTCAAGCGCAGGCCGCTCGCGCCCGGCAGCCGATGCTCCCCGGCCAGACAACCAAGGGAGAGCATCATGCGTTTTGCGGTCAAGACCGGCGCTGCGACGAAGCAGCGAACAGCCTGCGCCATCCTGCCCGTGTACAGCGATGGCGAGCTGCCAGCCAGCACGCGCGCCTACGACCGCGCCTGCGGAGGGATCATCAGCGAGCTGTTCAAGGCCGGCGACCTGCGCGGCGAGACGGGCGAGACGCTGCTGGTCGTGGCCGGAAGCGGGGCGCCGGTGCGCCGCCTGCTTCTGGCTGGCTGCGGCAAGCGCGCAGACTTCAGCCGCCGCAGCTATCGCAAGGCCACGCGCGCAGCGCTGGCGACGCTGGCCCGCAGTGGCCAGCCCTCGGCCATCAGCTACCTGACGCTGGAACCCGTCGCCGATGCCGACCCCTACCGTCGCGCGCGCCTGCTGGCCGAGACCTGGCACGAGGTCAGCTACCGGTTCACCGCGCTCAAGTCAAAGCAGCCAGAGCACGTTCCCGCGGTCAGCAGCCTCGCCGCCGCAGCCGATGGCCGCAGCCGGCGCAGCATGATCAGCGGGCTCGGGCATGGCGAGGCGATCGGCCGCGGCGTCAACTTCGCGCGCGAGCTCGGCAACCTGCCGGCCAATGTCTGCACACCCAGCTACCTGGCCGACCGCGCCCGGGAGCTCGGCCGCCGCCACAGGCGCCTGACCGTCAAGGTGATGAGCGAAGCCCAGATGCGCAAGCTGAAAATGGGTGCGCTGCTGTCGGTGACGGCAGGCACGACCGAGCCCGCCCGCTTCATCATCATGGAGTACAGCAACGCACCGCGCAGCAAGCGCCCGGTGGTGCTGGTCGGCAAGGGCATCACCTTCGATACCGGCGGCATCTCGCTGAAGCCCCCGCCACAGATGGACGAGATGAAGTACGACATGTGCGGTGCGGCCAGCGTGTTCGGCGCCGTGCAGGCCGCGGCCGAGCTGGAACTGCCGATCAACCTGGTCGGCATCGTGCCGGCCTGCGAGAACCTGCCGAGCGGCACGGCGACGCGCCCGGGCGACATCGTCACCAGCATGTCTGGCCAGACCGTCGAGATCCTCAACACCGATGCCGAGGGCAGGCTGATCCTGTGTGATGCGCTAACCTATGCGCAGCGCTACAAGCCCGCCGCGCTGATCGACATCGCGACGCTGACCGGCGCCTGCGTGATCGCGCTGGGCCGCCCGCGCTCCGGGCTGCTCGCCAACAGTGATGCGCTTGCCGAGGCGCTGCTCAAGGCCGGCGAGGATGCGGACGACCGCGCCTGGCGCCTGCCGCTGGACCCGGAGTACGGCGAGCAGCTGAAGAGCAACTTCGCCGACATGGCCAACGTCGGCGGCCGCGAGGCCGGCACGATCACCGCGGCAAGCTTTCTCTCGCGCTTCGCCGGCAAGTCGGACTGGGCCCACCTGGACATCGCCGGCACCGCCTGGCTGCAGGGTGCCCGAAAGGGCGGTACCGGCCGGCCGGTACCTCTTCTGGTTGAATACCTGCTGGCCAGCTGAGCAGCGGCGAGCGTAACCGGGCATGAGCAGCGAGGCCGCCCGCGTGAGCTTCTACGTAGTGCCGGGCAGTGAGTCGCGTGACCGCCTGGTCTTTGCCTGCCGACTGGCCGAGAAGGCCTGGCAGCTCGGCCACAAGGTCAGCGTCGCCACCGCTTCGCAGGAAGACGCCGCCGCACTCGACGACCTGATGTGGACCTTCCGCCAGGGCAGCTTCCTGCCCCATGCGCTGGTACCGGTGCCACCTGCGACACCGGCGCCCATCGCAATCACCTGGCCCGGGGCCGCGCGCGATCCGGCGGACCTGCTGATCAACCTCGCGGACGACGTCCCGCAGGACTGGCGCAGCTTCGGCCGGGTGGCCGAGGTCATCGATGCAAGCCCCGGAATTCGCGAGGCCGGCCGCGAGCGTTTTCGCTGGTATCGTGAGCAGGGGCTGGATCCGGAAACCCATAAGCTCTGACATCATGAATGAACCCGACGACGAACTACCCGTCCTGACTGAGGCAGTGACCCGGCCGCGCCGGCGACCCTCACAGCGCACCGGCCTCGACGAGGCCGTTCTCGAGCGTCTGCGTGAACGGCTGCTGGTAGGCGGCGTCGAGCTGTTCGAGCGGCTGCTCGGCGAGGCGCTGGCCGGCCTCGAACACCAGATCTACGAGGAAGTCAGCGCGCGACTGCGCTGCGAGCTGCCCGCGCTGATCGAGCGCGTGGTCGAGCAGCAGCAGGGCGGAGACGAAGAGGAGCGCCACGGGTGACGATGGACAAGAGCTACCAGCCGGCGAGCCTCGAGCGGCAGTGGTACCAGCGCTGGGAAGATGCCGGCTGGTTCGCGCCCTCCGGCAGCGGCGTGCCCTACTGCATCATGATCCCGCCGCCCAACGTCACCGGCACGCTGCACATGGGCCATGCGTTCCAGCACACGCTGATGGACGCGCTGACGCGTTACCACCGGATGCGCGGGCACAACACGCTGTGGCAGCCCGGTACCGACCATGCCGGTATCGCCACACAGATGGTGGTCGAGCGCCAGCTCAACGCCGCCGGCGAGAAGCGTACCGATATCGGCCGCGAGGCCTTCGTCGAGAAGGTATGGGCCTGGAAGGCCGAGTCCGGCGACACCATCAGCCGGCAGATGCGCCGGCTCGGCAACTCGGTGGACTGGTCCCGCGACCGCTTCACGATGGATGCCGGGCTCTCGGCGGCGGTCACCGAGGTGTTCGTGCGGCTGCACGAGGAAGGGCTGATCTACCGCGGCAAGCGGCTGGTCAACTGGGACCCGGTGCTGCACACCGCGCTGTCCGACCTGGAGGTACTCTCCGAGCCGGAGTCCGGCCACCTGTGGCACTTCCGCTACCCGCTGGCCGATGGCAGCGGCCAGCTGGTCGTCGCCACCACGCGCCCGGAAACCATGCTCGGTGACACCGCGGTCGCGGTGCACCCGGAGGACGAACGCTACCGCCACCTGGTCGGCCAGCAGGTGCGCCTGCCGCTGACCGGCCGGCTGATCCCGGTGATCGCCGACGAGTACGTCGATCCTGAGTTCGGCTCCGGCTGCGTCAAGATAACGCCCGGGCACGACTTCAACGACTACGAGATCGGCCAGCGTCACAGCCTGCCGCTGATCAACGTACTCGACCGCGACGCACGGATCCTCAGTGGCATCGGCCTGCCGGCGGAACTGGAAGGCCTCGACCGCTTCGAGGCGCGCAAGCGCGTCGTCGCGCTGCTGGAGGCCGAAGGACTGGTCGAGAAGGTCGATGCACACACGCTGCCGGTGCCACGCGGCGACCGCAGCGGCGCCGTGCTGGAGCCCTGGCTCACCGACCAGTGGTACGTGAAGATCGCCCCGCTCGCCGAACCCGCGATCCGTGCGGTCGAGGACGGCTCGATCCGCTTCGTTCCGCACAACTGGTCGAAAACCTACTTCCAGTGGATGAACAACATCCAGGACTGGTGCATCAGCCGCCAGCTCTGGTGGGGCCACCGAATCCCGGCCTGGTACGACGAGCATGGCAATGTCTACGTCGGTCGCGACGAGGCCGATGCCCGTGCCCGCCACCAGCTCGCGCCCGAGGCCGTGCTGCACCAGGACGAGGACGTGCTCGATACCTGGTTCTCCTCCGCACTGTGGCCGTTCTCGACCCTGGGCTGGCCCGAGGAGACACCCGAGATCAAGACCTTCTACCCGACCAGCGTGCTGGTCACCGGCTTCGACATCATCTTCTTCTGGGTCGCCCGGATGATCATGATGGGGCTCAAGTTCACCGGCGAGGTGCCGTTCCGCGAGGTCTACATCACCGGCCTGATCCGCGACGAGCAGGGCCAGAAGATGTCGAAGTCCAAGGGCAACATCCTCGACCCGCTGGACCTGATCGACGGCATCGACCTGGAGTCGCTGGTCGCCAAGCGCACCAGCGGCCTGATGCAGCCGCACCTGCGCCCGCAGATCGAGAAGGCGACGCGCAAGCAGTTTCCGCAAGGCATCCCCGAGTTCGGCACCGACGCGCTGCGCTTCACCTTCACCGCGCTGGCCAGCACTGGGCGCGACATCCGCTTCGACCTCAACCGCATCGAGGGCTACCGCAACTTCTGCAACAAGCTGTGGAACGCCGCGCGCTTCGTGATGATGAACGTCGAGGGCCAGGAAGTGGCCCCGGCGCCGGGCACGACGCTGCCGGACCGCTGGATCCTCTCGCGCTTCAGCCGCATGCTGGAGACCGTCGAACAGCAATTCGCCGCCTACCGCTTCGACCTGGTCGCCCGCGCGCTCTACGAGTTCACTTGGAACGAGTACTGCGACTGGTACCTGGAGCTGACCAAGCCGGTACTGCAGGATAACGGGGCCGAGCCCGCCGTGCAGGCCGCGACGCGCCGCACGCTGATCACGGTGCTGGAAGCCCTGCTGCGCGCGCTGCACCCGGTGATGCCGTTCATCACCGAGGAGATCTGGCAGAAAGCCGCGCCACTGGCCGGCGCCTGCGGTGACTCGGTGATGCTGCAGCGCTGGCCCGACCCCAGCTTCTTCCCGCTGGACGACGAGGCCGAGCAGGAGATCGCCTGGCTGCAGGGCTTCATCCTTGGCATTCGCCAGATCCGCGGTGAGATGAATATATCGCCCGGCAGGCACCTGCCGGTGCTGCTGCAGGAGGCTGACGAGAGCGACCAGACCCGGCTCGCAGCGCAGGTACAGTCACTGCGCGAGCTGGCCCGGCTGGAGTCGATCGAGCTGCTGCCCGAGGACAGCCAGCCCCCCGCCTCCGCCACTGCCCTCCTCGGCGGCATGAAGCTGCTGGTGCCCCTGGCTGGGCTAATCGACGTGGCCGCCGAGCGCGGGCGGCTGGAGAAGAACCGGGACAGGCTTGCAGCCGACCTCGAGCGGGTACGGAAGAAGCTCGGCAACGAGCGCTTCCTCAGCAATGCACCGGAAGCGGTGGTGCAGAAGGAGCGCGAGCGGGCTGCGGTGCTCAAGCGGGATATCGAGAAACTTGAGGAGCAGATCCGGCAGCTGGCGTGAGGATGCGCAGCCAATTGAACAGGTCGTGAGTCCTGCCTAGGGAGCCCCGATGCCCTGTTTGCGCCTCTCGAAATCCTCGTGAAGGACAACGACCCTCTGCGCCCTGCCGGCCCCCATGTTGTACAGCACTGCCGTGCGACTGCTGGCGCTTGCACGTCTGCGACAAGGCCAACATCAACAAGATTGCTGGCCGGGAATGGACGCTGGTCCCTCTCAACGGCGAGAGGGTGAGTCTGGCACAAGCGCCTATGACGATGTTTGCCGGTGGCGAGCTTTCCACTTTCGGCGGCATCAACCGATTGAGCGGCGTATGCCCTGGTCCATGACCGGACTTTGGTGCACTGGTGACTCTATGAAATAATGGTCGGCGACATACCTCCATACAGCCCGACCGGACGCTTCGGCGGCGTCTTGCGCCTTGGGCACGGCGACGGCAGGCAGCTGAGCGGCCTGATCTGCGATGCCGATCTTGGGCATTTGGGCCTGTCCCAGATAATGGATGGGGCCGCCTCGGACACGAATGCCCGGCCGACTAGCCAGCCATCGTCGAGGCGAGGACAGCCCACCTGGACCTTCCGGGCCTCAGCAGGCGCGGGCAGCCTAATTCTCGCATGGAAGAAATCCTCACCCAGATCGCAACAGCATTTTTCTACCTCCTGGTCCTGATCCTTGTCGGCACGGTCATCCGGCATACGCTGCCCGGGATCAGGGACATCTTTGTCCCGGTCTCCTTGATCTCGGGATTCATTGGACTGCTGATCGGCCCCCAGGTGCTTGGAAGAGCCCTTGCCTGGACGGGCCAGGAACAGCTCTCCGGCGGGCTCATTTCTTCGTCGGTGCTCGAGGTCTGGGAGGTCCTGCCCGGGCTCTTCATCACGGTCATTTTCGCGTGCCTCTTTCTTGGTAAACCGGTCCCGGGCCTCCGGAAAATGTGGCATCAGGCCGGACCCCAGATCCTGCTCGGCCATACCTTGTCATGGGGCCAGTACGTGATCGGCATCGCCCTCACGCTTTTCCTGCTGACCCCGGTATGGGGCCTCCACCCTTCCACTGGCGCACTGCTCGAGATCAGCTTCGTCGGGGGCCATGGAACGGTGGCCGGGATGCGGGAGTCCTTTGCGGAGCTGGGCTTCGAGGAAGGCACCGACCTGGGCCTGGGGTTGGCCACCGTGGGCGTGGTGGCGGGTGCATTGATCGGAACGGTCCTGGTGAACTGGGCGGCAAGAAGGAAGATCATCAAGATAGACAGCAAGGAGGACAGCGAGAGCGCTTCCTCCGCAGGCAGCAAGGATTCCGGCTCGAAGTGGCCGCGTACGCTCTCGGTTCACCTCGCGCTGATCGGGATCGCAATCGCTGTCGGCTGGGTCCTGCAGCAAGCCCTGATCTGGACAGAGGACCAGCTCTGGGGGCACAGGATCGAGCTCTTCCAGTACATGCCTCTCTTTCCGCTGGCGATGATCGGAGCCCTCCTCGTGCAGATCGGGCTCGACCGGTTCGGCCTGGGCGAGATTGTTCACCGCGGCCTGATCAACCGCATTTCTGCGGTGTCCCTGGACATCCTGATCACGGCTGCCCTCGCCACACTCTCGCTTGCGGTGATCGGGGAGTTCTTCGTGCCTTTCATGATCCTTGCTGCGGCGGCAATCCTCTGGAATGTCGGTGGCTTCCTGTTCCTGGCCCCGCGCATGATTCCCAGGCATTGGTTCGAGCGCGGATCAGGCGATTTCGGCCAGTCGATCGGCATGGCGGCCCTGGGACTGTTGCTCATTCAGCTTGCCGATCCCCACAATCGCAGTCATGCGAAGGAGCGTTTCGGCTACAAGCAGGTCTTGTTCGAGCCGCTCGTGGGCGGGGGGCTCTTCACCGCCGCGTCCGCGCCCTTGATCTTCCAGGCAGGTCCAGGCTGGGTGCTGGCCGGGACGTTCCTCGTCACGACGGCTTTCATGGCTGCCGGATTCTGGCTGTGTCGCTACGAGCAGGCCAATCACCTTGATTGAGGTGCGCCAGAGGCGAAGTGCTGCGTGGGATGCTGCCTGGCCAGCCCCAGGCTGCCGGGTTTTTTACAGGTTAAACGGCGCCCCTTGGGCCGGAAGACGCAAGCCCAGGACTAAAAACAACTTCTCTTTCTGGAATGGAATGTGACTTCCCCAGGAAGTCGACAGGACATCCAGCCCCCCGCCTCGGCCACTGCCCTCCTCGACGGCATAAAACTCCTGGTGCCGCTGGCCGGCCTCGTCGACGTGGCCGCCGAGCGCGAGCGGCTGGAGAAGAACCGGCAGAAACTCGCAGCCGACCTCGAGCGGGTGCCGCCTTTTTCTCTGATCGCTGCGGCTCGTGGCCCGTCCCCAGCAGCGCAAGCGCCTCGTTGAACCGTTTATCGTTGCGCGCGACCGCCATAGAGAGCGTCATCACA
>JAFIFS010000052.1 GCA_020831895.1 Chromatiales bacterium
CTGACGGCGGAGCGCTTCGTCGCGGATCCGTACGCGGAAGAGCCGGGTGCGCGCATGTACCGGACGGGTGACCGTGCGCGCTGGCGGTCGGACGGGGAGCTGGAACTGCTGGGCCGTGTCGACGACCAGGTGAAGCTGCGGGGTTTTCGCATCGAGCCGGCCGAGGTGGAGTCGGCGCTGCTGTCACATGCGGGGGTGCGCGAGGCGGTGGTGATCTGCCGCGAGGACCGGCCGGGCGACCGGCGCCTGGTGGCTTACGTGAGTGGGGATGAGTCGGCGGCGGGTGACCTGCGCGGCTGGCTGCTGTCGCGGCTGCCGGAGTACATGGTTCCGGGCCAGCTGGTGTGGCTGGATCGTTTGCCGCTGACGGCGAACGGGAAACTGGCACGGCGTGAGCTGCCGGAGCCGGTGCAGTTGCCGGCGGTTGATCCCGTGGGTCCGCGCACGGCCGAGGAGCGTGTGCTGTGCGAGCTGTTTGCCGAGGTTCTGGGCGTTGCGCGGGTGGGCGTGACGGATGATTTTTTTGCGCTGGGTGGTCACTCGCTGCTGGCCACGCAGCTGGTGGCGCGTGTGCGCTCGGTGCTGGGCCGTGAGCTGGCGCTGCGTGCAGTGTTTGCCGAGCCGACGGTGACGGGACTCGCGCGCGCCGTGGCCGCGGCGCCGCCCGCCGGGCAGGCCAGTCTCGGCATCGTGGCCGTGAACCCGGCGCAGGCAGCAGCCAGCCAGGCTGAAGGTGCGCCGCTGTCGATCATGCAGCAGCGCCTGTGGTTCCTCGACCGGCTGCGGCCCGGTGATCCGGCCTGGAACCTGGCCTGGGCACTGCGCCTGTCTGGCGAGCTGGACGAGGGCGCGCTGGCACAGGCACTCATCGACGTGATCGGGCGCCACGCGGTGCTGCGCACGCGGATCATCGAGCGCGACGGCGAGCCCTGGCAGCAGGTGGAGGCGGTACCTGGTCGCGTGCTGGAGGTGCATGCGCCGGTGCGCGAGGGTGAACTCGCGGTGCGCCTGCGCGGGCTGGTGGAGCGGCCATTCGACCTGTCACAGGGTGGGCTGCTGCGCGCGACGCGGGTGCCGCTGGCCGATGCGCCGGGCGAGCAGGTGCTGCTGCTGGTGGTGCACCACATCGTGGCGGATGGCTGGTCGCTGTCAGTGCTGCTGCGCGAGCTGTCGCAGGCGTACACGGCCCGGGTTTCGGGGCAGGCGCCGTCGTGGCCTGTGCTGGAGTTGCAGTACACGGACTACGCGCGCTGGCAGCGTTCGTGGCTGTCGGGTGAGCGGCTGTCGTCGCAGGCGGCGTTCTGGCGCGAGCGCCTCGCCGGTGCGCCGGTCGAGCTGGCATTGCCGGCCGACCGGCCGCGGCCGCTGCGCCCGACCGGGCGTGGCGCCAGGCTTTCCGGTCAGCTGGATGCCGCTCTCGTCGAGCGGCTCGAGGCCCTGGCCCGCGAGACGGGCTGCACGTTGTACATGGTCTTGCTGAGCGGTTTCGCGCTGCTGCTGGGTCGCCTGTCGGGCAGTGCGGACGTGCTGGTGGGTACGCCGGTGGCGGGCCGCTCGCGGCGCGAGCTGGAGGCGCTGGTGGGCTTCTTCGTCAACACGCTGGTGCTGCGCGTGGACCTGTCGGGTGACCCGACGGTGGAGGCGCTGCTGGCGCGGGTGCGGTCGATGGCGCTGGATGCCTATGCGCACCAGGACCTGCCCTTCGAGCAGCTGGTGGAGCTCTTGCGCATTCCACGCGACACGCGGCGCAACCCGCTGGTGCAGGTGTTGTTCAACCTGCACAACGAGCCTGCCGGCCGGCTCGCCCTGCCCGGTGTCGAGGCGAGCCTGTTCGGTGTCGGGCGCAGCACCAGCAAGTTCGACCTCGGCCTTTCGCTGACCCGCACCGACGAGGGTCTTGCGCTCGGCCTCGAGTACAGCACCGAGTTGTTCACGGCGGCGCGCATGCAGGCGTTCATCGCGGCATTCGCCGCCGTGCTCACTGGCCTGGTAGCCAACCGATCCGGGCGCTTGTCATCCTTGCTGTGGGAGGACGTGGATGGTCCCGTGTTGCCGTCGTCGGGGCTGTTGCTGCCGCCATCGGGTGCGACGGTGTCGGAGGTGTTTGCATCGCGGGTGTCATCACAGGGCACGGCACTGGCGGTGGTGTGCGGCGAGGAACGGCTGGATTACACGGGCCTGGATGGGCTGTCGGACCGGATGGCCGGTGCGCTGCGTGTTGCGGGTGCTGGGCCGGGTACGCGCGTGGGCCTGTGGTTCGGTCCGGGTGTGTCCCAGGTGGCGGCGATGCTGGCGGTGCTGAAGGCTGGGGCCTGCTTCGTGCCGCTGGACCGCCAGTCCCCGGCGGTGCGGCTGTCGGCACAGGCGTCATCGGCCGGCCTGCGGCTGGTGCTGGGCGACGGCACGCCGGTGCCGGGGCTGGAGGCGGTGCCCCAGCTGGGTCCTGCGGACTGGTCGTCGGCGCAGGCGAAGCCGGTGCGGGTGACAGTGGCGGCGGAGGCGCCGGCCTACCTGCTGTACACCTCGGGCACGACGGGCGAGCCGAAGGCGGTGCTGCAGACCCAGGGCAACCTGGTGATGCAGGTGATGCGCTGGGCCCGCGGCCTGGGGCTGGGCCCGGGTGACCGGCTGAGCCTGCTGTCGGGCTATGGCCACGACGCGGCGATACAGGACGTGTTCGGCGCGCTGCTCAGTGGTGCCTGCGTACACCCGCTGGACGTCCGTGGCCAGCCCCGCGGCGAGTTGCTGTCGGTGATCGCGGGGCTGACGGTGCTGCACGCGACGCCGACGGTGTTCCGCTACCTGCTGGGGAGCCCACCGGAAGTGGACCTGGGCGGGCTGCGCCTGGTGGTGCTGGGCGGCGAGGCGGCCTACCGGGAGGACCTTGAGCTGTTCCGGGCGTACTGTCGTCGTGGTGCGGTGTTC
>JAFIFS010000095.1 GCA_020831895.1 Chromatiales bacterium
GCCCGGACACGCCGTAAACCCATCCCTGGGGGCTCGAGCGCCGCATCCCTGCGGCGCACGGTCCGGGCAAACCCCTCCGCAGTGCGCTCCGCGGCGTTCCGGCTGACTTGTTCCCGGGTGGTCTGTTGAGTCAGGAGTGAGGAAATCGGGGTCAGTACACGGTTGCCATTCTGGCTCGTCAATCAATGCTGCGCTAGCTGCTGGAAACCGTGTGCTGACCCGCGCCTTTCGCCAGCATCTTGGTTCTTCGCGCACGTTTCGAGGCGTTGTCCGGAACCCGTGTCGCGGACCGTGCGCGGCAGGGATGCCGCGCTCGAGCCCCCAAGGACGGGTTCACGGCGTGTTCGCGGCACGGGTTCCGGACAACGCCTACTACCGGCATTCGAACAAGAACTAGTCCGCAGCCGCAGAACGCCGCAGGGGAACTTGTACCTCGAGATTCTCGCCGTTGCGCTCGACTGTGGCGGTGACCACCTCGCCCCACTGCCACCGCGCCTCGAGCCGGCGCAGCGTCGCCGTGCCATCGAGCTCCGTGCCCTCCAGCGCCAGGATCACGTCGCCGACCGCAAGCCCGGCCCGCTCGGCCGGTGAATCGCGGCTGACCTGGATCACCTGACCCGGCCGCCGGCCGATCGGGCCCATCAGTGAGACACCCAGCATCGGGTACAGCGTGTCCCCGCGGCGCGGGATACCCCAGACGAAGTCTGCGTAGCTGGCTTGGACGCGCTCCACGCGGCTCCCGTCCGGCAGGGTCGTCTCGACCGGCACCAGCGAGGCGACCCTTCCATCGAAATGGGGCGCCACCTGGCGCTCGCTGCCCAGGCCGTAGGTCACGTGGCCGGCACCGATCAGTATGACCATGATCGCATCCGAGTCGGGGTGAGACTCCAGTGCCTCAATGGCATTCCAGCCCATTGCGGCATCCCAGGCGATCTGCGCGTCGAGCAGGCCCGGCAGCATCTGCTCGCCGAGATGCAGCGCATCGTCCTCGTCGAAGTAGGCGACATACATGCGCCGGAACTCGTCGGTTGCAGGCAGAGGACGGTGCGCGAAGTGCCTGCGCATCGACTCGTCCAGGCCATCGAACCCGTCGCGGCGTACGGCGCTCACGACTTCGCGCGGAATGTTGATGCCGTACATCGGCAGGTCATGCTCGCGTGCGAACAGGAAGATCTCGCGGTAGTAGCGCCAGTTGTAGCCCCAGTGTCCATACCAGCCGGACCGCTCCACGAAACCCGGCTCGGTGAAGTGCCCCTGGATCCAGCCGTCCAGCTTCGTCTGGCTGGCGCGCGGAAACATCTCGAGGCCGATGAGGACGCTGCGCCCGGACGCATGAAGGGCCTCAAGCGTGAGCCGCTGCACGCGGTGAAACTCGCTGGCCATGTGGGTCTCGCCGATCAGCAGCAGGCGGACGCCTGAAAGCCGCTCTGCCAGCGCCGCAGGGTCCAGCAGTTCGCCGCTGTGGCTGTCGGTGATGGCATCAAGCACCACGGGGACCTGGCGGTCGCGCCTGTCCTCTGGGCCGAGAGGCAGCTCAAGCAGGCTCCTGGCCTCGGCGCCGAGGCTCGTTACGAAAAGGCAGATGACCGTCATCAACAGGCGCATGGCAGGCTCCAGCCCACAGAATGTCCTGGTATGCTTTCAGCCAAAGGACGGCTCTGCAAGGCGTGTTTCCGGAGGAAAGGCGGTTTGATGCGAACGAGAGGATGGACTACATCGACCTGACCGGTGCCCGGTGCCTGGGCGGCAGCGGCAGCTTGCAGTTTATGGTCGGGCTCGCGCTGACGTTCTGATCTGCCCCGCAGCCGCTGCGAGCCTTTACGTCATGCGATGAAAAAAACCGGCCTGCCCAGACGGGCAGGCCGGTCCGGCGCCGGCTGGTGGGCCTCCCTGGCCCGCCCAGCCGGCGGCCACGGGGGCGGTCAGCCGCGCATGCGGGGGGCGCGCACGTCGCTGGCTTCCAGCCAGTTGCCGCTGTCGTCCCGACAGACGGTGTAGCTAAGGCTGTCGGCTTCCGGTGCGACGATCCGCAGCACCTTGCACGAGCGTGCGTCGCGGGCCCGGAAGGTGCCCACGACTTGTGCCCGGCCGGCATTTCCGCTGGCCTCGTTGCGCCAGCGGACGGTGACCGAGTTCCGCGGGTCGGTCAGCGCCTCGACCACGGCTTCCTGAAGCAGCTCAAGGTCCTCTGCGGCGAGGTGACTCAGCGCCTCCTCACTGGTGACGTCCGGGACCGTCGCTGCCATGCTGCTGGCCGAGAACAGCGCAAGAGCGCTTCCAGCTGCGGCCAGGCGGAGCTTCGTGCTCATCGGCATCTTCATGAATTCTCTCCTCAGGTGTCTCGTTCAGATTTCTGCGCCGGATTCCGGTAGAGACAGAGTCCGGAACTCGCGCTCGAACCTTACTTCGCCACTGCTGCGCAGTCCGATTCACGCGCGAGGCTGATTGCTGCATCGAAGCTGCAACGAGGGTTCGGCAGACTGTGCCGGCAGGGGAGTGTGGAGACGTTGGGGATCGCCGGGTACGGCGGGGTGCGCCGGGCTCCCGGGCCGCGTGTTGCGTGCCCGGGGGCCTCGATGCCCAGTCAGTGTATGGCCGCCGGTGCTCCGGGCTTGCCGGTCTCACCCGGAGACACAACGCGAACTATGCAGGCGAACAGGAAAATAAGGCCATTGGCGGCCCCCATCGCAGCAAAGGGTGCCCAGGGTCCGATGTTGTCGAACAGCCAGCCGCCGCCTATTGCGATCGTCAGGATGCCGACTGCACCACAGAAGGCCTGCAGGCCGAATATGGAGCCGCGCAGTTCGGCCTGTGCCTCCTGGCCCAGCAGCAGGGTCGAGGCCAGGATCGCGCCGGAAAGACCCATGCCGAGAACGACCAGTGCGGACACGTTAGTCACCGTGAGCGAGGTCCAGTCGCTGATCAGGCCTGTCCAGCCGTAGCCGACTGCGGCGATGCCGAACGCAATGATCATCACCGTGACCCGGTTCAGCCGGTCGCCCCAGACACCGAGTACAGGCGCAAACAGCGTGGCCACACCCTGCGAGATGCCGATAACGAGGCCTGCAGCGGCAGTTGCCTGCGCGGTCGTCAATCCGGTCGCGGTGGACTGCTGCACCACCCACAGCGACAGAAAGAGCGTGACCATTGCAAGATCGGCCCGCGCCGCGAAGGCGCTGCCGTAGGCCAGGGCGATGCGCGGATTGCGCGCTGCCTGCAGTCCCTCGACCAGCAGCCGGCCGATGGGGGGTTTCTCCTCGCGCTGGGTGGGCAGCCCGGGCTTCAGGCCGAACATGACAATCGCGGTGACCACGGCTATGCTGGCCACCGTCAGGTAGGCCAGCCGGCCGGCCCACAGCTCTTCGGCCCCCTGGGCCGAGTAGAGGTCTGGCAGCCGCGACAGCACCACGAAGAAGAACACGGAGCCGAGGCCGTTCAGCAGGAAGCTGAACCCGATCAACGTGCCCCTGGATCGCTCTGCCGGATAGTCCGCCAGGATGGTGGCCAGCATGGCCGATGCGGCAGCCAGGCCGACGCCGTAGACCAGCCGGTAGCTGATCAGCTCTGGCACCGAGCCCGCGAAGGGATAGAGCGCGAAAGCGAGCGCCATTATCGAGAAGCCGGCGATGAACACGGCGCGCCGGCCGACACGGTCGGAGAGGGCGCCCCAGAGGCCTATCACCAGCAGAATGATGATCTCCTGCGAGAACTGCAGCTGGCCGGAGACGATGCCCTGCTGCTCCTCGGGCAGCCCGAGGTTGACGCGCAGGATGTAAGGTGTCAGCAGCGTGAGGTAGGTGAACAGCCCGATCGTGACGAACGAGGCGAACAGGAAGCAGAGCAGGTTGGTGCGGCTGACCCCCGGGGCCAGCTCGATCGGCCCCAGCCGTGCGGGTTGAGCGCTCATCTCTTGTTATTCCCCCAGAAAAAAGGCCGAGCCTGCCTGGACCGGCCGTGCGGCATGGATGATAGCAGCCAAGCCTGAGGGGCATGTAACAGCCTGTAACGAGAAAAGCGCCGCAGTGCGGCGCATCTCACTTTGCGCGCAGCATCCGCATGCCGTTCAGCGTGACGATCAGCGTGGCCCCGACATCGGCCACCACGGCCATCCAGAGTGTCGCGAGCCCAGGCACGGCCAGTGCGAGGAAAGCCAGCTTGAGCCCGAGGCTCAGCACGATGTTCTGCTTGATGAGCCGGCGGGCGAGTCGGCTGAGTCGCAGTGCCGCCGGCACGTGTGAAAGGTCATCTTGCATCAGCACGACGTCTGCGGTCTCCATTGCCTGCGCGGTGCCGGTCCCGCCCATCGCGATGCCGATGTCGGCCCGGGCGAGTGCGGGTGCGTCGTTGATCCCGTCGCCCACCATCGCCACAGTGCCGAACTGCCGGTGCAGCGCCTCGATCTCGGCCAGCTTCTGCTCGGGCAGCAGGCCCGCCCGCACCTGGTCGATCCCGCCCACTTGCCCGGCAACCCGCCGCGCGACGGCTGGCGCATCGCCGGTCAGCATCGCGGTGATGACGGGGTGCCGGCCCGATTTCAGCTCGGCCAGTGCCGCCGCCGTGTTTTCCCGCAGCTCGTCCTGCACACCGATGTAGCCGACCAGCTGCCCGTTGTCGGCCACGTACATCAGTGTGCGGCCGGCCTCGGCAACCCCGGTCAGCTGGCCGAGACCGGTACGGTCCTTGAACAGGCGCTCGTTGCCGACAGCGACCTGCCGCCCACCGGGCAGTTCGCCAGTCACGCCGCGGCCGGCATGGGCCGTCACGCCCGTTGCCGGCTGGTAGCGGTGGTGCAGGTCGCGCGCGGTAGCCGCCGACAGGATCGCATGGGCAACCGGATGCTCCGAGGCATGCTCCACCGCGGCAGCGAGCGCCACGACGTCCTCGCAGCTTGCGCAGTCGGACAGTGGCTGCGGCTCCACATGTGCGCAGTGTTCGCCACGGACCGCAGTCACCGCCGGGCGCCCGCGCGTCAGTGTGCCAGTCTTGTCGAAAGCGACGACACGGACGTCGGCCAGTTTGTCCAGCTGGGCACCGCCCTTGACCAGCACTCCGAGGTGGGCGAGCCGTGTCAGGGCGCTGACCACGGTCACCGGGATGCTGATGATCAGCGCACAGGGACAGGCAATGATCAGCAGCGCGAGACCACGGTAGAGCCAGCCGCGGCTGCCGTCGACATCGAGCAGCGGCTGGCCGAACACGAGCACCGGGATCGCGACCACCAGAATTGCCAGCGCGACCACTGCCGGCGTGTACCACTGCGCGAAGCGGTCGATGAAGCGTTCCGCGGGCGAGCGGCGCGACTGCGCCTGCTCGACCAGCCGGGCGATGCGCGCGATCGTCGAGTTGCCGGCCGGACGGCTGGCGATGATCTCCAGCGCCGCACTGCCATTGACGGTACCGGCCAGCACCTCATCACCGGGGTGGCGTTCCACCGGCATGCTCTCGCCGGTGACTGCCGCCTCATTCACGGCTGATGAGCCGCTGGCGATCCTGCCGTCCACGGGGATGCGCTGGCCCGGACGCACCAGGATGCGGTCGCCAACCGAGACCTGGGCCGAAGCAACCACGCGGCTGTGCCAGTGCGGCTGACGGTGATCCTCGTCATCGCCATGGGCATGCGCATGCCCATGGCTGCCATGGTGGGGCTCGAGCAGGGTCGCCTCGTCCGGCTGAAGGGCAAGCAGGCTGTGCAGGGAGTCGCGCGCCCGGCTGGCGCTCCAGGCCTCGAGCGCCTCGCCCAGCGTGAACAGCAGGATCACCGTCACCGCCTCGCCGGTCTCACCGATGAAGAGTGCGCCCAGGGTTGCGATCGCCATCAGCAGGTCGATCGTGACGCGGCGGGCGAACAGCAGCGCCCTGAACCCCTTGCTGAAGATCGGCGCACCGACGACGACGATGACGCCGGCATAGAGCAGGTGCAGCTGGCCGGCACCGGGGAGGGCCGGGAACAGCACGGCGGCGATCGTCGCGGCCAGCACCGCGAGGCCCGCGACCCCGGCGATGCGCAGGCGGGGCTGGCTCCACAGGAAGGTGATGAAACCCCTCAGGCCACGCTGCTCCCGCAGCGCCGCCTCGCTGCTGCCGGCCGGTGCGTCGGTGAGCCGGTAGCCGAGCTCGCGCAGGCGCTGCTCGATCAGTTCCATCGGCGTGCTGCCCCGCAGTTCCATCGACTCGGTGGCGAAGCTGACCTCGATCTGCTCGACCCCGGGCAGCTGGCGCATGCTGTTCTCGATCGTCAGCGCGCAGCTGCCACAGTCCATGCCGGCGATCCGCAGGTGGCGAGTGTTTGCGTTCTGGTCGATGGTGGCCATGCTGGGTCAGAATTTCCGGATCAGGTGCAGACGATGATGCACCTTGAAGTCCGGTACAAGGTCAAGTGCAGCTGCATGCTGCAGCCGCACTCGTCAGGCTTCGGAAGCCTCGAGCGCCAGGAAAAGCTGTGCGAACAGGAAGGCATTGGGCCCGCGAGCCTGCAACAGGAACCCCTCGTCGGTCGTGCTGACCGTCGGGACCCCATGGGCGTGGCAGGCCTGCTCGGATTCGGCCAGCCGGCTCATGGCCTGTTCGACCCCGGGGTCGGACCCGGGGACCAGTACCGCGTAGCCGTCCTGCTCCCGCCAGACGTGGACATGGCGTCCCCTCAGCCTGGCAAAGATTGCCTCGAGCTCGGTATCCGCCAGGGAGCAGCCCAGACGTGCCATCAGCTTGGCTACCGAGGCCGGGCCCGGCTGCCGCCCCGAGTGGCCGCAGACATGATCCAGCAGTTCGCGGTACAGCGCGGCGGCATCCGCATCGCCCCCGGTATCGACCTGTTCGGTGAGGTCGTCGAGGAACAGGTCGAGCTCATGCCGCAGCACCAGCAGTTCGGTGAGCCGGCGTTCGATGTCGACCAGCCGCTGGCGCGCGAGATCGCGCAGCTCTGCCCCGCCAATGCTGGAGGTGTCGCGACCCTCGAGGAACAGGCGTATGTCGCCCAGCGAGAAGCCGAGGCGCTGGGCGCGATGGATGAACAGCAGGGTGCGCAGCGCCGACTGGGGGTAGAGCCGGTAGCCCGCAGCCGTGCGCCCGGCCGGGCGCAGCAGGCCTTCGCGCTCGTAGAAGCGCAGCATCGAGGTGCTGACACCAGCCTGCCTGGCCAGCGCACCGATTGTCAGTTCACCTCCCATGTCCGGCTGCCGTCTGGCTGCTTGACCTTCAACTCTAATTCAAGCTGTATTGTGCCCCCTTCATGGCCCGACAGACCATCCTGAGGGCCCCTGCGCTGACGCCGGTCCACCGGCAAGAGGAACCCGATGCTTGGCATTGACAGGAGCCTGATGGTCCGGTCCACCAGCCGGTGGATCATCGTGGGAATTGCCGCCGGCGTGCTCGCGCTCCTGGTCAGCGTGATGCTGTACTGGCAGATCGGCAAGGTGATCGATGGCATGTTGGCCGGTGAGAACCTGCTGCTGGCGCTGGCGCCGCTGCTGGCCGGGCTGCTGGCCGTCCGCTTCCTGCTGGGCTGGCTCTACCGCTCCGCGCAGTACCGTGCCTCCGCGCTGACCAAGCTTGCGCTGCGCGACAAGGTCTACCAGCATTCTCTGCGCATGGGTCCGGCCGTGCTCGACCGCAAGCGCACCGGCGAGCTGGTCAATGTCGCCGTCGACGGCATGGACTGGATCGAGCTGTTCTATGGGGTCTATTTCGTCCAGTTCGTCGTCGGCATGGCGACGCCGGTGTTGTTGTGCATATTCATCGGCGTGATCGACTGGGTCGTCGGCCTGGCGCTGGTCGTCAGCATCCCGTTGACCCCGCTGTTCCTCGGCATGATGGCCAGCCGCTTCCGCAAGACCAGCCAGCGCTATGCCGAGGTCAACAGCGAGCAGAGTGCGCAGTTCCTGGACTCGATCCAGGGCATGCCCACGCTGAAGATGTTCAACCTGGGCAAGCACCGCGGCGAGGAGATTCACGAGGCGACGGAGACGCAGCGCAAGGAGACCATGCGCCTGCTGCTGATCAACCAGATCATGATCCTGTTCGTGGACTTCGGTTTCGCGCTGGGCACCACCGTCGTGCTGACGGTGACGGCGCTGCTGCGCTTCGAGGCCGGCGCCCTGACGCCGGGCGAGGTGGTCGCGCTGATCCTGGTCAGCGCCGAGTTCGCCAAGCCACTGACGCTGATCGGGCAGTTCTTCTTTGCCGGTGCCGTGGGCCGCGAGTTCTCGAAGAAAGTCATTGCCTTCCTCGGCGAGCAGCCGCTGGTCCAGGACCCGCCGGGCGCTGCCATGCCGCCGGCACAGCCGCGCCCGACGCTGGCCTTCAGCGACGTCTCGTTCACCTTCCCCGGCGCCGCACGCCCGGCAGTCGACCACTTCAGCCTGTCCGTGGCACCGGGCGAGACGGTGGCGCTGGTCGGCCAGAGCGGTTCGGGCAAGACCACGGTGACCAACCTGCTGCTGCGTGCGCTGGCACCGCAGTCCGGGTGCATCAGCCTGGACGGCCAGCCAGTCGACGAGGCGCCGTCCGACTGGGTGCGCCAGCACCTCGCGCTCGTGCCACAGGACCCGTACCTGTTCCACGGCACGATCGCCGAGAACCTGCGTGTGGCCCGGCCCGATGCCTCGGACGCCGACCTCGAGTCAGCCTGTGCGGCCGCCAACATCCTCGATCACATCCGTGCCCTGCCCGATGGACTGCAGACAGTGGTCGGCGAGCGTGGGCTCTCGCTGAGCGGCGGGCAGGTCCAGCGCATCGCCATCGCGCGCGCACTGCTCAAGGATGCCCCGGTCGTCGTGCTCGACGAGCCGACCTCGCAGATTGACCTGGAGACCGAGAAAGTGATCCACGAGGCCCTCGAGCGCCTGACCCGGAACAAGAGCGTGCTGCTGATCGCCCACCGCCTGAGCACGGTCGAGAAGGCTGACCGCATCGTCGTGATGGGCGAGGGTCGCGTGCTGGAGCAGGGCAGCCATGCCGAGCTGCTGAGCCAGGGCGGCGTGTATGCGCACATGGTGGGCACAGGGGGGCCGGGCCGGCATCCGGCGCTGGCGGGAGGTGTGGCATGAGTCATCGCGAGGTACTGGTCCGGCTGCTGAAGTTCATGCGGCCACTCAACGGGGTCATGGTGGTGTCGACCGTCGCCCGGACGATCAAGCTGCTGATGCAGGTTGCGCTGATTGCCTTCGCGGTGGCCGGCGTCGGGCGCTATGTCGCCGACCCGGGTGCTGCCACGCTCTGGTATGTCGTCGGCATGCTGGCGATGTACGCGTTCTTTCTCGGGTTGTTCAACTATATAGAGACCTACACCGGGCACTACGTGGCCTTCTGGTTGCTGGCCATGCTGCGCAACGAGTTCTATGACAGGATCGAGCCCCTGGCCCCGGCTGGCACCACGCGACTGCGCACCGGTGATGCGGTTTCCCGGGTGATCAACGACTGCGAGCGGGTCGAGCCGTTCTATGCGCACACGATCGCGCCGGCCATCAGCGCGGTGATCGTGCCGCTGCTGCTGCTGCTGTTCCTCGCCAATGTCTACCATCCGGCCTTCGCCTGGACCCTGCTGCCTTTCCTGCTGCTGATGGGCCTGGTCGTGCCGCTGCTGACAGCGCTGATCGGCCGCGCCGGCGGTGATGACTGGCGCCGCTACCAGGGCGAGGTCAACGCATTCCTGACCGACAGCCTGCAGGGGCTCAGGGACACGATTGCATTCGGTGCCGGCGAGCGCCGGCGCAAGGAAGCCTGGCAGCTTGGTGAGAAGCTGCAGTCTGGCCAGGAACACCTGGCGCGTGCGGACTCGTTCCAGCGCGCGGTCACGGAGTTCGTCGTCGGGGCGGCTGCGCTGGCGATGCTCTGGGTCGGCTGGGGACTGGTGCAGCAGGGGCTGATCGACCCGCTCACGCAGCTTCCGGTGGTCATCGCCGTCGCGCTGGTCTCGTTCAATGCGACCGCGGGCATCAACAACGTGGTCAATGACTACAAGGTCTCGATCGTCTCGGCCCGGCGCCTGTTCGAGATGACCGATCAGCAACCCGCGGTCACCGACCGGGTTGCCAGCTCGCCACGGATCGCTGAGCCCTCGATCAGCTTCCGCGATGTCCGCTTCGGTTACGAGCCCGGGCAGGAGGTCCTGCGCGGGATCAGCTTCGAGATCCCGGCCGGCCGGCACTACGCGATCGTTGGCACCAGCGGGGCCGGCAAGTCGACCATCGCCAACCTGCTGTTGCGCTTCTGGGACGTCGATGCCGGCGAGATCCGGATCGGCGGCCAGCGGGTGGAGGATTTTCGACTCGAGGACCTGCGTGGCCTGGTTGCCGTGGTCGCCCAGCGCAACTACATCTTCAACTCGACCATCGGCGAGAACATCCGGATGGGCCGGCTCGATGCGTCCCGTGCCGAGATCGAGGAGGCGGCCCGGCGCGCCGGGCTCAGGGAGTGGATCGACAGCCTGCCCGACGGCTATGACACTCGAGTCGGCGAGATGGGCTCGAAGGTCTCGGGCGGCCAGCGCCAGCGGATCGCTATCGCGCGCGCACTGCTCAAGGATGCGCCGATCCTGGGGCTGGACGAGGCGACGTCCAGCCTCGATGTCGGCACCGAGCGTGAGGTCAATGCGGCGATTCGCGAACTGTCCCGGGGCCGCACGGTGCTGACGATCGCCCACCGGCTGTCCACCGTGCGCAATGCCGACGAGATCCTGGTGCTTGAGCAGGGTCGTGTCGTCGAGCAGGGCACGGATGCGGAGCTGATGAGACGCAATGGCGTCTATGCGCGGATCTTCGAGTTGCAGCAGGACGAGGTCGACAGCCGACTGACGCCAGCCCCCGCCTGACGGTCAGGCTCCGTCCGGGGGGCTCCCGACGAATAAGCGGGGTATCGTATGCTCAGCCGGGAATTGTCTGGAACCGCCAATGACTGCAAGGACCAAGCTGCTCCTCTGGGAGATCGTCTGCATCTTCTGGGTCGCCACGGTGGGCTCGTTGCTGCATTTCGCCTTCGAGCTCAGTGACTACTGGACACCGATGGCGTTCTTCGCAGCGGTCAACGAGAGCGCCTGGGAACACGTGAAGATGTACTTCTGGCCGGGGCTGTTCTTCGCGCTGGCCCAGTACACCTACACGCGGCACCTCGCCAACAACTACTGGCTCGGCAAGGCGCTGGCGCTGCTGGTGACGCCGCTGGTCATCTTTGTCTGTTATTTCAGCTACATGGCCTGGGTCCAGGCCAGCGGTGCACGGGTGACGCTGTGGATCATGCTGATGATCATGACCTTCGGCATTACTGCCGGCCAGCTGACGAGCTGGTTCGTGCTGACGCGTGAGCCGCTAGGCGCCTGGCGCAGGCCGGCCGCGTCGGGGATCTACGTGACTCTGCTGCTGGCCTTCTCGACCTTCACGTTCTTTCCGCCGCGGGTTTTCCTGTTCAACAACTTCTTCTGCTACCAGTATACGAACGAGTTCGGGATCCTGGATGACTATGGCCCTTACCGGGTGTTCACGCGCGGGGAAGACGGCAGTGAGGCGGGGGGTGTGTTCTATTGCGACAATCTGCCGGGAACAGACGGGCCTTGACGCTGGTAGCGGCACTGGCGCCCGAGGAGTGGGATGAGGAGCAGCGCAAGCTGCTGGCTTATGCTCACGAGAAGGGCGGCTTCTATAACGTGCTGGGTACGCTGGCGCGGCATATGGAGGCCTCGCGGCGGCTCGGGCAGGTGGGCGCGCATGTGCTGGGCCCGACATCGACGCTGAGCCCGCGCGAGCGTGAGCTGCTGGTGCTGCGCACGGCCTGGAACTGCGAGTCCGAATACGAGTGGGGGCAGCATGTGCTGCTCGGGCGACGGGCGGGGATCAGTGACGAGGAGATCGCCCGTGTCCGGCAGGGCCCGGATGCGCCGGGCTGGGTCATGCACGAGGCGGCGTTGCTGCGTGCGGCCGATGAGCTCAACCAGTGCCAGCGGATCTCGGATGGCACCTGGGCCGTGCTGGCCGGGCACTATAAGACGCTCCAGCTGATGGATATCGTGTTCGCCGTCGGCCAGTACACGCTGATCGCCATGGCGCTCAACAGCTTTGCCACGCCGCTGGACGAGGGCCTGCAAGGCTTCTGAGCTGGCTTGACTCGCCACCAAGGCTGGCCGATCCTGCCCCGGGGCAGTTATGGTCGGTCCTGATGCTCGAGAAACTCAAGCCGGTGCCGCGCGTGAGCCGTGCCGATTACGCCAGGACGGAGGCTGACCTGCGGGTCGACCTCGTCAATGCGCAATACGACCTGCGTCGGGCCCGCTACCCGGTGATCGTGCTCGTGGCCGGCGACGACCGGGTCGGCATCAACGAGACTGTCCAGCTCCTGCAGCACTGGATGGACGCGCGCTACCTGGTGACGCGCGTATTTGTCCAGCCATCCGAGGCTGAGCGCGAGCGGCCTCTGTTCTGGCGGTACTGGCGGGCACTGCCGCCGCATGGCAGTGTCGGCCTGCATGTGGGCAGCTGGGCCACGTCCCTGGTGCGTGAGCGGCTCAAGGGCTCCCTGGATGCTGCAGCCTTCGCTCGGCGGCTGGGCTGGGTCCGGCAGTTCGAGCGCGAGCTCGTCGACGACGGCGCGCTGCTGATCAAGTTCTGGCTGCACATCAGCCGCAAGGAGCTTGGCAAGCGCCTGGGCAAGTTCACCGGTCCCGATGACGAGTACTGGCAGGTGGAGAACTCCGACCGGCGGGCCTACCGCGACCACGCAGAGATGGTCGCCCTGATCGAGGACATGTTCGCCGTCACCCACACGGCGCGCGCGCCCTGGTTCGCGGTGCGCAGCGCCCAGTCGCGTGCACGCAACCTCGCCGTGGCGACTCAGCTGCGCGATGCCCTCCATGAGCGTATGTCACTCCGCAGACGACGTCCGTCCAGGGTGCCTCAATCGCGGGGCAGCTACCCGGACGCGCTGGGCGGGGTGCAGCTGGATGAGCGTTTCGAGGATTACGATCGCTACCGCCGGGCACGGCGGCACTGGCAGACCGAGCTGGGTCGCCTCACGCGCGCCGGGCGCGACAGAGGCCGTTCGGCGATCCTGGTGTTCGAAGGCTGGGATGCGGCCGGCAAGGGGGGCGCGATACGTCGACTGACCCAGGCGATGAGCGTGCGTGATTACCGGGTGATCCCGGTCGGCGCGCCTACCGACGAGGAGCAGGCGCACCATTACCTGTGGCGGTTCTGGCGCCACCTGCTTCCACCCGGGCGCGTCCTGATCTTCGACCGAAGCTGGTATGGGCGGGTGCTCGTCGAGAGGGTCGAGGGTTTTGCCCGGCCAGACGAGTGGGAGCGGGCCTACCAGGAGATCTGCGACTTCGAGGCCCAGCTCACGGGTCATGGGATCGTCCTGTGCAAGTTCTGGCTGCACATCGACCGCCGCGAGCAGCTGAGGCGCTTTCGTGCGCGCGAGAAGACGGCCTACAAGAAGTACAAGATCACCGAGGAGGATTACCGCAATCGCGAGCAGTGGGAGGCCTACAGCGAGGCGGTGAACGAGATGGTCGCGCGCACGGACACCGGGGAGGCACCGTGGCACCTCGTGCCTGCGAACGACAAGCGCTGGGCACGGGTCGAGGTACTGAAGACGGTCTGCCGGGCGCTGGCGGCGTGACCCTGGTCAGCTCACCGGACAATCCGCGCTTCCGCTGGCTGCTTGGGCTGGCGGACTCGCCGCGTTGCCGGCGCAGCGAGCAGCTCGCCCTGCTGGATGGCCTGCATCTTGTTTCGACCGCCTGCGAGCGGCTGGGAACACCTGAACTGCTGGTGATCAGCGCGCGCGCGCGCGAGAACCCCGAGCTGGCGGCGTGGCTCGAGCGACAGCGGGTGGAGCCCCTGGTACTTGCCCCGGGGCTGTTCCGCCGCATCTCGCCGCTAACCACCCCTACGGGCCTGCTCGCCGTCGTGCGCATCCCCTCGCCTGGTGCGCTGCCATCCATCGATGAGCCGGCCGTGTTGCTGGACGCGATCCAGGACCCCGGTAACCTGGGCTCGATCCTGCGCAGCGCCGCCGCGGCCGGGCTTCGTTCGCTGCTGCTCTCCACTGATTGCGCCGACCCCTGGTCACCTCGCGTGCTGCGCGCAGGCATGGGCGCGCACTTCTCACTGTCCATCCACGAGCGGGTCGACCTGCCGGCCTGGGCGCGCGCCCGGCAGACGCAAGTACTCGGCTGCGAGGCTCGGGGTGAGACGACGCTCTGGGAATCCAGGCTGACCGGCCCGGTCGCCCTGGCATTCGGCAATGAGGGTCGCGGCATCTCGGGATCACTGCGCGCCGAACTGGATGCCGTGGTTTCGATCCCGATGTCCGCTGACAGCGAATCGCTCAACGTGGCTGCGGCTGCCGCCATATGCCTGTTCGAGCGGGCCAGGCAGTCAGCCGCGTCGGCGGGCCCACGCCGGGCCGAGGGTGCCCGCTACGGTTCGTGATCCCGGGCCCCGGCCAGCGCCTGTTCCTCGGCCCGTATGCGTATCCAGAGGAGGGCGAGCTTGGCCAGCGTGAAAACCAGCGCGATTTCCCACAGCCCGAATGCGAGCGGCAGCAGGATGAGTTCGGCCACGACGACCAGGTAGTTGGGGTGCTTCACGAAGCGGTAGGGCCCGCGCCTGACCAGCGGCTCGCCAGGCAGCACGATGATTCGCGTCGTCCAGCGCTCGCCCAGCGCGAGGAGGACCCACAGACGCACCGGCTGCAGCAGAAGGAACAGCAGCAGCGGCAGCCAGCTTACGGGCTGGCCGGGCGCGAGTATCCAGAGCGCAGCGAGCCAGCCTGTATGAAGCAGGACGATAGCCGGATAATGGCCTGCTCCGGCCTCACGCGCGCCCCGCGCCAGCAGTCGACGCGTGTTCCGCTGCGCGTAGGCAAGTTCAGCGAGCCGCTGCAGCGTGACCAGCGCGAGTACGGCAGCGGCTATCATGGGCGCCGCTCCAGCCGCAGCCCGCTGAGCGTGAATCCTGGCCCCAGTGCGAGCAGCATCGCGCGCTCCGGCAGGCCTGACTCGATCAGGCGCTGGAGCACGAACAGCACGGTGGGCGCGGACATGTTGCCGCATTCGCGCAGCACCGCCCGCTCGTGGTCCAGTGACCCCGTCTGCAGTCCCAGGCTGCTTTCCAGCGCCGCGATGACCTTCGCGCCCCCCGGATGACAGACGAAGCGGTCCACCGTGCCGCCACAGCGCGCCTCCAGCATGCGTAGGCCTCCCGCGAGCTCGGTCTCGATGAAGGGAGGAATGGAGCGGTCGAAAACCACGTCGAGCCCGGGGTCTTCGACGTTCCAGCCCATGATTCCCAGGGTGTCCGGCCACAGGTGTTCCGCACCCGGTCCCACCTGAGCGATGCCGCCATCGCCCGGAGCAAGCAGGCAGGCTGCAGCACCGTCGCCGAACAGGGCCGTGGCGACGATGTTGGCCTTGCTGGACTTGTCGCCGCGGAAGGCCAGGGAGCACAGCTCCACCGTTACGAACAGCACGACCCTTCCACTCGCCGCGAGCCGCGCGGCCAGCGCCAGTCCCGAGACGCCGCCGGCACAGCCCAGGCCAAACAAGGGCACACGCTCGGCATCGGGCCGAAAGCCCAGTGCGCTCGCCGCGCGCGCCTCCAGGGAGGGCGTAGCGATGCCGGTAGTCGATACGGTCACCAGCGTGTCGACTTCGGCGGCTTCAAGCTTCGCTGCCGCCAGTGCGCGGCTCGCGGCCTGTGTGTACAGCGCGTCGGCAGATTCCAGGTAGGCCGCGTTCCTGGCCTGCCAGCCGGCCTCTTCGAGGTACCACTCCGCGGGTCTGGCCAGTTGCCTTGTGGCTATCCCGGCGTGATCGAACACGGTCTCGAGGCGCGCGAACAGGCCGTTCGCGCCGCTGAACCGCCGGCGGGCGATCGCCTTGGCCTCCTCCTGCCGCAACCGGTGAGGCGGCAGCGCGGTGGCAAGTGACAGCAGTGCTGCCTGCAAAGTCGCGGTCCCGTCCATGGATGGTCTGGTGATCCGGCCGCGCCGGGCCTGGCTGCGCTGCAGGAAAATTGCAGCCGCTCGCCACTCACGGTGCCAGTGAAGGTCGCCCGGCGCAAGCCATATCCGGCCGTTGAGTGCGCCGCTGCGCCCCGGGTTCAGCGGCAGCGCCCTATGGTAGATTGACCGCCCATGACCCTTGACCCGGGAACCAGCAGCCCTTTTTCGCGGGCCGTTGCGTGCGTGGCCGCACTCCTTGCGGCCCCGGCGACGGCCGGCGACTGGATGCACTACGGGGGCGACCCTGGCGGCCAGCGCTGGTCCTCGCTGCAGGCGATCAACCGCGACAATGTGCACAGGCTGGAGCTCGTCTGGAGCTTTCGCACTGGCGAGCTGCCGCCGGCGATCCCGGCCCAGGCCTTCTCCAGCATGCATGTAACCCCCATTCGACTGCCTGCGGAGGCGGGCGGGCACCTGGTGCTGTGTTCGGCGCTGAACCAGCTGATCGCACTCGATCCAGCCACCGGCACGGAGGCTTGGCGTTTCGATCCGGGTGTCGAGGCGCAGCCGTTCGGGGCCTACAAGTGTCGCGGCATCAGCTACTGGCAGGACCGGCAGCTGACGGAGGATCAGAACGCCCCGGGTGCCTGCGCGCACCGCGTGTTCATGGGGACCACGGACCGGCGGCTGGTGGCCGTCGATGCGCCCACCGGAGAGCCCTGCGAGGACTTCGGTGAGAACGGCATCGTCGATGCCGACCCGCTGGTAAGGGCAGCAAACCCGGCGACCGATCCTGAAGGCGTGAACTTCTGGTCGCCCCCGGCGATCGTCGGTGACGTGGTCATACTTGGCTCGGCCGTGAACGGCAAGCAGCGGCGTGCCGACGCGGCCAGCGGCATGGTTCGCGCTTTCGATGCACGCAGCGGGGAGCTGCGCTGGCAGTTCGACCCCGTCCCGCGCAACCCCGCCGACCCTGCCCACGGGGAGTGGACCGCCGAGGCTCTGGCGACCACCGGAGGTGCGAACGCCTGGAGCATGCTGTCGGCCGACCCGGAACGCGGGCTGGTCTTCGTGCCGACATCCAGCACCTCGCCGGACTTCTACGGCGCAAGCAGGCCGGGCGACAACCGGCACGCGAACTCGGTCGTCGCACTGTGCGCCGAGACCGGCGAGGTCGCCTGGTCTTACCAGATACTGCGCCACGACGTATGGAACTTCGACGTGCCGGCCCAGCCGATCCTTGCTGAAGTTCCGCATCAGGGGCGCATGGTGCCGGCCGTGATCCAGCTGACCAAGCAGGGACTGGTGTTCGTGCTTGACCGCGAGACTGGTGAGCCGGTCTACCCGGTCGAGGACCGCGAGGTGCCGACAGACGGTGTGCCGGGCGAGGTACTTTCACCTACGCAGCCGTTTCCCGCCTGGCTGCCGCCGCTGGTCCCGCTCGACATCACGCCCGATGATGCCTGGGGCCTGACCTTCTATGACCGGCAGAAATGCCGGGAGGCCATCGCCTCATTCCGCTACGGCCCGCTCTATACGCCGCCGAGCCTCCAGGGCACACTGATGTATCCCGCGATGGGCGGCGGCGCGAACTGGGGTGGCGGCGCCTGGGATCCGGAGCGACGCTGGCTGATTACCTCGGTTGCGCGGATCCCCTACTACCTGCAGCTGCTCAAGGCGGACGAGCTTGATCCTGCCGTCATCGATGCACCGGGCGCCGGCCGTCCGCTGGGTCCGCCAGGCCGCATCAGCGGCACGCCGTACGCCCAGACCCAGGGGCCGCTGCTCTCCCCGTTCAACATGCCGTGCACGGCTCCGCCGTGGGGCACGCTGCTTGCGCTGGACCTGAACACGGCCGAGATCCGCTGGGAGGTGCCGCTGGGTTCCATTGACCGCCTTGCTCCGCTGCCTCTGCCGCTGGAGTGGGGTGTTCCCGGCGCCGGAGGGGCGATCGCGACCGCAGGCGGACTGGTGTTCGTCGGTTCGGCGCCGGATGAGCGTCTGCGCGCCTTCGATATCGAGACCGGGCGCAAGCTCTGGGAGACTGATACGCCGACCGCGACGATGGCCACGCCGATGACCTATGAAGCCGACGGGCGCCAGTTCGTCGTCGTGGCGGCAGGCGGCCACCAGTTCCTCTACCCCCGCAAGCCCGGTGACTGGCTGCTGGCCTATGCGCTGCCCGCGGAAGAGGATTAACGATCGTTAATTTTCCGTCCACGCGGAAGACAGGTACGGCTCGCTATGATTCAACCAGGTCTAGACACCCCCGCGTCTTCCCCCTGCGCGGGTGCTGCAAGAAGTCTGACTGAACTGGGTCCGGGTGCGACGAGCTTCCCGGACCTTTTTTTTGGGTTCCAGCTATCATCGGACCCATGCGCATACTGGTGATAGAAGATGATCCCGGGATCGCGGGCTTCGTCGTCAATGGCCTGGCCGAGGCCGGCCATGCGGTCGACCATGCGGCAGACGGCAAGGAAGGCCTGTTCCTGGCAACCACGAACGACTATGACGCGCTGATCGTCGACCGCATGCTGCCAGGCGTGGACGGCCTGACGATCCTGCGCACGCTGCGGGCCTCGGACAGGCACACGCCGGCGATCATACTGTCGGCACTGGGCGAGGCCGAGGAGAAGGTAAAGGGCCTCAGGGCGGGTGCCGACGACTACCTCGGGAAGCCCTTCGCATTCGCGGAGCTGCTGGCTCGCCTCGAGGTCGTGACGCGGCGGCCGGCCGGGCGCCCGGACCAGGTGACCGAACTGCGCGTGGGCGACCTCGAGGTGGACCTGCTGAGTCGCGAGGTGTGCCGTGCCGGCACCGTCGTTGACCTGCAGCCCCGCGAGTTCCGCCTGCTCGAATACCTGATGCGCCACCATGACCAGGTGGTGACGCGCACCATGCTGCTGGAGAACGTCTGGGACTACCACTTCGACCCCCAGACCAACATCATCGACGTGCACATCAGCCGCCTGCGCAGCAAGATCGACAAGGGTTTCGACAAGCCGCTGATCCACACGGTGCGCGGCGTCGGATACAGGCTGAGTGAATCCGCTTAGGCTGCTCCGTACCTCCACGTTCCAGCTGGCCTGGTGGTACATGGGGGTTTTTGGCGCCTCTGCACTGGTGCTTATTGGCTACATCTACCTGACTACCCTCTCCCAGCTTGGTCAGCAGAACGATGCCGTCGTGCAGGCGCGCATCCTTTCGCTGGTCAGCGAGCTTGGCCGGCGCGGCGACGGGGACCTGCAAGCGCTCATCGCCCTTCACAGCCGCAGCAATATCGATCCCTCCGCCGTTCTGCTGCTGCTTGACCCGGAAGGCAACCCAGTCGCCGGCACGATTCCGCGCTGGCCGGAGGGGCAGTTCGACGAACGCGGCTGGTACGACTTCGATTTTGTCGCGCGTGACGGGATCTCGGCGCCCGGGCGCGGACAGGTGCTGGCCTTCGACGACGGACGCCAGCTGCTCGTGGCGCAGGACGGCAGCAATATTCTCGAGATCCAGCGGCGGCTCAACCGGGCCTATACCTTGACGCTGGTGCTGGCGCTCATGCTGGCTCTGGCCGGTGGTCTCATCGTGAGCCTCAGCGTGACGCGGCGTATAGATGTGATCAACCGGACCAGTCGCGAGATCATGACAGGCCGGCTGCAGAAGCGCATGCCTGTAAGTCCTGTCCACGACGAGTTCGACCAGCTTTCGGAGAACCTCAACCAGATGCTGGACCGCATCGACCTGCTGGTCGAGGGGGTGCGCGCCGTCGCCGACAATATTGCCCATGACCTGCGTACACCGCTGACGCGGCTGCGTGGGCGGCTCGAGGCGCTGGTGGTCAGTCCGCAGATGGCCGAGGTTTCAAGGGAGGAGGTCAGGAGCTGCCTGGCCGAGGCTGACCAGTTGCTGGCCACCTTCCGCGCGTTGCTGCGCATCGCCCGTATCGAAGCGGGTACCCATGACCAGCCGGCCACCGAGGTTCCGCTGGATCCACTGCTGCACGATGCCTGGGAGCTTTACCAGGCTGTGGCCGAGGAAAAGGCGATCGAGCTCGTTCTGGAGTCGGGCAGCGGGAGCGTACGCGGAGACCGCGATCTGCTGTTCCAGGCCATAGCCAACCTCCTGGACAATGCGATCAAGTATTCGCCGCCCGGATCTGTCGTCGAGTTTGCCTTGCGTCGTGAACCCGGCTGGCTACGCGTCGAGGTTGCGGACCGCGGACCCGGCATTCCGCCCGAGGAGCGCGAGCGCGCCCTGGACCGCTTTTACCGGGCAAGCAATGCGGGCCTGGCTCCTGGCAGCGGGCTGGGCCTCTCGCTGGTCAAGGCCATCGCGGCCCACCATGGGGGCAGCGTGCTGCTGGAGGACAATGCCCCCGGCCTCAGGGCCAGCCTGCGCCTGCCGGTCTGCCTGCCGTGATAGATGGTCGCGGCCCGGGTGCTCGTCAGGCGCCCAGGCTGGCATAGGGGCGGAGCTCATCCGCCATGCGCTGCTGCCATTCGCAGCGCTCCTCCCAGTCGAATCCGAGCGCCTCCAGCACGCAAGGCGCTGGTTCTTCCGGCTCCGAGAATAAGGTCAGCCCCATGCCGATGTTGCCGGCCAGCGCATCCCCGAGCGCGACCAGGGCAGACAGGCGCTTCGCAGAGTGTGGTGCATGCGTCGGCTGGTGGTGCCACTCGGTTGAGTACACCACGTTCTCCGGAATCTGCCAACTTTCGAGCAGTGCTGCACCCAGGTCGGTGTGGTCCCAGCCAAAGTGCTGCCGCTCGCGACTGAGCCAGGCCTCTGGTGTGCCGCCGATCGTGGCCTGGCCAGGTGTGGTCAGGTCTGCACCGAGGCCCTCGGCCTCCATGCTGAACTCGACGAGCAGCCCGAAGTCATGAAGCAGCCCGGCCACGAAGGCGGTTTCCGGGTCAGTGTCACCCTGTTCCGCTGCCAGCAGCTGCGCACCGATGGCGACTGCCAGGCTGTGGGCGATCACCGCCCCGGAATCAGGCAGGCCGGGGGCCTGGCGTGTCCTGCGTATCCTGAGGCAGCTGGCCGCGAGTACGAGCCTGCGCAGCACGGACAATCCAAGCACGACGATGGCACGGTCTATCGAGGAGATGTTGCGGTGCTGGCCATACCAGGCAGAGTTGGCGACCTTGAGCACCCGTGCGCTCAGGGCAACATCGGAGGCTAGCAGCCGGCAGATCCGCGCTGCTGTAACGTCAGGGCTCAGCAGCTCGTGGAGCAGCTCGGGAATGCGCCCCTCCCCGTCGCCCAGCAAGCGGCCGGCCTGTGCCACGAATTCCCGGTCGGGTCGCCGCCGTCTGGGCCTGCCCTGGTCGATCGACGTTACGTTCTTGTTGCCGGCAGGCGTCATCGCAGGGTGTTCCTGTCTGTCCCGTCCTCTATGTGTCGGCCAAGGCTGCTCCAGCTTTAGCCCGGCACTGGCTGGCATGCAGCACGAGGCGCAGCGCCGGGGCGGGAATTGGTCGAACTGTGACGTGTCTCTCCCGCCTCTCTAAAGTCCATGTCACGGCGCGTCGATACGCCATGGACATGGGGGTCGACCCCCAGTCACGGTTCAAGCAATGATCGACCAGCTCCCCCGGGAGTGCTCCGGGAGTCAAGCCGTTACCCATGAACCGGATGTGGCGCTGCACATCCGGTCTGGGGATGCGCTGTCCGGGATCCAGGTTGATCCGGGCAGCCTTCTGCAGGAAGCCGCGCAGCTCCGCCACATCCTTGACCTCGCCCCTGATGCAGTGCTGCTCCTCGGTGCCGACCAGCAGCGGGGAGGGCATATCGTCTGGGCCAACCGTGCTGCCGAGGAGATGCATGGCCATGCTGCGGGCGCCCTCGACGGTAGACCGGTGATCTCGCTGCTTGCGCCCGGGCGCTCGCGTCCGCCTCCGGAGAGGGAGGGAGACATCAGAGCTGGCAAGGTCGTCAGTTTTCCTTCAGTGCACAAGCGCCGGGACGGCAGCCTGTTTGAAGTCGAGATGACCGCCCGGCGAATAGTGCTCGACGGGCAGGCGTACACCCTTGTGTTCGCACGCGATGTCTCCGACCGCGAACGGATGGCCAGGGCTCTGCGGGCCAGCGAGGCCCGGATCCGTGCCCTGCTGGCCGCGCTGCCGGACCGCCTGTTCGTGATTGACAGGGCGGGCACCATCCGTGAGGTCTATGCCTCCGGCCGGGCAGGGCTGCTGGCTACACCCGAGCAGCTCGTTGGCCGGCAGCTCTCGGCCTTGCTCAACCCGGAGCGGGCGGCCAAGCTGATGAATGCGATCGAGCAGAGTGCCTGCTCGTCACAGATCGTCGAACTGCAGCTCGAGATCCCCGATCCACCCGGCGAGGACCAGGGTGCGGTGCATATCGAGCTGCGGGTGATACCGATGGCGGGCGACCAGTTCCTCGTGGTCAGCCGGGATATCTCCGAGCAGTACCGTGCCAAGGCACAGTTCGAGAGCCTCGCGCGACGACTTGAGGTTGCGACGGAGGGGGCTGGCATAGGCCTCTGGGAGTTCGCCCCCGAGACCGGTCTGCTTTACTGGGCGCCGATGATGTATCGCCTGTTCGGCGTTGCCATCGATGATCCTCGCACACCCTCATGGCACTGGAAGACGAAGGTCCATGCAGCCGACCGCCCGCGTGTGGCTGCCGCGCTGGGTCGGTGCACCCAGCCGGGTGACAGGTTCCAGGTGACCTTCCGGGTGGCCCGTCCGCTTCTTGGACAACGGCACATTCGTGCCAGCGGCTCGCTGCAGTACCACTCGGGCCGGCTGGTGTTCACCGGGGCGAACTATGACATCACCGAGGAGAAGAACGCAGCGTCCAAACTGGCGGCGCTCGAAGCCCGTCTGCGGCTTTTCGTCGAGAACATGCCCGGCGCGATGGCCATGTTCGACCGCGAGATGCGCTGTCTGGTCGCAAGCCAGGGCTGGTACCTGCAGAACCAGCTCTCCAGCGAGGATGCCAGCTGGCGCTGTCTGTATGACATTGCGCCGGAGACGCGCCTCTGGCGTGACGTACACCAGCGCGCACTCGCGGGCGAGACCGTAACGGGAGACCGGGAGTGCCTGACCCGGGCAGACGGCAGCACCCGTTGGCTGCGGTGGCAGGTTCATCCATGGATCAACTACGAGGGCGAGATCGGCGGGATCGTTATCTTCACCGAGGTTGTTGATGACCAGGTCCGTCGGGAGAACGAACTCGAGTCGGCGACACGCCGCGCCGAGGAACTCGCCTCCGCAGCACAGGCGGCCAGCGCCGCCAAGACGACTTTCCTCGCAAACATGAGCCACGAGATCCGCACGCCGATGACCGCGATCCTTGGCTATGCCGAGCTGCTGGGCGACGAGGGCGGTATCCATTCCCCGCAGGCGTCTGCCTGGGTCCGGACGATTCACCGCAATGGCCAGCACCTGATGACGATCATCGATGACATCCTCGATCTTTCCAGGATCGAGGCCGGCCGGGTGCGGGTGGAAAAGACCGCGGTCTGCCCCCTGGAACTGCTGCGCGAGGTTGTCGACCTCATGCAGGTCCGGGCGGAGGAGAAGGGCATCAGCCTGGGGCTGCGGGTGGCTGGCATGATTCCGGACAGCATCCAGTGTGATCCTGTCCGGTTTCGCCAGATTCTGCTGAACCTGGTCGGCAACGCCGTGAAATTCACCGAGCAGGGCGGTGTTGCCGTCGAGGCAAGCTGCGACAAGACAGCCAGGATGTTGCACGTGGCTGTCATCGATACAGGCATCGGTATGACCCCGGCCCAGATCGAGCGTCTGTTCGACGCCTTCTCCCAGGCTGACGAAACCACCACGCGAAGATTCGGCGGTACCGGGCTGGGGCTCCATATCAGCCAGCGGCTTGCGGTGATGCTGGGCGGGGTGATCGACGTGACGAGCCATGTGGACGAGGGGAGCTGCTTCACTCTGAGCCTCCCGACCGGCGCCCTCGTCGGCGTCCGCTGGACCGACGGAAAGCCCCTGGCGCTCCAGCCGCCGGCCTTTGTGGGTGGGAGTGCTCCCACTCGTGGCGCTGCTGTCAATCCGCTCTCCGGAGTCCGAATCCTGCTGGTGGAAGACGGTCCGGACAATCAGCGTCTTGTTGCCCACTTGCTGGGCTGTGCCGGAGCCCATGTCGAAGTCGCGGCGCACGGTGCGGAAGCACTGGCCATTCTGCTGGAGGGTGGACAGCAGGGCACCAGGTTGCGCTGCCCGGCGCCTGTCGACCTCATCGTTACCGACATGCAGATGCCGGTCATGGATGGCTACAGCCTCGCTCGTCAGCTGCGAGATCTTGGCTGGAAGGCCGGAATCATCGCGCTGACTGCCCACGCCATGGAGGGCGAGTCAAGGCGCTGTCTGGAAGCGGGATGCGACGCCTATGCGGTGAAGCCGATCCAGCGCAAGGAGCTGATACGTCTTTGCACGGAGTATGCATCAGCCGGGCACGGCACTCTGGTCAGTGAGCTGGCTGATGATCCCGAGATGACTGATCTCGTCACCGAGTTCGCGGCTGAGCTTGCCGCCAGGGCCGACAGGCTCGAGCAGTTACTCGATTCCGGTTCTGTCCAGGAGCTTGTGCGCCTGGCTCATCAGCTCAAGGGTGCTGCCGGTGGCTATGGCTTTCCGTCCATCACGGATGCGGCCGCCCACGTCGAGACCCTGGCCCTGGAGGAAGGCCTGGTTGCGGCAACAGCAGCAGTCAGCCGGCTGTGCAGTCTCGCACGGGCTGCGGCGTCTGGCATTGCCCGGGGGTCAGGCCATGCTGATACCGCAGGGGAGCGTGTCGATGGCTGACCGGATCCTGCTGATCGACGATGATCCTGCGATCCACCGGCTGGCCGCGGTGCTGCTGCGGGGGCTTGGCGTAGAGCTGCACAGTGCCAGCGATGCCGGTGAGGCTGACGTGATCATGCGATCCCTGCGGCCTGACCTGATCCTGCTCGACTTCGACCTTCCGGGCGAGCCGGGTCTCGATTTCCTGCAGCGTATCCGGGGGGAAGCCCAGCTTGCCGAGATTCCGGTGATTTTCGTCACCGCCTCGATCGGCGACGAGGTGATCCGCCAGTGCTTCGCTGCAGGTGCCAGCGACTACATCCAGAAGCCGCTGCGACGCCACGAACTGCTGGCCAGGGTTTCGGTCACGCTCGAGCGCAACAGGATGCTCGAAAAGCTGCAGACCATCGCTCGCCGCGATGCGCTGACTGGCCTGGCCAATCGCACGGCTATTCACGAGCAGATAGGCGCAGCCCTGCAACGGGCAGAAGGCGAGAGCAGTTACCATTTTGCGGTGCTGTTTCTTGATTGCGACCGGTTCAAGTTCATCAATGACAGCCTGGGCCATGACACCGGCGATCTGCTGCTCAAGCAGATGGCAGACCGGCTCATGGTCAATCTGCGCCGGACTGACATCGTCGCTGGCGATACCGGACCGGTGACACTTTCTCGTCTTGGCGGGGACGAGTTCATCGTGCTGCTCGACCGCCTGCCTGAACCGGAAACAGCGGGTGCGATCGCTGCCCGGCTCGTCTCGGTGCTGGCCGAGCCCTACCTGCTCGGACAGCATGTGATCACGGCTCCCGTCAGCATCGGGGTGGTCTGCAACGGACCCCAGCATGCCACCGCCGACCATATGCTCCGGGATGCTGATGTCGCCATGTACGAGGCCAAGGCGCGCGGCAAGAACTGCCATGTGATGTTTGACCCGAAGATGCAGGAGGCCATAGCCACGAGGCTGCTCCTTGAAAATGATCTTCGGGCTGCGATCGGCACAAGACAGATTTATCTCGTCTACCAGCCGATCCTTTCGATAGAGAACGGGCGCATGCAGGCTGTGGAATCCCTGGTTCGATGGCAGCATCCGGACCGTGGTGCCATATCGCCTGAGTACTTCATCGGCGTGGCCGAGGACACGCAGCTGATCCTGCCGCTGGGCGACTGGATTCTCGACGAGGCCTGCCGGCAGTTCAGGGAATGGGAGCAGATGCCGGGCGTGAGAGCGCCCGACTACATCAGCGTAAATGTCTCTCCTGCGCAACTCAGGGCTCCCGGGTACAACAGGCGCGTGGCCGAGATCCTGGACCGTCATGGGATGCAGCCGCGGAACCTGCAGCTCGAAGTCACTGAGTCCATGCTGATGCAGTCATCGGGGGACGAGACGGCCGTGCTGGCGGAGCTGCGGGCCACGGGAGTCCGCACGGCGCTGGATGACTTCGGGACAGGCTACTCCTCGCTGTCCTGCCTGCACCAGTTTCCCTTCGATGTGCTGAAGATCGACCGTTCCTTCATCAGCGAGCTGCACAGCGAGCGCAAGGAGTTCATAGCGCTGGTGCATGCGATCATCAGTCTTGCGCACAACCTGGGCATGGAGTGTGTCGCCGAGGGCATCGAGACACGGGAGCAGATCGCGATGCTGCTGACAGTGGATTGCACGCTGGGGCAGGGCTACCTTCTCGGCCCGCCCGAGCGGGTGCCTGCGGCGCTGGGCGCAGTAGCCGCGCACGCGGAACATTCGGCCAGGGTTGCGGCTGCCGGCTGACCGGTCCGTAAAGCCGCCGGGTGGGGTGGCCTCAAGCTACAATGCCGGGATGAAAGTCTCACGCCTGCTGTCTGCATTGCTGCTCTGCTGTGCCGTGACCGTCATCGCGCTGGAGCTCCTGGCTCGCAGCCCGCAGGCAGCGCCAGCGCCGGAGCTGGCGCTGCCTGCAGGCATCAGCCGCCTGGTGCTGGTGGTCCACGGCAGCCAGGACAGCGACAACCCCCAGTTTCCCGCGATCGTCGAACGCCTGGCCCAAGGCACAGGTCCGGATACGATCGTGCGCTACGTGGACTGGTCGCCATGGTCGGACCTCCGGCTGCGCGCTGGCGCCACGGCCAGCCGGATCGGGGCCGGGCTGGGCGCCAGGCTGGCGGCCGAGCAGCCTGGGCTCGGTGAGGTCCTGCTGGTAATGCACAGCGCCGGGGCATGGATGGGTGACGCCCTGTGCGAACAGCTGCGGGTGAAGGCGCTGCAGCCAGTGCGCGTGGACATGGTCTTCCTCGACGCGTTCCAGATCCGTGGATTCACGGACTGGTCGAACGGCTCACGTCACCATGGTCGCTGTGCCGACTTCGCGCTGTCACTGCTCAATACGGACGATCCAGCACCTGCCACCAACTGGCCGCTGCGCCAGGCCTTCAACGTCGATGTGACCGCACACCCGGGGCGGGCCGGATTCGAGCGTAACGGCCACTACTGGCCGGTCGAGTACTTCCTGCGCTTCATGACCCAAGCGGAGTGGCTGCAGGCGGAGTTCTCCCACGAAGAGCTGCCCCGGGGTGAGATGATCATGGCGCCTGCCGGTCCTCCCACGCTGCCTTAGGTCCCGCCCGTCCGGGATGCAGTCCTCCGGGTGGGGCAGCGGCGCCTGCGCCACTGATGACAGCGGCCTTGACCAGGGCTTTGAGCCGCATGCCGGGTACCAGGTCGAGCTGACGTGCAGAGCGCATCGAGATGCGCGCCAGCAAAGGCTGGCCAGCGATGTCCAGTCTGGCCAGGAGTTCCCCCGGCTGCAGCTCCCCGGACAGCTCACACACAGTCACGTCGAGGCAGTTGAGCAGGCTGCAGTCTTCTGGTGCGGACATCGCGAGACTGACGTCCCGGGCCTGGATGGACAGACGTACAGCACCGACTGGCGGACACGCTGCCGCAGGTACCCAGAGAGTTTGCACGCCAAGCCGGAGTTCCAGCAGCCGGTCGGTCTCATCGTATGCGCTGACCTCGGCATCGAGCAGCGCAGCGGCATCGTCCGTCGCGCTGAGCGCAAGATCTGCACGGGTGAAAAGCTGCGCCGGCGGGCCCTCGGCCAGCAGGCTCCCATTATCCAGCAGCAGTAGATGATCGGCGAGCCGTGCGACCTCGTCGCGTGCATGGGTGACCAGCAGCACCGGCAGCCGCAGCTCGGCATGCAGTCGCTCCAGCCACGGCAGAATCTCCGCCTTGCTGATCGCATCGAGCGCAGCCAGGGGTTCGTCGAGCAGCAGCAGGTCCGGGCTGGTCAGCAGTGCGCGGCCGATCGCCACACGCTGGCGCTCTCCGCCCGACAGTCCGGCCACCCGCCGGTCCATCAGGGGCGCGAGACCCAGCAGGCCGATCACGTCATCCGGCCTGAGCCGGACGCGGGCGGGCGCTGCGCGGCGGTAGCCGAAGTTCAGGTTGCCGCGCACATCGAGATGCGGGAACAGCCGGCCATCCTGAAAGACGTAACCGACGGACCGCTGATGCGCCGGAAGTCTCGAGTCCGCGCTCTGCCAGGTTTCTCCGGCGACGATCACCTCGCCTTCGGCCGCGGGCTCCAGGCCGGCAAGGCAGCGCAGCAGCGTGGTCTTGCCGCAGCCGGATCGGCCGAACACGGCCGTGATTCCGAGACCAGGCAGCTCGGCAGCGGCATCCAGCGTGAAGCCGGGACGGGTCAGGCGCAGGCGGAATACCACGCTCATCGGGCAAACATCCGGAACCGGCCATTGGTCGCATAGACCGCGAGCAGCATCATGAAGGACAGCGTCAGCAGCAGCGCGGACAGCACGTGTGCCGAGCGGTAGTCCAATGCCTCGACATGATCGTAGATGGCGATGGAGACGACCTGGGTCTCGCCCGGGATGTTGCCGCCGATCATCAGCACGACACCGAACTCACCCACCGTGTGGGCGAAGCCAAGTACGGTTGCGGTGAGGAATCCGGGCCGGGCCAGCGGCAGTACGACACTGACGAAGCGGTCCCAGGGGCCCGCACGCAGGGCTGCAGCCGCTTCCAGCGTGGCCTCATCGATTGACGTGAACGCCGTCTGCAGAGGCTGCACGACGAACGGCAGCGAGTAGACCAGAGACCCGATGACTAGGCCGGTGAAGGTGAACGCCAGCGATGGCAGCCCGAGTGCACCGAGCGGGCCCTGGATGCCGAGCAGCAGCAGCAGGTAGAAGCCGAGTACGGTGGGGGGCAGCACGAGCGGCAAGGCGACCAGCGCTTCCACCGCCACCCGGGCGCGTGCGCGGGTGCGTGCAAGCCACCAGGCCAGCGGCGTGCCGAGCACCAGCAGCAGCAGGGTTGTGATCGCCGCGAGTCTCAGCGTGAGCCAGAGTGCGGCAAGGTCAGCTGCGCTGATCAGGTCTCCGGCCATGGCCGTCATTCCGGAAGCCGGTAGCCGGCATCGCGGATCACCGCCTGCGCCCGGGCATCGCTGAGGACCCAGTCGAGAAAGGCATGGGCGAGCCGGGGATCCCGTGCGGCTCGCAGCACGACCGCTTCCTGGCGAATTGGCGGATAACTGTCCGGCTCAGGCAGCCAGCGGGATCCGGGCCCTGACTGCCGTTCTAACCCGATCACCTGTGACAGGGCGACGAACGCGGCATCCGCGTTGCCGCTGCTGGCAAACGCGAAGGCCTGCCCGACACTCTGGCCAGTGACCACTCGCCCGCGCCCGGTCTCGATGCCAAGGCCATCCAGCACGGCCATGGCCGCAGCACCGTAGGGCGCGACCCGCGGGTTGGCGACCGCGATCCGCCGCCACTCACCACCCCGGAGCCAGTCAGCACCCTGATCTCCCAGCCGACCGGGGTCCCCGCTCCAGAGCGCCAGTACCCCCTCTGCATAGGCTGTGCGGGTCTGCTCAAGCGCATGCCCGTTGGCGGCCAGTTCCGCCGGCATCCGGTCATCTGCGGAGAAGAACAGGTCGAAGGGTGCACCCTGGCTGATCTGTGCGTAATGCTTGCCCGAGGCACCGCTGGTCACGATGAAGCTGACACCGGGGTGCTGCTCGGAATACAAGGCCGAGAGCTGGTCAAACGTTCCGGCGAAGTTGGCCGCCACGGCGATGCGCAGCTCCTGGCCGGCGCTGGACGGGGGCGCAAGCAGCAGCGAACAGAGCAGCAGGCAGGCCCTGATCATGCCGTGGCCGCCAGCATCAGGTGCTGCGCCTTGACCAGCGCCTCAACCGTGCGTCCTGGCCGCAGCCAGCTGGCCGCCAGCGACTCGCTGGTCACAATGGCAAGCAGGACCAGGCCACCACCAAGGTCGATCCGGACCTCCCCGTTGACGCCCACATTACGGCGCTCCAGCACCGTGCCGCGCAGGCGGTTGCGTGCGCTGTAATGTGCGCCGGCTTGTGGCTCGGCGAGCAGGATCATGGTCGGATCCATGAGCGCCATGACCGCTTTGCCGGGAGCCAGCGCCATGCGCGCCATCGTGCTGGCCGAAACGATGGCGGTCAGTTCGAAGCGCCCGCCCGCATCGATCGTGACTTCATTCAGCGTTCCGCCATCATCTATCCGGCTGACCTGGCCACGGAACTGGTTTGCGACAGAGGTCTGCAGCCTGAGTCCGTCGTCGCTGTCCTCAGGCTCCGGCATGGCTTCACGCAGCCGGTCCATGAACCGGTGATACTCGGCCTCTGCCGCACGGTACTGGGCGATCGCGCGTTCACCGAACGGCGTCAGCCGTGTACCGCCGCCCCGGCTGCCCCCGGCCTGGCGCAACACCAGCGGCTGCTCGGCCAGTCGGTTCATCGCATCGACGGCATCCCACGCAGCCTTGTACGACATCCCCATCTCGCGGGCGGCTGCCGAGATCGAGCCGGTACGGCGGATGCGCTCCAGCAGCTCGACGCGGCCGGTGCCGAGGAAGCCACGATCATCCACATTGAGCCAGAAGCGGCCGGCGACGGAGGTTTTCACGGGGGCGCTCCTGGCGGCCAGACAGCACGCGTTATATTAGGCCCTATACAACGCGGGCCGCGCAACTGGTACTCAAACAACGAGGACCGCCCTATGGGCGGCCCTCCGTGAGATCGGGTGTCCCCAACCCCGGGACCTGAAAGGTCCCTGCGCGACCTAGCGGCGGAGGACCTCCACCGTGCAGCCACAACGTGCTGGTTCGAAGGACACCATCCAAATCCCACCAGACATTGGATCACCTCCTTTGCGCAGTTGAAGACCGGGGGATTATGCCAGCCATGTGGTGAAAATCGAGTGACGGTTTCGAAAGTTTCCGGGCCGGGTATGAAGAGGGGCTGGCGCTGCAGGGGCGCCGGAGGCTACCCCCCCTCCCGAGCGATCAGCCGGGAGGGGGGTGGCCTCCGGCGAGTTTCGTGCGGTGGCCCTACTTGGCCCGCATTTCTGGGGGCGGGGGAGTTGGTAAGCTCGCGGTTTGCCTGGGGTGCCGGGTGGTTCAGGGGAGCGGGTGAGGATGCATGTGGCGGTGAGTGCGGCTTCGGGGCGGCTGGGCCGGGCGATTCTCGGGCAGCTGGTGGCGGAGCGGAGCAGGGGCCGGCTGACGGCGGTCGTTCGGCGGCCTGACGACTGGGCGATGGCCGAGGTCGAGGCACGCGCCGGGGATTACCTGGATCCAGCAGCATTGCGCGGGGCGCTGGAGGGCGTCAACGTACTGGTGATGATCTCCGCGCCCGTCGGCACCGGGGACCGGTTGGCGATGCACCGCAATGTGATTGCTGCCGCGCGCGAGGCCGGGGTCGGGCGCGTGATCTTCACCAGCGTGATCGGCGGCCCGGGAGAGGAAGAGACACTGTTCTGGCCGATGCAGCAGGAGAACCGGCAGACCGAGGCCGACCTGCGCGAGAGCGGGCTGGCCTGGACGATCGGGCGCAACGGGCTCTACCTGGAGCTCGACATCGGCCATATCCTGGCCGCGGCCCGTGGCAGTGGGGTCTACCGCAACAACGGCGGGGAGGGCCGCTGCGGCTACATCTCACTCAGTGAACTCGCCGTGGCCTATGCGCGCCTGGCGCTGGACGAGGACCATGCCGGGCGTACCTGGTCCATCTGCGCAGAGCCGGTCACCCAGGCGGAGATCGTAGCCGCGGTCAACGACGTCTTCGGTACCCGGGTGCGCTATGAGGCGATCAGTCTCCAGGAGAACATCACCCGCTTCATGGCCGACGAGAAAATCGCTGCCCGGGGTGAGAAGGTTGCGCGGATGCTGTCCGGATGTTTCCAGTGCATTGCTTCAGGGGCCTTCGCGGTCAGGCCGGATTTCGAGCAGATGGCCGGCAGGTCCTGTCACAGCCTGCGGGCCCAGGTGGGCGAGATTCGCAGGCGCCTGTATGCCGACTGGCCGGGCTGAGCCGCGGAAAAAGGAAAGGCCCGCACCTTGCGGTGCGGGCCTTGTCCCATCCGGGTACTTGCTTCTTCCCGCGACCGGTCAGAACCGGTAGGTGACGGTTGCCCCGATCTGCCTGCGGTCAGGCAGGGTGATTGCGAAGTCCCGCGGGAAGAACGGGTTGAATCCGCCCGTGTCGCTGTCGATGGGCGGAGGGGGCGGCGGCAGGCCTTCCACGGAGGCGTCCACATAGCGCAGCACGGATACCGGGGTCTTGTCGTTGAACGCATTGTTCACGAACAGGGTCACCATCCAGCTGTCACCCTCGAGCCCGGCACGGAAGTTCACCAGGTGCATGGCCCGGATCTTCGCGAAGTTGTGTACCTGGACGAAGCGCGAGCCCTCGTAAAGGTAATCGCCGCGGAAGAAGAACTGCTTGTCGGCGGATATCGTCGGCAGCCCGGTCCGATAGCTGGCCGAGAACGTGGCCGAATGCTTGGGCACCAGCGGCAGCTGGTTGCCGCGCACCGATCCGGAGGCCCGGTAGGCTTCCAGGCAGGCGCCGTCGCAGACACCGTACACTCGCCCGGCTTCCGGCGCGGGATAGTTGGTGAAGATCAGGTCAGACTGGTCGACACTCAGGAACCGCCTGATCTTGCTGTCCTGCAAGGCGTAGGTGGCCCGCAGGTCCCAGGTATCCGTCAGCAGGTAGCGCAGCTCGGCCTCGAAACCCTTGACTTCGCTCTTGCCGAGGTTGGTGATGAAGGAGGTGACGAAGCTGCCGCCGCCTTCCTGGAAGGTGCTCTGGTTCTCGGTCAGCTGCTGGTTCGTCCAGTCGATGTAGTAGGCGGAAAGGTTGAAGAGGCCGCGACCATCGAGGAACGTGGTCTTCACGCCAAGCTCGATCGTGTCGGCTTCTTCCTCGTCTATCGTCAGCAGCCCCTGGCCCACCAACTGGTCACGAGCCTCGGGCGTGAGCCTTGCACTGACGACCGTGGTGTTGAAGCCGCCTGGCTTGTTGCCACGCGCCCACAGGCCGTAAAGCGTTATCTCCTCGGTGGCCAGCCAGGTCAATGTGAAGCGCGGCAGGAAATTGGTGAAGGTTTCCTGCAGCGCGAACTCGTTCTCGCAGCTCACACGCAGCAGGAAGGGCGGCAGGCCGCCGCCGAAGGGCACGCTGGTGCAGTTTTCCGCGCTGCCCGGGGTTGCGGTTGGCCCTGGCCGGTTGTACACGGAGCGTCCGGACTCCGATATCTTGTCGCGGGCATAGCGGCCCTCGGCGGTGAAGGTCAGGTCCGGCAGGATGTCGAACTCGACCATCGCGAAGACAGCCTGGTTCTCGACTGAGCCGCGTGAGGGTTGCCGGGTCAGCACCGCCGGAGCGCCTGTGGCCACAGTGCCTGAGAGGTCGCCAGTCGAGATCTCGCCGTCCCGATCCTTGAAGTAGTAAAGGCCGGCCAACCAGCGGAAGCGTTCATCGCGGGGCGACAGCACGCGCAGCTCCTGACTCCAGTGACGCGTATTCTTCTCGCGGCTCAGCGTCTCGAAAGCGCCGGCTGCACCCCGGATGCCGGAATAGTCGACATCGACCCCGGTGAACAGCGTGGTCTCGTTGAACGCGCTGATGGAGCTCAGCTGGTAACCGGCCAGGTCCCAGTTGAGCTGCAGGCTGGTGCGGACCGCGTCGCGCTTGAGGCCGGCATCGAAGCCAGCTTCGCGGAAGCCATCCGTGTTCAGCGCGAGGGGCTGCGCGTTGCCGAGCGTACCGCAGAAGTAGCCCCTCTGGCGCGTCTCGAAGGTCGGCACCCCGCCAAAAGGCGGGCCACCGGGAAATACGCCGGTCTGCACCGGCAGGAAGCAGTTGTTGCGGTCCGAGCCATGCAGCGAGATCGGGAAGTGCTCGTCGTCGTTGCGCAGGTAGTTCACGCGCAGGATGGCCTCGAAGTCATCCGTCGGCAGCCAGTACAGCGTGCCGCCGACTGACTGCGTCTCCTCGCCGCCAACGTCCCTCAGGCCGGTCACACTGTTCCGGTAGAAGCCGTCATGTGTGTAGTAGCGCGCATCGAGCTGGAACAGCAGGCGGTCCTCGATGATCGGGCCGCTTATGCGCCCGGACAGCTCGCCTAGTTCATAGCTGCCGAAGGTGCCGCTGACGCTGCCCTCGAAATCGTTCGTGGGCCTGCGCGTGACGAAGTTCACTGCGCCGGCGAACGTCGCGCGGCCGAACAGCGCTGACTGCGGGCCGCGGATCACCTCGACTCGATCCAGGTTGTCGAGGTCATATCCGGCAATGGACCCGGAGACAAAGACGCCGTCGATGAAGAAGGAGGCGTTCGGCGAACCGAGGATATTCGACTGGCCGCGGATCACGGGCCGGTCGGCCGTGCGGCCGAAGGCGGACCGGAACGAGAAGCCGGGCGTCTGCAGCGCCAGGTCCTCGACCGAGCGCAGGCCGGCCTCCTCGATGTCGCGCGCGGTGAAGGCACTGATCGAGACCGGGACCAGCTGCAGGTTCTCCTCGGCCTTGCGCGCGGTGACCACGATCTCCTCCAGGACGCGCTGCTGGGCAAGCACCGGCGGTGCCAGCAGGACTGCCAGGGCACTGGCCGTGGCAGTAGCGATCAGGCTGCGGCTGGCGGACGGAACAGACGGGCGGTACAGGTTCAGCATCTTGCGACTCCCCCTTCAGATCCCCATGCAGTCAAGCTAGTACGCCGTATAGCAGCTTGTCAAGATGACAAGCTGCTATACACTCGACCGGACGTTCGAGCGACAGTCATGGTGCCTGAACGTATGATGGCGCCCGCCGCCGGTTGCGGGACAGGAGCCCTGGATTGAGCAGAGTATTGGCGCAGCGCAGGCCCCGCCCGACGCGGGTCGATGAGCCGTTCGTCGCGAGCTTCCAGCGCCTCGTGGGCGAGGTGTTCAGGCTCAACGGCGAGCTGCTGCGGACTGCGGAGCAGCTCTGCTGCGACCTCGACATCACCCCGGCGCGCTGGCAGACGATTGCGGTGATCCGCGAGCAGCCCATGACGGCCGCGCAGATTGGTCGCCAGCTTGGCCTGTCGCGGCAGGCCGTGCAGCAGACATTGCGCAAGCTGAAGGAGCAAGGTCTGGTCGAGTTGCTGCCCAATCCTGCCCACCAGCGGGCCTGGCTGATAGGCCTGTCTCCCGCCGGGAAGCGGGTGATGGCTGAACTGTATGCGCGCCAGGCCGAGCTGACGGCGCGCTTTACCGAAGAGCTGAACCTGAACCGTCGCGACGTGGACCGGCTGCGGGACCAGCTGCGCGAAATGCGCGAAGCGGCCCAGGCGCTGGACCCTGACCTCGTGACTGGCGAGTAAGCTGGATGCCCGCCTACATGATCGTCGTGGCCGAGATCACGGACCGGGACCGCTTCATCAATGACTATGCGCCGGCTGCAGCGCAGCTGGTGCAGCAGTTTGGCGGGCGCTATGTGTTGCGGGCACCTGGCGCCGAGGTGCTGGAAGGCGGCTTCGGGCCGAACCGGTCGGTGGCCGTGTCTCAGTGGCCTGACAAGGCAGCGGCCCGGCGTTTCTGGGAGTCCCCGGAGTACCAGGCGGTCAGGCGCCTGCGGGAAGCTGCCTGCAATGCCGAGGTGCTGCTGGTCGAGGCGCCGGCCGAGTCAATCGCCTGAAGTGGAGCCCTCCCGGCTGCGCAGGGCCTGGCGCAGCAGCCTCGCGGCGGCTTCGGCCAGCGCTGCGCTGTCGGGGCCCAGGCCCCTCACCGTCAGGTAGACCCGGGCAGTGACGGGCAGCTGTGTCCACTGCTCCGCTGCACCGGGGCCTGCCTTCTGGCGGCCCAGGGTGGCTGCAAGCTCGAGCTGACGCAGAAGCTCTCCCAGTTCCGACAGCCCTTCAGGCAAAGCCTGCGGCTCGGGCCTGGCGGCTGCCGGAGCCGCCGGGCTTGCCCGTCGTATGCCTGCGTCCGCGAGGCCGTAGCGACGCCCGTCGCCGCCCGTCGGTCGATCCCGGCCTGGGTCGGCGGTGCGCCCGTTTGCCGCGGCGCTGGCCAGCAGGTCCGCAATCTCCGCTGCCGGCAGGCCCTGCTGCAGGAGTCGCTGAACGCCTTGATCGCCCAGCCGGGCAAGAAGCTGACCGATAGCTGCGAGCGAGACCGTTGGCAGCAGGCCGCGGTCCTGCAGGTCACGGATTCCCGTGATCAGTCGCAGTCTTCGCAGAAAGGTCGCGGGATATCGTGTCCGTGGGCCGCGACGGCCGATGCGCGGCAGCAGGCCCTGCTGGATGTAATAAGCAATGTTGCGCCGGCTTACCCCCGTGGCCTCGGTGAGTTCGTCCGCGCTGTAGGAGACGGCGGATTCTGCGAGCATGATCCTTGGATGTCAGCTGCTAAACAGTGAATATACACAGTTGACCAGATGCAAGTCACCTGCCCCAGTCGGTGACGGAGCCGTCACCCAGGCAATCCGAATGATGCCCGGTAGCGAAACTTCCCCGGGCCCCGGAAAAGTAAGCGGGGCTTGCCCGATGCCCCTTGCATCGTCACGCATGGAGCCTGATTAGGCAGAATTGCGTATGGTGCTTGGCTTGGTCGGCTCCTAGCCTGAGCAGTCCCGGCCCGCGGGGCACCGTGGAACGCGTCCAGCGGGCTCTCGGTGCGTGCGCCCTGGCTGTCCGCCGATCGGGTATCCTTCGGGCCCGCAAATCCGAATCGAAACGGCACCACGTGCATCCCCGCGAGCGGGGTTTCAGGAGAGAGGCAACATGTTCATCAATTTCTGGTATCCGGTTGGGCGCAGCGAGGACATCACGCACGAGAAGCCCTACCACGCGAAGATCCTCCGGCTGCCCTTCGTCGCTTTTCGTGACCAGAACGGCAAGGCCCATGTGCTGTCCGACACCTGCATCCACCGCGGCGGCTCGCTGAGCGCGGGCAAGATCAAGGGCGACTGCATCGCCTGTCCTTACCACGGCTGGGAGTTCGACGGTGAGGGCAAGTGCGCCAAGCTGCCTTCTCTTTCCGGCACCAAGCCGCCGCCCCGAGCGAAGGTCGACAGTTATCCCGTCCAGGAAAAGTACGGCATCGTCTTTGCCTTTCTGGGCGACCTCCCCGAGGAAGAGCGTCCCCCGCTGTACAACATCGAGGAGTACGGCACTCCCGAGTGGAAGGCCCAGCTCTACGAGCTGCACCTGAAGGCCTACTACGAGCGCTCGATGGAAAACGGCATGGACCCGATCCACAATGAGTTCGTGCACCCGATGCAGGGCGCACCAATGCTCTCGCCCGAGCTTCAGCGCGAGCCGGTGCCTATGACCGACATACCGTACGGCAGCAAGTTCTACCTCGCCTTCGGCGGCAAGAAGGACTACAACACGGACCTGTCAAAGGACAAGGAAGGTGACCGTCTCGGGGCCGCCGGCTCCTGGCACCAGGGCCCGAACCAGCTGGTGACCTGGATCGACATCACGAAGACCAACTCTTTCCACCAGTATCTGTTCGAGGCGCCGGTGGACGAGAACAACACCCGTATCTTCTTCGTCAACATGCGCAACTGGATGCTCGAAGACAAGTTCGACCAGCGTATCGAACAAGTGACGCTGCAGATCGTGCACGAGGACATCGATGTTCTCGAGCGCCTGAACCCGGTGCGCACCCCCGAGAACAACTCCAAGGAGCTGCTTGTACCCGGCGACTACGCGGTGGTGCGCTACCGCGAGTGGCTCGAGGAGTGGGAGGCCAAGGGCTGGCGCATCGACATGAAGACGCTTCGCGAGAAGGACGGAGACGTCGCCTACGCTATCCCGTCCCCCGCGCGCCGCGAGTCGGGCAACTGGGTGCTGGATACGGTCCCGCTGCTGCCAGCTAAGGAAAAAGCCGCCTCGCGGACGAAGAAGGCCAGCTGACGCCCTGCCTCGCATTTGGCGCTGTCCGGCGTGTCCGGGATACCGGCACCGGACGGCGCCTACTGGCGGCGCCAGAAGATCAGGCCCTGACAGCTCCCTTCCCGGTCGGAACCTTGAACGACGACTGCGTCCACTCAAAGTCCGGGTTCTCCGGCGCCACGTCCTGGGCGTAGGCCTTCCAGGTGTCGACGCGGGAGTTGTCCTCATTCCAGTGGTCCGGCACCGTCAGGGATTCCGGCGCGTGCTTCTCGACGTAGGCCAGCACCTTGGGCGGCACGTCGCCATAGCCGGGCAGCCCCTTGTGGCTGAACATGCGGCCGAACAGCACCGCATCCGCATAAGGCGTACCCCCCATTTCCATGAAGGGCCAGCACGGCGATACCCGCGTGAACCCGGCCTGGAAGCGCAGGCTCGGTAGACTGCGGTCCTCAAGCTCGTTACGGCTGAAGCTGAACGTGAAATGCTCGGAAGGCGTGATCCGTCGACCTGTCGAGGAGCGCGGCCAGCCCTCAGGCGAGACCGGGTTCGTGTACTCGTGCGTGTAGTCCCAGGACAGGAGCATGTCGTCACCGTAGGCCTGGAACGGCAGGATGAACGGGTAGCCCCCGCTCGCGTCGGGGAACACCGTGCCCTCGTTCATCAGCGTGGGGCTGTCGCCCTCGACGCCAAAGAAGAAGCGCGGGATTTCCTTGCGCACCTTGCCGACCAGCACATCGTTATAGAAATGGTAGACAGGCACTGTTCGGTCGGTGAACGGGTTGTGCCAGGTTTCGAGAATGTCGCCGGTACGCAGGTCCGTGAAGTAGCCAGTTTCCCGCGACTTGAGCCAGAGGTCACCGTTCTCGTCGATCTTCGCGTGCATCGCGCCGGTTCCCGTGTACCCGAACACCGGCACCATGCGCCGGTCACCGATGCGCACGTACATCAGGCCATGGAACGCACCGATCACGGGGTCATCGTACCCGGCCCAGATCTTGCCGAAAGCATAGAGGTTGTCGACAGGGTCGGCGTAGTCGAGGCTCCGGCCGCGCACTGGAGTGCCCGCCGCCATCGCCTGGCCCCGCCCGAGGCCCAGCACCGCGCCCAGCCCCAGTCCCAGCGAGGCCTTGAGTGTGCTGCGCCGATCCCAGGCCAGGTCGTTGACGAGACTGGAGGACATGGCTCGGCTCCTGCAGGGTACCGCGCTTCAGTTTACGCCTTTGCCGCCGCAACGCCAGTTCCATGCCGGCCCGTGGACGGTGCGCCGATGCCTGCGGCATGCATCGGCAAGCGGCGCTAGTCTTGCTGCCTGATCTGGCAGCATTGGCGGAGTGCGTGATGGAACTTGAACTGATCCTGGAGCCTGATCTCACGCCCAGGCAGGTGGCCGAGCTCGCCGTAGCGGCCGAGCGTCATGGTTTCCGCAGCCTCTGGCACTCCAACTACCACCAGAACCGCGATGCCTTCCTCGCGCTGGTGCCGGCAGCGCTGGCAACCAGCCGGATACGGCTGGGCGTGCTCGCCCTCTGCCCCTGGGAGATGCATCCACTGAAGATCGGCAATGCGCTGCAGACGCTGAACGAGCTCAGCAACGGCCGTGCCCAGGTCGCGATCGGCGGCGGCGGTTCTGTGCTGGGCGCGATCGGCATGAAGCTGGACCCAAGGGCCAACCGCATGGTCCGGGCAGTCCGCGAGGCGGTGGAGATCGTCCGCGCGATAGCGTCCGGCAAGTTCCACCATGGTTACGAGGGGGAGGTCTTCCGGGTGAGCCGTCCGTTCCGGCATGACTGGATGACGCAGCCCCCGCCCCTGGTGCTCACTTGCTCGACAGCCCGCCAGATGCTGCGCATGGCCGGCCGGGTCGCCGACGGGACGCAGATGAGTGACGTGACTCCGGAGAAGATCACGCATCACATGGAGTGGCTGCGCGAGGGACTCGCCGAGCGCGAAGAACCGGCCGCTGATTTCCGCGTCGGCAACTTCTGGGCCTGGCACGTCAAGCCTGACCGTGAACGGTCCCTTTACGAGGCCCGCCGGGAGCTCGTGTTCCGCGGTGAGCTCATGCCGCCCCACTACGACATGGAGCCTTATGTCACGGCCGAGGAGAGGCAGCTGGTCATCGACAACCGCCAGAACTTCGTCAAGGCCTTCTGGACTCGCTCGGGCATCGTCGAGGACGTACCCGAGTCGATCGTCAGCCGGCTGGTCGCGGCCTGCTCCTCGGCCGGCGATCTGTCCGACATCGAGCGCGAGATCGAGCGCCTGCGTGTGTTCGAGGACGCGGGCCTGACTGAGCTCGCGATAAGACTGTTCGACGACCCCATGGAGAGCATCGGTCTGCTTGCCGAGCACGTGATGCCCAGCTTCCAGCGGGCCTGAGCGGGCAGCGTATAATCGGGATGCCACCCGCCGCTCGAGAGCCTGATCATGAGACATTTCATCCTTTTCGCCCTGCTGGGCCTCGCTGTCCCCGCGCTGTCTGCCGACCCGATGCGCGAGGCGCTGGAGCAGCTGCAGCTGCTGGGTCAGCCGGGTGCAGGGCCGGTCGAGCTGCCCGAGGTGATCGAGCTCAACGAGCGCGACGTGACCTCCTTCATTGCCGCGGCGCGCGAGCTCGAGGCGCTCGACCTGCCGATTGACGATGGCGATGGCGACATCCCCGACATGGCCGATATGCTCGAGGCGAATCCTGAGGCGCAGCGCATCATCAGCCGCCACGGTTTCACTATCGAGCGCATGTCCGCGGTGAGCTACAGCTTGGCGATGGCGGTCGCCGCGGTGCAGATGGAGGAGGACGGCGAGGAGCTTGCACGGGCGCGCGCCGAGGCCGAAGCTGCACTTGCCGAGATGCGGGCGAGCATGCCTCCGGAGGCCTTCGCGATGTTCGAGCGCCAGATGGGCTCCATGGGGGGCGTGCTCGACCAGCTTACTGACCAGCCCGCAGGCAACAAGGCCCTGGCGCGGCGCTACATGGATGAACTCGAACAGCTGTTCGAGTTCGATGACGAGGACTACTGACCAGCGCCTGTGCGGCACCCGCTTGGACCGCGGGTGCCTTCGGGTGAGAGAATGCCGTGATGCAAGCCGCCCGCCCGCTGTTTTCCTGGCCCGTGAGCGAGCGCCGCGCCGCGGCGCCGTTCCTCCCGATGTCCCATGCGGAGATGGAATCGCTCGGCTGGGAGCAGTGCGACATCATCATCGTCAGCGGGGATGCCTACGTCGATCACCCCAGCTTCGGCATGGCGATCGTCGGGCGTTTCCTCGAGGCTCAGGGTTTTCGCGTCGGCATCATTGCCCAGCCTGATCATCAGGATCCCGCTGCCTTCGCCCTGCTGGGGGTGCCGAGGCTGTTCTTCGGGATCACCGCAGGCAACATGGACTCAATGGTCAACCGGTATACAGCCGACCGGAGGATTCGCAGTGACGATGCCTATACCCCGGGCGGGATTGGCGGGCGGCGCCCCGACCGCTCAGTCATCGTCTATTCGAACCGCGTACGCGAGGCCTGTCCGGGAGTTCCGCTGATCATCGGCGGTATTGAGGCCAGCCTGCGCCGGATTGCCCACTTCGACTACTGGTCGGAGAAAGTACGCCGCTCGATCCTGCTCGATGCGCGCGCTGATCTGCTCGTATTCGGCAACGGTGAGCGGCAGCTGGCCGAGATCGCGCACCGTCTTGCGGCCGGCGAGCCGGTCGATGCGCTGAGGGATATCCGTGGAACGTCCTTCCGCAGCCGGGCTCTGCCTGCGGGCTGGGTCGAGATAGATTCAACACACCTCGACAAGCCCGGGCCGGTCGCGCCGCACCCTGATCCTTATGCGATGAAGCCGGATTTCGCCGCTGAAGCCGCTCCCGCAGCTGCGAAGGCACCTGTGGGAGCGGCTTCAGCCGCGAACCCAAGCCTGGCTGGGAAGGCACCTCTGGGAGCGGCTTCAGCCGCGAGCCCCGAACCCGCACGCATCGTGCGCTTCGCCCGCGCCGTCTCACGGGGCGAGCGCGCGCGCAGCGTGATCCGGCTGCCGTCCTTCGAGCAGGTGCGCGATGACCCCGTACTCTATGCGCACGCCTCGCGCATCCTCCATCTTGAGTCGAACCCCGGCAACGCGCGTGCGCTGGTCCAGGCCCATGGTGACGGCGATGTGTGGCTGAACCCACCGCCGCTGCCCCTGACCACCCAGGAGCTCGACGCGGTCTACGAGCTGCCCTATGCGCGGCGTCCGCACCCCACCTATGGCAGCGCGAAGATCCCGGCTTACGAGATGATCCGCTTCTCGGTCGCGATCCAGCGTGGCTGCTTCGGCGGCTGTACGTTCTGCTCGATCACCGAGCACGAGGGCCGCATCATCCAGAGCCGGTCGGAGAAATCCATCCTGCGCGAGATCGAGCAGGTGCGCGACCAGGTGCCGGGTTTCACCGGCGTGATCTCCGATCTCGGCGGGCCGACTGCGAACATGTGGCGGCTGAAGTGCAAGAGCCGGAGGATCGAGGCCGCCTGCCGGCGGCCGTCCTGTGTCTTCCCGGGAATCTGCCCGAACCTGGACACCGACCACAAGCCGCTCATCCGCCTCTACCGCAAGGCACGTGAGCTGCCGGGCGTGAAGAAGGTGCTGATCGCCTCTGGCGTGCGCTACGACCTTGCGATCGAGTCACCCGAGTACGTGCGTGAGCTGGCCCAGCACCATACTGGCGGGTACCTGAAGATCGCCCCGGAGGCGATCGGCGAGGGTCCGCTGTCGAAGATGATGAAGCCGGGTGTCGGCGCCTATTACCGGTTCCGGGAGCTCTTCGACCGCTATTCCAAGGAGGCGGGCAAGGAGCAGTACCTGATCCCTTACTTCATCGCCGCGCACCCGGGCACCACGGACGAGGACATGCTCGAGCTCGCGCTCTGGCTCAAGCGGGAAGGGTACCGCGCCGACCAGGTCCAGGCCTTCCTGCCCTCGCCGATGGCGAGCGCGACCGCGATGTACCACTCAGGCAAGAATCCGCTGCGGCGGGTCAGTCGCGACAGCGAGCGTGTTCACGTTCCGCGCGGACTTCGCGTGCGCCGCCTGCACAAGGCCTTCCTGCGCTGGCACGATGCGGCCAACTGGCCGATGCTGCGCGCCGCCCTCAGGCGCATGGGCCGGGCCGACCTGATCGGCGATGGCGAACACCAGCTGATCCCGGCCTGGCAGCCGAAGTCCACCGGGGTTGACGCCGAGGGCCGGCGACTTTCGGATCGCGGCAGCCGGCCCTTCCGGACCCAGCATACCGGGCTGCCGGATGCCCCAACCGGGCCCGATGCAGGCTCCACAAGACTGGCCGATGCCGCCAGGCCTCGTGCAGACCGCAGGCATCGGAGGAGCACCGCAACGCCGAAGCGCCCCCGTGCGTGAGTCGACCCTCCCGCGGGAGGCGGACGCTAAAAGCGATAGTACAGTCGCGTGGCGACGACCGGGAACAGCCGGTATCTTTTCAGTTCGTCGGTGAGCTCCTGCTCTTCACGTCGAAGGGCCTCCCGTACACCGGGGCTCTCCAGCAGCAGCGCAGCCAGCGCAGGGTTTTCAACCAGCAGATCACCGGCCGGGCTGGCGCTGAGGCTGACGCGTGGCGAGTCTTGGAACAGTATCCCGAGGTCGATGCTGAAGCCGATTCCGCCGCTGCGATGCCCGGGTCCGAGACGCCAGCCCATGCCCAGGTAGGATGCAAACCGTCCAAAGCTGGCGCTGGCTGTCAGTTCCGTCGCCTCCGCAAGATCCAGGGACCGGCCGTTCGCCATCCGCATGCTGCCTCTCGCCACGCCCTGGCCCGAAACCTCCGTCCGGTTCACGAGGGCGCCAGCGGTGGCGACCAGGCGCCCCCCGAATGGCTGCCAATCGAGCATGGCGCCCGCTGAGCGCAGCCGCAGGGTGCCTCCATAAAGGGCCCGGCTGGATTCGTAGTCGATGTCCCAGTTGAGCCCCTGTGCCGCGCCTCTAACAACCAGGCGGTCGCTCAGGCGCCAGCCCATCTCTGCGCCTACGCCGAGTGTCCCGACGGCCACGCCCAGGCTGAGGTCGGCCGCCCTCAGGCCCGGTGATGACAGCAGCAGGCCAGTCAGCAGCATTAACAGCAGGAACGGATGGGGAGTACGGCAGCCTTCCATGGACAGCCCCTGTTATTGTTGTTGTTATGCCGGCGCCGTTGCTCGGTCGCCGGGGGAGCTGCGGCAAGCCTCTCATGGCCTGGTCACTGCATACCGTGACGCAGTTCACAGGTGACCAGGATGGCTGGAACGACTCCGGGCTTCCTGTTGCGCGAGATCCATCGAGCGGAATTGGACCCCCTGGTCACCGCCCGGCCAGCAAGCGGACAGAAACAGTTTCAGCGCGCCTGTCGCCGGGCAGGTTTGCGTCATCACTTGCGACTCCTATACTCGAGCCTCCCGCCAGCAGCTCTTGCCTGCCAAGGAGAGGGCCCATGCTCAAGCTTTACGGACCCGCACGCTCCAGGTCCTCCCGGGTGCTGTGGATGCTTGATGCCCGCAGGCGAAAGCCTGGTTGGACCGCTGTTACGAGCGCCCGGCCTTCAGCCAAGTCAGCTGACGGGACCACTTGCCCATGACACTGACCGAACTGCGCTACATCGTCGCCGTCGCCCGGGAGCGCCACTTCGGCCGCGCGGCCGAGTCTTGCTTCGTCTCGCAGCCGACGCTGAGCGCGGCGATCAAGAAGCTCGAGGAGGAGCTCGGGGTCCAGCTGTTCGAGCGTAACCCGGGCGAGGTCACCATCACGCCACTGGGCGAGGAAATCGTCCGCCAGGCCCAGGTGGTGCTGGAGGAAGCCTCGGCAATCCACCAGATCGCCCGGCGGGGCAAGGACCCGCTGGACGGCCCCCTGTCCGTGGGCGTGATCTACACGATCAGCCCGTACCTGCTGCCCGTGCTGGTGCGCGGTATGATCAAGCGCCATCCCCGGATGCCGCTGATGCTGCAGGAGAACTTCACGGTCAACCTGCTGGAGAGCCTGCGCAACGGGGAGATCGACTGCGCGATCCTGGCCGAGCCTTTCCCCGACAGCGGGCTCGCCGTCCTGCCGCTCTACGACGAGCCCTTCATGATCGCGGTGCCGGCCAGCCATCCACTCGCTGCAAGGGAGGCGGTGCCAGCCGAGGAACTCAAGCGGGAGACCATGCTGCTCCTCGGGACCGGCCACTGCTTCCGCGACCAGGTGCTCGATGTCTGTCCCGAGTTCGCGCGCTTCTCCAGTGGCGCGGAGGGCATACGCAAGAGCTTCGAGGGCTCCTCGCTCGAGACGATCAGGCACATGGTAGCTGCCGGCATGGGCATCACGGTCGTGCCGATGATGTCGATACCGCGCGACCCGGATCCGGAAGCCAGTGTCCGCTACGTGCCTTTCGCAGATCCGGTGCCGAGCCGGCGCGTGGTCCTCGCGGCCCGGCGCAGCTTCACGCGCCGCCCGGCGCTGGACGCGCTTCGCGCGGCGGTCACTGATTGCGACCTTCGCGGCGCCAGGCCGCTGGACTGATCCATCCGGCAATGAAAAAGGCCGGGCATCCTGAGATGCCCGGCCTCGTTTGTGGAGCGGCTCGGGTCAGCCGGCAGCCTGTCCGGCTTCCTCCATCGCCGCCTTGATCGACAGCCGGACGCGGCCTTGGCGGTCGATCTCCAGTACCTTCACGCGGACGACGTCGCCTTCCTTGAGGACGTCGCTCACGCGCTCGACGCGCTCGTTGGATATCTGCGAGATATGCACCAGGCCGTCGCGACCCGGGAGGATCGTGACGAAGGCGCCGAAATCCATCAGGCGTGCCACCTTGCCCTCGTAGATCGCGCCGGGCTCGACGTCAGCCGTCAGCTGCTCGATGCGCCGGCGTGCCTCCTCGGCAGCCTGCACGTCGTTCGATGCGATCGTGACCGTGCCGTCGTTCTCGACCTCAATCACGGTGCCGGTCTCCTCGGTCAGGGCGCGGATCGTTGCGCCACCCTTGCCGATCACGTCGCGGATACGGTCGGCCGGGATCCTCATCTTGTACATGCGCGGCGCGTTGTCGGCCAGCTCCTTGCGCGGGGCATCGAGGGCCTTGGCCATCTCGCCGAGGATGTGCAGCCGGCCTTCGCGGGCCTGGGCCAGCGCGACCTTCATTATCTCCTCGGTGATGCCGTCGATCTTGATGTCCATCTGCAGCGCGGTGACGCCCTCGGCGGTTCCGGCGACCTTGAAGTCCATGTCGCCCAGGTGGTCCTCGGTGCCGAGGATGTCGGAGAGGACTGCAAACTGCTCACCTTCCTTGACCAGGCCCATGGCGATGCCGGCCACCGGTGCCTTGACCGGGACACCGGCATCCATCAGCGCCAGCGAGGCGCCGCAGACCGAGGCCATCGAGCTCGAGCCATTGGACTCGGTGATCTCGGAGACCACGCGGACCACGTAGCCGAATTCGTCCTGGCCCGGCAGCGTCGCCTTGACGCCGCGCTTGGCCAGGCGGCCGTGGCCGATCTCGCGCCGCTTCGGGCCGGTCATCATGCCGGTCTCGCCGACACAGAACGGGGGGAAGTTGTAGTGGAACATGAAGGTGTCCTTGGACTCACCTTCCATCGCATCGACGATCTGTGCTGCCCGGCCAGTGCCGAGCGTCACCGTGACGATGGCCTGGGTCTCGCCGCGGGTGAACAGGGCCGAGCCATGGGTCCCCGGCAGCAGGCCGGTCTTGCAGACGATCTGGCGCACGTCGCTCAGCTGGCGTCCATCGACGCGCCGCTTGGTCTCCAGCACCTGGGAGCGCAGGACGTTGTACTCCAGGTCCTCCAGCGCATTGGCCACTTCGCCAGCGGTCCAGCCATTGCTTTCCAGTTCCGGTTCCAGTGTCGCCTTCACCTCATCACGCAGCGCACGCGAGGTCTGGACGAAGTGCCGGCCCACGCCCTCGCGGGCGGCCTGGGCCAGGCGCTCTCCGGCCAGTGACTTGACGCGGTCGGCGAGGTCGGTCTTGGGCTCCGGCGCCTTCCAGTCCCAGCGCGGCTGGCCGGCGGCAGCGGTCAGCTTGTTGATCGCCTCGATCGCGCGCTGCATCTCGCGGTGGCCAAAGGTCACGGCACCCAGCATCACGTCCTCGGACAGCAGCTGTGCCTCCGACTCGACCATCAGCACGGCCTTCTCGGTGCCGGCGACGACCAGTTCCAGGTCGGAGGCGGCAAGCTGGGAGGCGCTGGGGTTCAGGATGTACTCACCATCCACGTAGCCGACCTTCGCGGCGGCAATCGGCCCCTTGAACGGGACACCGGAGAGGCACAAGGCGGCCGAGGCACCAATCATGGCCGGGATTTCCGCATCCACTTCCGGGTTCATCGACAGGACGGTGGCGACCACCTGGACCTCGTGGCGGAAGGTTTCCGGGAACAGCGGGCGGATGGGCCGGTCGATCAGGCGCGAGGTCAGTGTCTCGCGCTCGGAGGGACGGCCCTCGCGCTTGAAGAAGCCGCCCGGGATACGCCCGGCGGCATAGAATTTTTCCTGATAATTGACCGTCAGCGGGAGGAAGTCACGCGGGGACGGTTCCTTGCGGGCGACGGCCGTGACCAGCACCACGGTGTCAGACATGGTGACCATGACGGCACCAGAGGCCTGCCGTGCGATCTCGCCGGTCTCGATGACCACTTCGTGCTGGCCATAGGGAAAAGATACTCGGTGGGTATTTGCTTGCATCAGCCTTGCTCTTGCCTGTTGAGTTGACACTGGGTGGCGACCACGCGGAGGCGGGCCGTGCCGGCCTGTCGCATGGAAGGACGAATTCGGGTTCGGGTCGCGAGGTCACGACCGGACATGCAGCGTGCTGGAGCTGTCTCTGAAGCCATTCGCGGTGAGGGAGGGACCCTGCACTCGGCGGGAGACGCCGCCCCCATGGCGACGTAGCCTGTCGATCTATAACCCTTGGTTAAGCTGGTGATCATAGCCGAGCGCCCGGGTCAAGTCCACTGGCCGTGATGTCGGCCATCCGGTCCGGTATCGTAGGATGCTTTACGAACACCTGCGCCGAGGTAAGACATGATCACCCTGCGTTCTAGGGCCACGCTGGCCAGCCTGCTGGCGCTGCTGCTCGGGGCCTGCGCCACCATGGACGACACGAGCGATTTCGACCGCCACCGCTACAGCCAGCTGGTTCAGCCCTTCAGCCAGGCCGGGGTGCTGTTCTTCGACGTGACCTATACCGCTGCCTATCCGGAAGACGACCCGGCCGCCGAGCAGGCCCGCATGCAGTGGCTTGCCGCCTGGCTTCGGAGCCGCGGCGCCTGCAGCGCCGGGTTCGAGATCATCGAACGGCGTCCCTTCGAATATCTGGAGGACAACCCGCGCAGGCACGACCAGCGCTACGAACTGCGCTGCCGCTAGGCTTGTCCCCGGGCCGGGCGTCGCCGTGATCTGGCTGCTGCTGATACTGCTGCTCGTCGGCCTGGTGTTCCTGCCTGGCTGGTGGGTCCAGCGGGTCATGCAGCGCTACAGCGAGCCCAGGAACCGCTATCCGGGCAGCGGTGGCGAGCTGGCGCGCCACCTGCTGGACCGCCTGGGCCTGCACGATGTCTCCGTCGAGGCCACGGATGCAGGCGATCACTACGATCCGTCCGCCCGCGTGGTGCGGCTCACGCCAGACAAGCTTGGCGGCCGCTCCCTGACCGCGATCACCGTGGCGGCACACGAGGTCGGGCATGCGCACCAGCACGCGACGGGCTATGCACCTCTGGCCTGGCGCACCCGCCTGGTGGGACTGGCCGGACCCGCCGAGCGCCTGGGCGCCGGGCTGCTGATGCTGACGCCCGTGATCGCGATCGCGCTGCGCTCGCCGCGCCTGGCCTTCGCCGCACTGCTGGTCGGCGTGCTCACCATGCTGCTGACCACGCTGGTACACCTGGTGACCCTGCCTGTGGAGCTGGACGCGAGTTTCGGGCGTGCCATGCCGATGCTGGAGCATGGCGGCTACCTGCAGCCCGGGGACGAGTCCCATGCCCGCCGGCTGCTGCGCGCCGCTGCATTGACCTACGTCTCCGCCTCGCTGATGAGTCTGCTCAACATGGCACGCTGGTGGGCCATCCTGCGGCGCTGACACCTGCCCGCTGCCGGATCAGCCCGACCTAGAGCCTCGGCATGTCGCCGTTGCCGCGCCACACCTGGATGCGGTTGCCCTCGCGGATGCCCTTCCGGGCGCTGAAGCCGGCATTGACCTCGAGGACGGCAGCGACCGCGTCCCCCGAGGAGATGCGCCGGGTCGACAGAGGGACGGTGTCACGGGCAATCGAGGCGATGCTCCGGTCCGCGTTGATGAACAGCATGTCCAGCGGCACATAGGTGTTCTGCATCCACATCGAGAGCACGGCCTCGCCATCGAAGAGAAACAGCATGCCCGAGTAGGCCGACAGCGACTCGACGAACATCAGGCCCTGGCGTCGTTGTTCGGCGGTTTCGGCAACGCGCACTTCGACCCGTACGCAGAGTCCTGCACCTGTCTCGACCACGACCACCGCCTCGGCCATGCCGCTGACGAGGTGCGCCGGCCCGATGGCCAGCGCGTGAGTCCAGGCCAGCAGCAGCCCGGCAACCAGGCTAGTCCGTCGCACGATCGACCCGTCCGGCGTAGCTGAAATCACCCAGCGTGATCGAGCTGAAGTCGACCAGCGAGGGTATGGCGCCGACACAGTAGACCTGGCCGCTGATGCGCTCGATCCCGTCCCCGGCCGCCGAGACCGTCCCGACCCTGGTCCAGCACCGCGCCTGGCCCGCGGAGCTGTAGATCTGGCCACGTCCGTCCTCGATCAGCGTGACCGTGACCGGCCATTCGTTCCCGGCCAGAGGCCCCGGGCCGGCCTCGATGCCAAGCACGACCGACAGGGTCTGGCTGTCCGCCAGTGGTCCGCGGAAAAACAGCCGGATGCCCTGCCCGCCGGGCCTGGGCATGCCGCTGCAGCCCAGCGCTGGCCCCGACCAGTCGATCTCGAACTCGAGAGCGCCATGCAGGGGGCCGCGCAGGAAGCCGCCCGGACCTGAAGGAAACTTGCATTCGGTCGTCTCCGTGGCGGTCTCCCCCAGCAGGCTGGTGCCCATGGGTGCTGCGGGAGAGGACGCCAGCAGCAGGCCTGCAGCAGCCAACGATCTCGACATAAGCGCCACGTGAAGGGTCCTTCCCGCCTCCTGAGCCTGGTGGAACTGTGATTCACAGCCTAGCAGTGACATCGCCTCCGCGTTAGCTTTCCCCGCTGCCGCGCCACGCGTTCCCGGCCGTGGGCAGGAAGCTTACTCTGGACAAGTCCGATACCAGCATCGCGGTACGCGGGAGCCCCGGCGCGCCGGGGCCTCCATGGACCGGTCATGCCATGCCGGATGAGGCAGAGTTCCTGGCCTGGTATTCGGGGGCCGGGCAGGTCCGCACCCGACCACTGCTGCTGATGACGGTGCTCGTCACACTGCTGGTGCTGATTGGCGGCTCGGTGCTTGGCGTGCTCCATGCGGTCACGACGCTGTTCCTTGTTTTCGTCCTGACGCCGACGCTGCTGGCCACGCTGGCAACCAGCAGGCTCGACGGGCGCCACGAAGCCTATCAGCGGCTGCTTGCGCTCAGCACCTTCTGGATCGGGCTGATCTGCCTGTCGGTCGTCGCCCGCGCAACGATGGAGGGTCTCAGCCACTTCCTCGCGCTGCAGGTGGCCTGGATCTTCCTCGTATGGCTGATCCTGGGCCTGCGTTTCCGCTATGCGGCCGCCTCGGCGCTGACCTTGTCGGTGGCCCATGTGCTCGCACTGTTCTGGGGGCGCGCGCCGGTGGACGAGGCGCTGTTCACGATCTCGCTGCTGCTTGCGGTCAACCTGATTGGTGGCTATTCCTGCTTCAAGTTCGAGCATGCGATCAGGCGCTCCTATGGCGAATCCTGCGCCCTCGCGCAGGCTGCCGAGCGCGATGGCCTGACCGGGCTCCAGAACCGGCAGAGCTATGACCGCGAGCTGGAGCGCCTGTGGCTGCAGGCCAGGCGTGAACAGGCGCAGCTGACCATTGCGCTGATCGACATCGATTGCTTCAAGGCCTTCAATGACCGCTATGGGCACCAGGCCGGCGACGAAGCGCTGCGGCGCGTTGCCCGGGTGATCGCGGCGCATGGCCAGCGGCCGCTGGACATCGCCGCACGGATCGGCGGCGAGGAGTTTGCTCTAGTGCTCTACGGGCAGCCTGGCCAGGCACCCCAGCAGGTGGCCGAGCAGCTGCGCGAGGCAGTCCAGGGCCTGGCTATCGAACATGCCGGTGCGGGTGGGTGGCTGACTGTCAGTATCGGAATGGCTGTCTTGCTGCCCGGGTCCCAGCGCAGCCTGGCCGGCGCCGTGCAGCTGGCCGACGAGGCCCTGTACCAGGCCAAGGAAGCAGGCCGCAATCGTGTCGTCGTGCGCGAGTCGCGTCTTGCACATATCGAGACCGGCCGCTTTCGTGCACGGAACCGGACCGCCTGACAGCACACCTCGGGTATCCTCGCCGGATGCCTGACAGGAAACTGGTCTGCCTCGATCTCGACGACACGCTCTGGGACCTTGCGCCGGTCATCCAGCGTGCGGAGCATGGCCTGTACGCCTGGCTGGAGCTGCGTTACCCGCGCATCACGGCACGCCATGACCTCACATCGATCATGGCGCTGCGTGAAGCGGTGGGTGAGACACACCCGGCCGCCCACGACCTGGGCCGCCTTCGGCGCGAGACCTATCGTCGCCTGGCCCGCGAGGCAGGCTATCCGGAAGAGGTCGCGAACGAGGCTTTTGCGCATTTCCAGACATTGCGCAACGAGGTGACCCTGTACGGCGACGTGCTGCCGGCCCTGCGCCGGCTCCGAAACCGTTATCGCCTGGTCGCGATGACCAATGGCAATGCCAACCTCGCCGCGATCGGCATTCGCGACTGGTTCAGTGCGGTCTTCACTGCCTCGGGACTCGGCGTCGCGAAGCCCGATCCTGGCTTCTTCCTGAAGGCCTGCAGCGTGCTTTCGGTATCGCCGACGCAGCTTATCCATGCGGGAAACGATCCTGAGCATGATGTTGCCGCGCCTTCCCGCCTCGGCATCACGGCCATCTGGGTCAACCGCGAGCAGGGCAGCTGGCCCGCTCACCTGCCGAGGACGGGACGCGAGGTTTCCGACCTGGAGGCGCTGGCCGACTGGCTGGGCGCATGAGCCTCGGCACGCCGGTCATCATCTACGTACCGGGCCTGCGCCCCAAGCCCCCACCCGAAGTTCACCGGGCGCTGCTGCATCGCTGCCTTATCGAGGGCATCCATCGCACCGAGCCGGCGCTGGCCCGGGCGCTGGCAGGCAGAGATGACTGGCTGCGCCTGGTGGCCTGGGGGGACCTGCTCTACCCGGAATACCGCGACCCCTCGATCGACCAGCCGGCCATCGAGCAGCTGCTCAGCCACGAGCGTGCGGTGCCGGCCGACATTGCCATCGTGCGCAGCCTGCGCTGGCGCGTCCGCACGCTGCTGCACAAGGCCGGCAACCACTGGTCCGGGCTCGCACGCTTGCTGGCCGACGGACGTGCCCAGCTGCACCTGCGTGACAGCGGCCGCTACTTCGACAACGAGGACGGACTCGCTGACCGTATCCGCGGGCGACTCGACAGTGCTCTGGACGCGGCCGAGGGCCGGCACATCCTGCTGCTCGCGCACAGTTTCGGTACCGTCATCGCCTGGGACACCCTCTGGCTGCGAGGTCACAGGCAGCGGCGTCCGGCCGAAATCGACTTCTTCGTCACGATGGGCAGCCCGCTGGGCAGCAGGCTGGTCCGCCGGCGCCTGGCCGGTGCGCGCGAGAAAGGCAGGCGTCGCTATCCGCCCGGCATACGCCGCTGGCAGAACCTCGCGGCACTAGGCGGGCTGACTGCGCTGGGACGCCGCTTCGCTGATGACTTCGCCGGCATGCGGCGCATGGAAATGGTCGAGGAAATCCGTGACCGCACCGACCTGGTGAACCCGTTCTATGGCGTCGACGGGCTGAATGTCCATCGCTGCTATGGCTATTTCGTCAACCCCGTTACTGGCCGGGTCATCGCCGACTGGTGGCTGGCGTCTACGGCAGCCCCGCCGGCAGGTCCGGCGTGATGATCACGTCGATGCGCCGATTCTGCGCCCTGCCAGCCTCGGTCGCGTTGTTGGCCACTGGACGGCTGGCCCCGTAGCCTGCGGCCGGGACCTGGCCTGGCGCCAGCCTCAGCTCCCCCACCAGCCAGTCCGCGACGGCGCGCGCGCGCTCTTCAGACAGCCGCTGGTTGATCTGGTCGCTGCCGGTGGCATCCGTGTGCCCCTCGACCAGCAGGCGCGCGCCCGGGAATACGCTGATCGCGCGACTGAGCCTGCCAAGCAGGGGCTGTGCATTCTGCGGCACTTGGGCGGACCCGCTGGGGAAGCCTATGCCGGTCAGCCGAATGATCAGGCGGCCGCCCTCACGAAGGATCCGGGCCTCGCCCGGCTCGAACAGCGACTCGACCTGCGCAAACTGCTCGCGGACCCGCTCCTGAGCCTGGAGCGTCATCATCAGCCGGTCGCGATCGGCGCCGGTCGCACCGAGACGCTGCTGCAGCTCCTTGATCTCATCCTCGAGGTTCAGCACGAAGCGCGTGCGTTCGGCCAGTTCGCTGCGAGTCTCCGCCGCACTGGCACGCATCGCGGCCAGTTCCGTTGCAAGCTCCCGGCTGGTCTCGCCATGGGGCCGGCTGAAATCCGCCTGCAGTCCGGCCGCTGCAACGATCCGCGCCATGGCGCCCTCGAGTTCCAGCACCAGCTCCTCCAGGGTCTGCTCACGCCTGCGGACCGCCTCGGCGATTCGCGCCATCTGCAGCGCATGGCCGGCTGCATGGATCGCATCCTGGATGTCGCTGGTCGCAGCTTCGGGCTCGTTGCGATTGTCGGCCAGCGCCTGTTCGGCCGCTGCCATGCGCTGGCGGGCCCGCTCCAGCGTCAGGGGCGCCTGCCGGGCTGCACGCAGCTGCTCGGCTTCGGCAAGCATCGCCCTTGCACCAGACAGAAACTGGGTGCGGTTGGCGCTCAGCTGGGCTTCCGCATACAGAGCCGTGATGTCGGCGGCACGCTCGGCTGCGCGCGCCCCAGGATCACGTTCGAAGCGGGTCGCGGCATCGAGGAACGCACGCTCCGCCGCGGCCCAGCGCTCGCCGGCAAAGCGGAAGGCCTGGGCCTCCTGTGCGGACAGGCGCTGGGCGAGGGTTTCGGCAAAGACCGGACGGGCCTTTTCCAGGTGCGCAATCGCCTGGTCGAAGGCAGCGCGTGATTCCGCAAGGCGGGCATCAACCCGCGCAGCATCGCGCCCCTGGGCGCGCAGCTCGCGCGCCTGGTCAAGCGCGCGCACGCCCCGCGCATAGGCCTCAGGGGCGAGCTGCAGTGCATTACCCGTCTCGGCCTGTTCCCGCAACGCAATGACGTCCTCCAGGGCCCCGGCCATCAAGGTACCGGGCAGCAGCCAGAGGGTGGCTAGGCAGGCAGTTGCGAGCACGCGCATGGATCAGTGACTCCCTGTTTCTGTGCGCCAGTTCACGGTATGCCGGTCGTGACCTGAAGAGAATTGCGCCCATGGTTGCCCGCTACTACGCGCAATTTCGACTCAACCCGGGGCGTCCCGGCGTAGAGGACGAGTATAGCGGGGTGCTCGAACTGGATACCGCGGCAAACGAGGTGCTTGAGCCAGGCGAGATCGAGCGGCTGCTCGGCGAGGCCCTGGGTCTGCGGAAGCGCAACGTTGAACTGCTGGACTGGTCCCGGTTGCACTGAGCATTCACGAAAGTCTTCCCCCTGTATTGCCCGGCTTCGGCCGGGCATTTTTTTCTTGCCAGTCTCCAGCGTGATGACCGCCGACCGGCTCCATGCGACAATCCGGCCTTTAAGCGAGCCTGAAGGCGCTGTGTTGCGGTGAACAGTTTCAAGGGAATTCCGATCGAGAGCGGCCAGAAGTACGCGCATCCGGCCGGCTTCACGGCTATCCGCAATGGAATGAAGCAGCGGCCCGCAGCGGCCGGCCAGTCCAGGCAGCCCCTGCCGCCCTGGCTGAAGATCCGCCTGCCGACGGGAGCCCGGTACGCCGAGGTTCGCGAGATCGTGCACAAGCATGCGCTGAGCACGGTCTGCGAGGAGGCGATGTGCCCGAACATCGGCGAATGCTGGAGCAGCGGCACGGCCACCATCATGCTGATGGGCAGCGTGTGCACCCGCGCCTGCCGCTTCTGCGCTGTCGATACGGGCAATCCGCGCGGCTGGCTGGACGAGGAGGAGCCCGCCAACGCAGCCGAGTCCGTGGCGCTGATGGGCCTGCGCTACGTGGTGCTGACCTCGGTCGATCGCGACGACCTCGGCGATGGCGGCGCGGCCCACTATGCCGCCTGTGTAAGGGCCATCAAGGCGCGCAATCCCGCGACGGCCGTGGAGGCACTGACGCCGGATTTTGCAGGCAGCCGGGACTCGGTCGCGACGGTGGTCGGCTCCGGCATAGAGGTGTTCGCGCACAACCTGGAGACGGTCCGCCGGCTGACGTCCACGGTGCGGGATCCACGCGCGGCCTACGACCAGTCGCTCGCCGTGCTTGCAGCCGCGCGGTCGATGAGCGATAGCCTGCTGGTAAAGAGCAGCCTGATGCTGGGCCTCGGGGAAACCGATGACGAGATCTGGGAGGCGATGGACGATCTGCGCGAGGCCGGGGTCGAGCTTCTGACGCTTGGCCAGTATTTGCGTCCGACGGTCAACCACCTCCCCGTGCAGCGCTTCGTCCATCCGGACGACTTTGCGAGCTACCGCGAGGCCGGCCTCCGCCGGGGCTTCCGCGAGGTCGTTTCCGGCGCCCTCGTCCGCTCGAGCTACCGGGCCGAGCGCGCGCTGGAAGGCAACAATGCCGGCCTCTGAGGCGGCACGGGTCCGTTTCCGCAGGTGAGCTGAACGATGGAATTCCTCTACGAGTACGGCATGTTCCTGGCCAAGGTCGCGACCATCGTGATCGCGATCGTGTTCGTGATCATCATGAGTATCGGTCTGGGTCGCAAGGAGCAGTCCGAGGGTGGTCTCCAGGTCAGGAAGCTCAACGACAAGTATCGTGAAATGGCCACTGCATTGCGCCGGGCCATGCTGAGCGGCAGTGCGCTGCGTGCCGCGCGCAAGGTCGAGAAAGCCGAGAAGCGCAAGGCGAGCAAGTCTGCCCGGGACAAGCCCAGGCGCCGCGCGTTCGTCCTTGATTTCAGGGGCGACATACGGGCGACCGGCGTGGCCGCGCTGCGCGAGGAGATCAGTGCCGTGCTGGCAGTGGCTGGTGGAGACGATGAGGTTGTCCTGCGCCTGGAAAACTACGGTGGCGCGGTGCACGAGCACGGGCTCGCAGCCTCCCAGCTGGAGCGTATCCGTGCGCGAGGGGTCCGGCTGACCGCGGTGGTGGACAAGGTGGCGGCCAGTGGCGGCTACCTGATGGCCTGTGTCGCCAACAGGATCATCGCAGCGCCGTTTGCCGTGATTGGCTCCATAGGCGTGCTTGCCCAGCTCCCGAACTTCCACCGTGCCCTGGAGTCCCGGGGCGTCGATTTCGAGCAGGTCACCGCAGGCCGCTACAAGCGTACGGTGACGATGTTCGGGAGAAACACCGATGAGGACAGGGCAAAGCTCAAGGAAGAGCTGGAGGAGGTGCACCTGCTCTTCAAGCAGGCCGTCACGCAGCACCGCCCGGATCTGGATGTCGAGCAGGTTGCCACCGGCGAACACTGGTACGGAACCCGGGCGAAGGAGCTTGGCTTGGTCGACGAGCTTGGCTCGAGCGACGACTACCTGATGAAGCTGGCCGATGATGCCGACCTGTTCCACATCCGCTACCGGGTCCGTCCCACGTTGACACAGCGTGTAATGGGCTCGATGGACGAGGCCGGCGCCAGCCTCGAGGCCTGGCTGGCCCAGCGTGGCCGCGAGCGGATGTACCGGTGAGCATGCGTAGTGCTTTCAGCCGGACTGCCGGCCTGTTTCCGGCGCTGCTGCTGGCCGCCTGTGCTCCGGTCGACCTGACACACGGCCCGGTCTCGCCGGTCTTCACCATCGTCCCTGCAGCCGAACCCGTGGTCGAGCATCGATTCCTTGTTCCTGAGTCGGGCAACGTGGTTGGCGAGCTGCAGGTGATCCAGGCGCGCCATGCCGACACCTTTGTCGACATCGCCCGCGCCTACGGGCTGGGCTACGATGAGCTGGTGAATGCCAACCCGGGGGTCGACCCGTGGTTGCCCGGGGAGGGCACGCGGATCCTGCTGCCCACGCGCTTCGTACTGCCCGATGCGCCGCGTAACGGTATCGTCCTGAATCTCGCAACCCGCCGCCTGTTCTGGTATCCCGAACCATCCGGTGGGGAACCTGCCGTCGTCTACAGCTTCCCAATCGGCATAGGCCGCGAGGGCTGGGAGACTCCGCTGGGAACGACACGCGTGATCGCCCGTCACCAGGACCCGACCTGGGTGGTGCCCGCTTCCATCCGGCGCGAGCGCGCAGCCCAGGGTGACCCGCTGCCGGCGCGCGTCCCACCCGGGCCCGACAATCCGCTCGGGCGTCACGCCTTGCGCCTCGCGCTGCCCTCCTACCTGATTCATGGCACGAACCGCCCGGCTGGTATCGGCATGCGCGTGAGCCATGGCTGCATCCAGATGTTCCCCGAGGATATCGAGCTGCTGCACGGGGTCGTTCCGCTGAACACGCCGGTGCACATCGTCGATCAGCCCTTGCTCGATCCGCCGCCCTGGCCCGATGAGGTGGTTGCGCGGGCTCGCCCTGTGCGCAATATCGTGATTCATTCCGGAGAAGCCCCGAGGGCTTCCCGGCTGCAGACAACCGCTGAATGACAACGCCATGAATGAATCCGGAGACAGGCTGACCGAGTGGATCAGGCTGATGGTCCACGAGGTCGACCAGAAGCAGGCTGAGGCCGAGGAAGACCGCGAGGAACAGGCACGGCGGGGACCGGGTGCCGGTGATCAACGGGGCGACGCGAAGGACGGAAAACAGGATTGAGGCTGCCGATCCGGCTGCTATGATGCTCCGGTCATGAACTCCCTGCGTCGCTGCTGAGTGCCAGATTCCGCCGAGCGTTCAATCCTCGTCACCGAGGCTCCCGGTGACGACGAACCAATACCCTGCCTCCGTGAGCCTGTGACCGCGTTTGTCGGGCCCGCGCCGCGTGGGCCCGTGCACACCCCGATCCACCTGCGCTCCCTCGCCGAGTACCAGCAGGTGTTCGGCGTGCCTGGCCAGCCATCGGCCATGTGCAGCATGCTGCAGCAGTACTTCGCGAGCGGCGGGCAGGTGGCTGTCGTCGTCAGGGTGCCCGGTGCCCTGCCGTATGCGCGCCTGCTGCTTACGGGCCCGGCGGGCCCGCTGGCCCTCGTTGCGCTGAGTCCGGGTCCCTTCGAGTGGCTGCGTGCCGCAGTCGACCACGAAGGCCTCGATGCAGACCCGATGCGATTCAACCTGACGGTCCAGCGCCTGACGCCCGGCGCGCAGCCGATGATCGAGGCACAGGAAATCCATCGGGCCCTCTCGGTCGATCCCGGTGATCCACGCCATGCCGGCCTGGTGCTCCAGGATTCCTCCCTGGTGCGCCTTTCCGGATACACGCCTGCCCGCCGGCCGGCAGCCACCCCGGCCAACGGCCTCGGCTGGGTCCGGTCAGTGCTCGAGCGCCCCTCATCGGCTGCCATCACCGATTACGACCTGCTAGGCAGCAGGGCCGATGGCTTCGGCCTGATGGCGCTGGACACCGTGGATATGCTCGACTTTGTCTGCCTGCTCCCCGGTGCGCCGGATGCAGCGATCGGGCCGGTCGCCCTGTTTGCGGCCGAGCGCTGGTGTCGCGAGCGTTCCGCACTGCTGCTGGTGGATCCGCCGCCACTCTGGCGCGAACCTGAAGATGCTTTGAGAGCGCAGCGCGAGCGCGGACTGTCCAGTCCCGACGCAGTCACCTACTTTCCCCGCCGGTCCGCCAGTGCTGGCAGTGTCGATCGTGGCAGCATCCTGGGTGCGCTGGCGGGCTGCCTGGCGCGCGACCCGGTGCTGCTGCCCGGCGCGGACCACGCGGGGCCACTGCGGGCGACTGGCCGCCCTGCGCTGGAGCTGGATCCCTGGGAGCCCCTGCAGCTTGGCAGGGCGGGCATCAACGCGCTGCTGGCCCACGCCGGGCAGCTCCGGGTCGAGGGGCTGGTGACGCTGGCCGGCCATGGGCGTGCGCCGCGCCGCTGGCAGTCACTTGCCATCCGTGCCAATGCGCTTCGGGTGACGGGGGACATCAGCCGGGCCACCCGCTGGCTGCTGGCCTGCCGTGGGCAGCCGGATGCGGCAGGGCGCCTGCGCGCGCAGCTTGCCCCTTACCTTGACGCCTGCCGGGAGGCTGGCCGCCTCGTCGGCACCTCGCCGGAGGAGTCCTGGTTCCTTGAGTCTGACCCCTCCGAGCCCCTGGCCTTTACGCTCGGGCTTGCCCTGGAGCAGCCGGACCGCTTTGCCGTATTCCGGTTCAGGCATGGCGTGTCCGCCTGCAGCATCGACGAGCAGGCCGCCCGCGAAGGGTATGCATTGGCAGTCTGATGTCCCCTCGACGAGACTGCCGGGACGTGACCGTGTTCACGACCACGGTTGCGTTCCACGTTTATAAGGGAGTACTACTGTCAGGGATCCGACCGCGATGCCGGAAGCCTCTAGCCGCGCAGAAAGCGCAGTCATTTCCGTAGCCAGCCTGCAGGAGTTCTTCCGCCAGTCTGTCGAGGATGCGCTGGCCAGCAACCGGGTGGCCGTCGACACGCACACCTCGGTTTACGTAGTCAACCTGCTGACCCGGTTCGCCCGCTCGGAAGCCTTCCACGGTGATGGCGCGCCGGGGCCGCGCAACCGCCCGCTCTCGCTGATGCTAAACGACGTCGTCGAGGCGGGCAGCAGTGCCGAGCGCATGCTGCTGCTGCGCCGACTGGGAGACGTTGCGCTTTTCGTCTCCGGATTCATGGCTGACGGGCTGCATCGTCACGCTGTTGGCGTCGACTACTACGTACGCATGGGCGGCGGCGCCTACCAGACGCTAGCCAGTGCCGCGCCCGACAGCGCGCGGACCCGGGCCTATGCTCCGGTGTTTGCCGAGCTCGCTGCGAAGTTCCAGGACCTGGTCGATGCGCTCAACGAGGTCCGGAGTGCTGCCGGACCGGCCCGCGATGCCGATGTGCTGCGCCTGTACGAGCTCTGGCTGACTACCGGCAGCCGGCGCGCGGCCAGGCTGCTGCGCCAGCTCGGCATCGCCCCAGTCAGCCAGTCGGGCAGCACCCGCGAGCATTGAACGTTGCTGCTGCGGGACCTGCAGCAACTCCTGGGGCGCCTCTACGGCGCCGATCTGGCTGCGGATGTCTGCGATTACCTGATCACGGATGCCGGCGTCGTCCGGGCGCTCCCTTGTCATCACGGGTACCGCGACATCGACGAGAAGCTGCTGATTCACCAGGATGGTGATGTGCTCGACCTCGGTCTGTTCCTCGACGAGGCGGTGCTCGAGCGGCTGCGTGAGGCCGACCCGCGCGAGGCGCTGGGCCTGCATAACCTGGCAGATTTCTGGACCGTACTCGAGGGCATCAGCCATTTCCACTACGTCGCCTGGCAGGCGGCCCGCGACCAGTGCGTGACCTTGCTCGAACTCGAGATGCAGGCTGAGGTGGACAAGTACCTCGGCACGCGTGTGCTGCTGGAACAGCAGGGGCACAGTCAACTCGAAGGCGCACTGCTGCACTGGTTGTTCGAGCGCCCCTTCCTTGATGCCCGGCTGGGCGCCGAGGAGGCCGAGCGCTACCGGGACGCGAGTCACCTTGCCGGGCGCTACTGCCATCACCTTGAGAGCCGCTATCCTGCCGGACGTCCGGCGCCCGCCATGCTGGCCGAGCTGCGGGCTTTCTACCGCTGGCCGCAGCCGGTCAAGGTCAGCCACATCCACCGCGTTGGATTTTCCCGGTTGATCCTCTAAAGTCTGGGCGCTGTGTTCAGCGGAACGACCCGAGGAGCCTGCCGATGACAGCCTTTCGCCTGCCCGGACTGATTCCCCTTGCACTGCTCGCGTTTGCAGGCTGCGGTGCGCCTGAGCAAGCCGCGCAGGAGCATGCAGGCGCCGGGGCCGGCGAGCATGCCAGTCACGTGGAAGAGCGCTCTGCTGCGGTAGAGCCGGAGTGGACGCTGGAGGATCTGATCGTCGGCGATCATCGCTCGCCCGAGCACATTGCCCGCAACCAGTACCGCAACCCCAGGGAGACACTGGAGTTCTTCGGCCTGCGGCCCGACAGCATCGTCGTGGAGATCTTTCCCTCCGGAGGCTGGTACACGGAGGTCATCGCCCCCTACGTGCGCGAGCACGGCAGGTACTATGCCGCGCACTGGGATCCTGACAGCGAGGTCGAGTTCATCCAGCGTGGGCTGCGCAATTTCCGCGACAAGCTCGAGGCGCGCCCGGAGCTCTATGATCGGGTGCAGATGACCGCCCTGGCCCCGCCGGAGAAGACCGAGATCGCGCCCCCGGGCTCGGCTGACCTCGTGGTCACGTTTCGCAACATCCACAATTGGATGCCGGCCGGCACCGCCGACGCGATCTTCGAGGCCATGTATCGTGCGTTGAAGCCTGGCGGGGTGCTCGGGGTCGTCGAGCACCGCGGGAACCCGGAGGTTCCCCAGGATCCCCGCGCCCGCTCGGGCTACGTTAACGAGGACTATGCTATCGCGATGGCCGAGCGTGCGGGCTTCGTGCTCGATGCACGCTCCGAGATCAATGCGAACCGGCGGGATACGAAAGACTACGAGGGCGGCGTCTGGACGCTCCCGCCAACCCTGCGCCGCGGTGAAGAAGACCGCGAGAAGTACCTGGAGATCGGTGAGAGTGACCGTTTCACGCTGAGGTTCATCAAGCCGGAGCACTGACGCCGGCCGCGCCCCGGCTGCCTGCCCGCTCGTCATCCCGAAAGCCGAGCGCTTATCGGCTTTCACAACTCCGATTAGCATGCCTGCCCTCTGCGGTCCCTGCTGCTTTCGGAGTTTCGCCTTATGGCCCACACGCATTCCGCCCGTCGGGGCCGGCTTGGGGCGTTTTCGTCCCTGGTCCTGCTGTCAGCGCTGTCGTGCGCGACCTCCTTCGCTGGCTAGGAGGTCCGACAGTCCAGTCCTGCCCTTGGCGCGCTCCAGGACGAGATCATCGTCCGGGCGGGGCGCCTGGCGGTTCCACAGGGCAGCACCACCGCACCTATCAGCGTGCTGGACCGGAACGAAATGGATCTCCGCCAGGCACGGGGTCTCGATGACCTGCTGAGCGAGCTGCCTGGAATCACGATCAGCGGCGGCCCGCGGCGCGACGGGATCATGCCGGTGATCCGTGGCCTCAGCGACGGGCGTGTCGTGGTGCGCCTGGATGGCGCGCGGCAGAACTTCCAGCGTAATCACCGCAGCCAGGTATTCCTGGATCCCAGCCTGTTGCAGCAGGTTGAAGTGCTGCGTGGTCCGGCCTCCACGCTGTTCGGAAGTGGTGCCATAGGTGGCGTCGTGGACTTCCGCACAATCGAGGCGGATACCTTTCTCGGCCCGGACACCGACTTCGGTGGCCAGGTCACTGGTGGTTACCAGAGCAATGGTGACGAGCGCAACGGTGCGCTGACTCTGGCCGGGCGCAGGGCTGACTTCGGTCTGATTGGCAGCGTGAGCCGCGCCCGTTCCGATGACTTCCAGGATGGCAACGGCGATACTGAACCCTTTTCCGGAAGCAATTCACTGTCAGGCATCATCAAGGCCAGCTGGCGGCTGGCCGAAGACGGCCTGCTGACGCTGAGCTACCTCGATTTCGAGGACAGCAGCAATACGCACAGTACCGCAGACCGGCCGTTCGATTTCAACCGGTTGCCACTGCGGTCCGTGGACCGCGAGACCCGCCAGAAGACAGGCAGCCTGCGTTATACCTGGCAGCCGGAGGGTAACCCGCTCTGGGACCTCGATGCGACGCTGTATCGGACCGACCTGTCCCAGCGTGACCAGCCGCTCGACGAGTCGCTCGCAGCGACCCGCAGCGAGCTCAAGACCACGGGTGTCGATGTATTCAATACCAGCCGTGTCGAATGGCTTGGGTTCGGGCATACGCTGACCTACGGAATCGAAGCCTACCGTGACGACCAGGCCGGCTTCAGTGGTGGCCTGCCCGACCGCGGTTTCTCGGATTCTGAGCAGGATACTTTCGGCATCTTTTTGCAGGACCGGCTCGTGCTGGGCGGACGGACTGATCTCGTGATCGGATTGCGTTTCGACCGGATAACACAGAAGGAAACATCCGAGGCAGGGCGCCAGCGCAGCCGGTTCAACGAGTTCTCGCCGCAGGTGACCTTGAGCCATGAACTCATCGACGGCCTTGCCGTCTACGGCAGCTACGCCGAGGCCTTCCGGGTGCCGAACCTGAGGGAGCGCTTCATCGGCGGCATACACTTCGGCAACAACCAGTTCCTGCCAAATCCTGACCTGGTCCCCGAAAAGGCCAGCAACAAGGAAATCGGGCTGACCTACCTGGTGCGCGGGGTGCTGAATGACGCTGACCGCCTGCGAGGCCAGCTGAGCTTTTACCAGAATGACATCGATGACTACATCGAGCAGATCGTGCGCCGGGCGGACGTGGAGGATCCGGCCCTGGTGGATACCACTCGCTTCGAGAACGTCGGCAAGGCCCGTCTGCGCGGCATCGAGCTGGACCTGCGCTACGACGATCCACGGTTCTATCTTGCGGCCACGGCAAACCTTGTGCGTGGTGACGAGCGCAGGGTTCGTCGGCCACTCGAGGGCATTCCTGCCGACAATGTCTCGTTGCGCGGCGCGCTGCTTTTCCCCGCTCGCGACATGGAGGCAGGTGCCCGCCTGACCGCCTTCGCGCGCCAGGACCGTCTGCCGCCGACGACGGATCCCGATGCAGCAGGCCCCACTGCGGGCTACCTGGTCACGGACCTGTTCCTGGCGGCTGAACTCCTGGAGGGTCTGCGCCTCAACCTGAGGCTTGATAACGTTTTCGACCGTGGTTATCGTCAGGCCCCGAACCTCATCGCCGGCCGTGGCCGGAGCCTCAAGGCCCAACTCAGCTACCGCTTCTGATGATCAGGCTGGACGACGTACACAAGCAGTTCGGCCCGGTGGCAGCCCTGAGCGGTCTCAGCCTGGACATTCCTGCGGGCACGATCTATTCGCTGCTGGGACCAAACGGTGCCGGCAAGACGACGACCATCAACGCCTTGCTGGGCTTCGTCGAGCCTGACCGCGGCCGGGTGACGATCAACAGCATCGATGTCAAGACCCAGCGCATGGCAGCGCGCCGCCAGGTCACCTACATCCCGGAACAGGTCCAGCTGTACCCGCGCCTGACCGGGCTGGAGAATCTCCGCTACTTCCATGAGCTCAGCGGTGCTGCCGCGCTGGAACTCGGCGAACTGCGGCGCTGCCTGTTCGATGCCGGCCTCCAGGAAGGGGCGATCGACCGGCCGGTCGGCGACTACTCGAAAGGCATGCGCCAGAAAGTCGGAATCGCCATTGCGCTGGCGCGCCGGGCGCCGGCGATGCTGCTGGACGAGCCGACGTCGGGCTTGGACCCGCATGCAGCGCGTGAATTCGGCGAGAGCCTCAGATGGCTTGCAGGGCAGGGGGTCGCCATCCTGATGGCTACCCATGACCTGTTCCGTGCACGCGAGGTCGCTCACCGGATCGGTATCCTCAATGCAGGATGCCTGGTCGAGGACCTGCTTGCCGCGGATATCGACATCGCCGCGCTGGAGCCACTGTATATCGAACGCATCCACGGAAACCCGGGCTGATGGTGCCGATGACAGCGACCATGCTGCATAAGGAAATGCTCGAGGCCGCCCGTGACGGGCGGCTGCGGGTCCTGGTGGCCTTGCTCGTCCTGCTGGTGCTGGGCGTGGGGGCCAGCACGCTGCAGCAGGCCCGCTCGCATGCCGAGGCCCAGGCGGCTGCCCAGTACCACGAGCAGGACCGCTGGCTGGCGCAGGGTGAGAAGACACCGCACGCCGCAGCCCATTATGGTGTCTATGCATTCCGGCCTCCTGGCCCACTGGCCTATTTTGATCCTGGCCTCGATCCCTACCTGGGCGTTACCGTCTGGATGGAGGCGCACTGGCAGAACGAGCCCCAGTTCCCGTCCGCACGTGATTCCGCGTCGTTTTCGCGCTTTGGCCAGCTCACACCGGCGACGGTGCTGGGCTTGCTGCTGCCCTTGCTGATCTTCGTTTTCGCCGGCCCGGCGATCAGCGGCGAGCGTGAACGGGGCACGCTTCGCCAGTTGCTCGCCCAAGGTGTCTCGGGACGGCAGCTGCTCTGGGGCAAGGCCACAGCCAGCACCCTGCTGGTGCTGGTGCTTGTCGTCCCGCTACTGGGCGTTTTCGCGCTGCTCAGCCTGCGTGCCGAAAACGCAGCCGACGCGCTGCTCCGCTTCGGCCTGATGTTCCTGATGCTGCTGCTGTTCCTCGGATCAATGTTGCTGCTCGCCCTGACCGTCTCCGCCTGGGCTGCGAGTTCCCGCAACGCACTGGGAGTGCTGCTTGGCTTCTGGCTGCTCGGTGCCCTGGTGGCTCCGCGGCTTGCGGTGGAGTGGGCCGAGGCCGTGGCGCCTACTCCGGATGGGCCGACATTTCGCCAGGCCCTGAACCGCGACCTCGACGACCGCACGGCGCTCGATGCGGAAATCGCCCGCACTGAGGCAGCGTTGCTGGCGGAATACGGTCTCGACCGGCTTGAGGACCTGCCGGTCTCGATCAATGGCATAAGGCTGCGCCTGGCCGACGAGGCAGGCTACGCGATCTTTGATCACCACTTCGGCGGGCTCTTCGACGGCTACCTCGCGCAGGAGCGGCATTTCCAGCGGGTGGGCTGGCTTGCACCCTACATCGCATGGAGCGCTGTCTCGGCTGGACTTGCCGGCACCGACTTGCAGCACTTCCGTCATTTCATAGATTCCGCCGAGGCGCATCGTCGCATGATCCAGGACATGATGAGCGAGGACATGATCCGTAACCCGGAAGTTGATGGGGCACCATACATTGCTGATGCTGCCCTCTGGGCCCAGGTGCCAGAATTCGAATATAGGCCGCCCGATTTCTCCGAAGTCTGGACGTTCTACCGGGGTTCACTCTTCGCGCTGCTGGGCTGGGCCCTGGCGATGCTGGTTGCCCTGGATGTCGCTGGGCGGAGGCTGCGGCTGCATTGAACCGGCACCTGACGACGCTGCGCCATGACGGACTCAGCCTGCTGCGGGAACGTGGCACGTGGCTGCTCTTTCTCGTCCTGTTGATCGCCACCCTGCTGGCGATCAGTGGCGGACAGCGTGAGAAGGAGCGCATTCAGGCGCTCCAGGCGCAGCTGGTGCAGCAGACGGAAGCGGCCCGCGAAGCTGTGCGTGCGCAGGCGGTGCGCCTGTCGCGGGATGGCGGTGCGATCTCGCAGTTTCGTGACCCTCGTATCGCCGATGTCGTGGGTCGACGGCTGGTGGTCGAAAATGCCCTGTTGCCGCCCACGCCACTGACGCCACTTTCTGCAGGCCAGACAGGCCTGCTGCCGGCACAGCAGCCGGTCTCACTGGAGCCACGCGAGGTATTGCTGTCAGAGGGTGAGCTGACGCCCCCACGGCGCCTGGCCACAGGTCGCCTGGATGCCAGTTTCCTGGTCATCTTTCTCGCGCCCCTGTTGCTGATCGCGCTGGGTCATGGCATACCTTCCTGGGAGCGCCAGCATGGCCTGCTGCGGCGGCTGGTGATTCACCCGCCGCCGCTCCGGAGGCGGGACACACGGCCCCACCGGCTCCGGCTCCGGGTGGGGCGGGCCCCCGGTCACGGCGGCGCGCTGGGGGTG
>JAFIFS010000002.1 GCA_020831895.1 Chromatiales bacterium
GGGGGGGGGGGGGGGGGGGGGGGGGGGTGGGGGCGCGCCCGCCCGCCCACCCCGACAACACCTCCGGCCGCGCCCCCCCCCCCCCCCACACTGCACCCCCACTGGACCCCGGCTACTCCTCCGGCGCCACCGTGAGCTCCAGCCCCTCGATGCTGTCGGTGACCTGGACCTGGCAGGCCAGGCGGGACTCGCCGTCGCGGAAGCACTCGGTGCTCTCCAGCAGTTCGAGCTCGTCGCCATGGCGATCGGGCAGCTTCGCGTACCACTCGGGCGTGATGAACACGTGGCAGGTCGCGCAGGAGCACATGCCGCCGCAGAGCGCCTCGATGCCGTTGTCGATCTCGCGCAGCGGCTCCATCAGCGTGAGTCCGCTGTCCACGTCAAGTTCATGCCGGTTGCCGGCGCGGTCGGTCACATGGATCCTGGGCATGGGAAAGGGCCTCGGCCTAGACTTCGAAGGGCGCGAAATATAGCACAGGCCATTCCGGGCGCGGCACGCGGCCGGCTCCGGCCAGGGATCCGCTCAGCGGACGGCAGGGCAGGCCTGCTCAGGCCGTTCCGACGTTGGAATCGTTTGGCGTCTGGTAGTAGTCGCTGTCCTCGGCCAGCTGCCGGGCCTCATTGAGCATCGCGGTGATGCGCCGCTCGGCAGTGGCGAGCTCGGCGCAGGACTCGCAGAATGGGTCGTCGCAGGGCTGGCGCGAGAACAGCCAGAACTGGATCGCCCCGGCAAGCAGCCCGGAAGCGACTTCCCAGGCGTCGGCGGACTCGTCCTGGTCCAGCATGCGGTTCCCCGCCTCGATGACTTCGGCGGCAGAAAGATCGAACGGACTTCTCGGTTCTTGCATCGGAGGCTCCGGATGGCGCACCCGCTAATGCTACCGCATCGGGCAGGCGATAAACTGGCCCGCCATCCCTGGGCGAGGGCCAAAGATGCGGCATGTCCCGACAGCTGACACCCTGCTCGAGCGCGTCAAGGACGCCGAGAAGCTCTTTCTTGCCGGCAAGCGGCCGCCCGCCGCTGACCTCGAAAGCGCTGTGCGTCTGTTCCTCGAGTTCCTGCGTGGGTTCCAGGAGCTGGACTTCCAGGGCCCCTGTGTGACCGTTTTCGGTTCCGCGCGCTTCGCCGAGGGCCACCCCTACTACGAGCAGGCACGGGCGCTGGGCCACACGCTGGCCGGGGCTGGCTATGCGGTGATGACGGGCGGCGGCCCGGGCATCATGGAAGCGGCGAACCGGGGTGCCCGGGAGGCTGGCGGCCTGAGCCTCGGCTGCAACATCACGCTGCCGCGCGAGCAGAAGCCCAATCCCTACCTGGATCACTTCGTCCAGTTCGAGCACTTCTTCGTGCGCAAGGTGATGCTGGTGAAGTATTCCTGCGCGTTCGTCGTGATGCCCGGTGGCTTCGGAACGCTGGACGAGGCCTTCGAGGTCGCGACGCTGATCCAGACGGGCAAGCTGGAGTCCTTTCCCGTGGTCGCGCTGGGCGGCGCATTCTGGGAGCCACTGAGCGGGTTCATCCAGGACACGCTGCTCGCGGAGGGCACCGTGAGCCCGGAGGACCTGCAGCATCTGCGCCCTGCAGATTCTGTCGATCAGGCGCTGGAGATCATCCGCGAGGCCACCGATGCGCTGCAGGAGGGGGTTGATCCCTGAAGCTGCCGAAAGTTTGCGAATGAATTTGCTCGCACAGTTCGCGACTGAAGTCGCTCCCACAGCGTACTCCTGGAGTGCGCGAGTGAAGTCGCTCCCACAGCGTACTCCTGGAGTGCGCGAGTGAAGTCGCTCCCACAGCGTACTCCTGGAGTTCGCGAGTGAAGTCGCTCCCACAGCTTGGCTGGGTGGGGGCCGTGGGTCTGGCGGGGCTGATGTACGGCGGCACGGCCGGGGCCGAGGGCTGGCAGAGCGGGCTCGAGGTGACGCCGTTCATCGGTGGGCGCCTGGGCGGCGGCTTCGACAGCGGCGCGAAAGAAGACCGGACGCGCATACGGGTGGACGACGATGCGAGCCTCGGGCTCGTCATCAACTGGCCCGCGACCGCGCCGACGGAATGGGAGGTGGTCCTGAGCCACCAGTCGACGTCGCTGGACCGGCTGGGCACGGACGAGGCGCGCCGCGTGGACCTGGACATCACCTACGCGCATGTCGGCGGGCTCTACCTGTTCGAGGGGGCCATCGCCCGCCCCTACATGGCCGCAACCCTGGGCGCGACCCACTTCAACCCGGACGAGGCCGGGCTGCGCAGCGAGACCCGGTTCTCCTTTGCGCTGGGCTTGGGCTACAAGCTGTTTCCGGCGTCGCGGGTCGGACTGCGCCTGGATGCCCGCGCCTGGGGCACCGTGTTCGACAGCAACAGCGCGCTGTTCTGCCAGTTCGATGGCGAGACCAGCGCCTGCCTGGTCCGGGCGCGCGGCAGCCTGCTCTGGCAGTGGGAGCTCAGCGCGGGGGCGGTGCTGAGGTTCTGACGTGTGAATTCATGAGGCGCTGGCAGGCGCCTGGTCAGGCAGGGTCACCACCACGGTGGTGCCATGGCCGGGCGTGCTGTCGATCTCCAGCCGGCCCTCGTGGGCCTCGGCGATCCGGCGGCAAAGGTAAAGGCCAAGGCCGAAACCACCCGTCGTCCGGCTGCGCGCCGGATCTGACCGGTAGAAGGGCTCGGTCACCCGCGGCAGGTGCTCCGGTTCGATCCCCGGGCCCCGGTCGCTGACGACCAGCTGAACGGCGCCGGGCACCTTGCGCAGCGCGACCTCGACCGGCTCCCCGCCCGGCGCCATCACGCGCAGCGCATTCTCAACCAGGTTGCGAAGCAGCAGGCGGATGCGCGTGGCGTCGATGCTGCGTACCAGCTCTTCCGGCGGCAGGTCGGCCACCAGGTCAGCGCGGCGCTCGGCGAAATCCTGGTCGAGCACCGACGAGACCAGCGCACGCAGGTCGACATTCGAGCGCTGGAGCTTGCTGTGCCGTGTGTTCAGGCGCTCGCTCTCGAGCAGGTCGGCGATGAGGCGCTCCATCTCACGGATATCGTCCAGAAGGCTCTCGCGCAGCGCTTCTTCATCCACGAACTCGAGCGAGACCTTGGCCCGCGTCAGCGGCGAGCGCAGCTCGTGGCTGATCGCCAGGAGTAGCTGGCGCTTGGCCTCGAGCATCTCCTGCACGTCGGAGGCCATCCGGTTGATGTCGACGGCCAGCTCACCGAGGTCGTCGCGCCGCGTGGCGGGGATACGCCAGTCGAGTTCGCCATGGCCGATGCGCGCGGCCCCCTGCTTGATCAACCCGATCGGCTGAACAATCCAGCGCACGCCGAGGTAGCAGCCCAGCAGCACCAGCAGGGAGATGACAGCGATCGTCCAGCGGGTCAGGTCACGCGGTCGCGCCTCGCCCATGCGCGGGGAGGCAAAGACGATGCGGAAGTCGCCGTCGGTCAGCAAGACGAAGCCGTGGTTGCCCTGGCGCGCAACCTGGACCTGCTCCAGGTTGCGTGCCCAGCCGGCCAGCTCTTGCTGGCTGCCCTCCGGGACGGTGACGAACTCGAGTGGCCCGAACTCGAGGCTCTCCAGCGGGGGGAACCGTGGATCGGAAACCCAGTCGGTGCCGGGTCCCTGGATTCGCATGTCGACCGGGATACGCTGCACGATCTCCTCGGCGCGGGCCAGGTCCGGGGGGGTGCCGATGTCGCTCAGCACGTAGTCCGCATGCAGCGAGATATGCGCGCCGACGATCTGTCGCAGGTAGTCGTAGTCATAGACCGCCTGCACGGCATAGCGCGAGGCCATCACGTAGATCACCGAGGTGACGAGGAACACCGCCAGCAGGCGTGCGGACAGCGAACGGCTGATGCGCATCAGCATCACTGCATCTCCTCGCCGACGAACGCGTAGCCCGTACCCCATACCGTCTTGATGAAGCGGGGCTGGCGCGCGGTGTCGTTGAGCTTCTGGCGCAGTCGGCTGACCAGGATGTCGACCGAGCGCGAGAACAGCTGGGCGTCGATGCCGCGCAGCTCGTTCAGGATCTCGTCGCGAGTAAACGTGCGCCCCGGGTTCGAGGCGAACAGCACCAGCAGCTGGTACTCCATCGTGGTCAGGTCAAGCGGCTTGCCCTCCAGCGCGACGGTGCGGCGCTCGAGGTGGAGCTCGAGGTCGCGAAAGCGCAGTTCGCGCGTGTCGGCCGCACGGTTGCCCGCGCGGCGCAGCACGTTCTGCACGCGCGCGACGAGCTCGCGGGGCTCGAACGGCTTCGGGACATAGTCATCCGCACCCAGCTCCAGTCCGACGATGCGGTCAGTGACCTCGCCGCGGGCAGTCAGCATGACGATCGGCACCCGGCTGGTCTTGCGGATCTCGCGGCACACGGAGAAGCCATCCTGCCCGGGCAGCATTACGTCGAGGATCACGAGGTCGGGCTTCTCCTGCTCGAGCCGCTTCAGGCCGGCCTCGGGCGTGGTCGAGGCGAACAGCTCGAGGTCGAAGCGGCGGAAGTAGGCACCCAGCAGGTCGCCCAGCTTCTCGTCATCGTCGATCAGCAGTATCCGCGACATCGGCAAAACGTCATCCGGCTGCAAGGATTCTGCAACGCCACCTGCCTAAGCTTCGCGTCACTGGAAACCCGCACATGGAAGGCGAAACAATGATTTTCCGCAAGCGCGAACAGGTCCCGGAGCCCCGCGAAGAGATCGCACTGCTGCTGCTCGCGGTGGCGGTGCCCCTGCTGGTCCTGACCGTCCTGGGCTGGGCCTGATGGGCCTCTACCGTCACGGCCGCACCTGGCTGCCAGGCCCCGGCACTGACCCGGGGGCAGGCGGGGTGATGGCTGCGCACTGGCGAGTCCAGCGGGCCGCCAGGCTGAACAGCAGCGGAACAGCCAGGCCCCAGCTCAGCGCCAAAACGATGAAAGCCAGCAGCGCATCTCCAGTGAGCGCAGCCGCGCCGAGGCCGATGCCGGCCCAGTAGGCCAGCGGTCCGCCGACCGCACCCAGCGCTGCGGCCAGCCATGGGCGGCCATGCAGCCAGTTCAGGGACTCGTTCACCGTCAGGGCGAAGTTCATCCACATGATGAGGATCCAGAAGGGCGCCAGCCCGTCCACCGGCAGCGGGGCGGAGTAGCTGAGCAGGCCCGCCTGCACGTAGAAGGTATCGACAAAAAGACCGGCGAGCGCGGCCACAAGCAGCAGCCGAAGGTCCGCCCCGCGGGTCCGGCTGCCCCCCAGATGCCATGCAGCAAACAGCGTGAAGGCAGCCGCCCCGAGCCAGGGCAAGCCGTTCCCGGCACCCAGCAGGCTGAGCAGCCAGACCACCTGGAACAGGACGAAATTGGCAGCTCGACGGTACATCAGCGGAATCCGCAGCAAAAGGGGCCAGCCCCCGACAGACCCCGAGTCTGCGCCCGGCGCGGGATCAAATCAGCCCCGCTGCGTAACAGGATGTAACAGAGTGTTTCAGCGGCCCTGCTGCCAGCGGTCGCGGGTCTCTGCCATCTGGCTCGTGCCGATGCGCATGGCCAGCCTGCGCTCGAACTCCTGCTGGCCGAAGACCTTCTGCGGCAGGACGTTCATCGGGTCGGTCCGGTAGCCCAGCTCACGCACCGTGTAGTCGTACTGCTGCTGGGCCGCCCGCTCCTCCTCCGGCACCTGCTCGGCCTCGTCCAGCCAGCCGAACCAGCGGTCGATGAAGGTCTCCAGGAACGTCTCGCAGGTGTCGATGTTCTGGTCGTTGAGCTCGGCATGTGAGCTGGTGGCCACCGGCGACATCAGCGCCCGCAGATAGGTGCCGTGGCTGACGAAACGGGTCCAGGTCGGGTCGCTGCGGAATTTCAGGAAATCCGCGTTGGCCGGCTCGTAGTACTTCTGCAGGTAATCGATGTTGGTGCGCAGGTCCACGCGCGGCGTGTACTCGGCATAAAAGTAGAGGCGCGGGATGGTCCCAAAGATCACGCACAGGTGCGGCACGCGGTTGTGCTGGGACAGGAAGGCCGTGGCGTTCATGTCGAGGATGCTGGCCTTGCGGTTGCCGATCCAGCTGTGGACCAGCCAGTCCATTTCAGGGCCCGTGTAGGCCTGGAAGGAGCCTTCCATCTGGCCATCAGGCGAGGCGAAGTAATCCTCGCCCTCGCAGGAGTGGTGGAGGCTGACGTCGAAGCGGCCGCGGATACGGTCGACAATCTTTGAATGAATGCCCCAGCAGCGCTCCCAGGCCCGTGATACGTCCACGTTGGGATTCTCGGAGAGGAACTCCATGATCGTCTTGGTCTCGGTGGCAGTGCTCATCCGGCAGGCTCCCTGGCAGTGTCATCGACAGCGAAGGCGCTGGAGTCTAGCAGGCGGTTACCCGTTTGTATCCGGGTGCAGGGGCGCTAAAGTACGCCCATGCCGACAGCATCGATCAACCAGCACCGCATGTACTACGAGATCCACGGCGAGGGCGAGCCGGCGATCTGCATGGGCGGATGGGGCACCTACTGCCACGGCGGCGAGCGCCACATCGCGCGCGGACTCACCGATCGCTACCAGGTGCTGGTCATCGACTACCGCGGAATCGGCGAGTCGGATGACGACCTGGGCGTGCCGGCCACCATGGCACTGCATGCCGCGGATGTCATCGGGCTGCTGGACTACCTCGGATGGCGCAACGTCCACTTCGTCGGGCTCGTCGGCATGGGCGCCTGTATCGCCCAGGAGGTCGCGATCAGCCGTCCCGACCTGGTGCGCAGCATGGTCAACATGGGCGCCTGGGCCCACTGCGATGCCTACCTGCACGACCAGCTGGAGCTGTTCCGGGACATACACCGCGAGTGCGGGTTCTTCACGTTCCAGAAGCATGTCTGCGTGATGTCCTTCCTGCCCGACTACTACAACGCCAGCCGGGACCGGCTGCTGGGTCCGCAGGGCCCGTGGAGCGAGCTGCGCGACCGCTACCCCGCCCATGCGCGGCTGGTCGAGGCATGTCTTCGGCATGACACGCGGGAGCGGCTCGGGGCCATCAGGGCGCCCACGCTGGTCGTGCATGCCGAGCATGACATCGTGACCAGCCCGCGTTACACGCAGGCGCTGGAACAGCTGATTCCCGGTGCCAAGGGCGTGATGATGACCGGCGTGGCCCACGTGCTGGCAGGACGCGAGCAGAAAGCCGCATTCTCGCAACTGCTGCTCGACTTCCTGGCCCGGCACTGAGCGGGCGCGCGTGGCGAGCAACAGCGACACGCACCGGTTGCTGGACCAGAGGTTCAGGGACCTGGGCATCGATCGCATCCAGCGGCACATCCTCCTCTGCTGCGACCAGAGCAAGCCGAAGTGCTGCGGGCGCGACGAGAGCCTGGCTGCCTGGGCGTACCTGAAGGCGCGACTGCGCGAACTCGGCCTGACGGGCGCCGGGGGCATCTACCGGACGAAGGCGAACTGCCTGCAGGTCTGCGCGATGGGCCCGGTCGCGGTCGTGTATCCGGAGGGCGCCTGGTACCACTCCTGCTCGCCCGACGTGCTCGAACGCATCATCCAGGAGCACCTGATCGGTGGGCGCCTGGTGCATGAGTACCTGATCGGGGAGCGGCCGCTGGAGGAGCGCTGACCGGGTTTGCAGAGGGAGCCCAGCGCCCCGAGGAAATCCAACCGAATGTCACCCCGACACGGGACTTCGGCAGGACTGCTGCTCGGGGCGCCAGGCATGTCTGTGGCCGAGGCGGCCCGTCCTTGTGGCCGCGCCATGGGCGCCTTGCGGTGCCTGCGGGTCAGGAGTCTGCTGTCGCGGCCGGCTTCGGAAACTCCGGTGGCGACCGCCGCGCTGGCCCTCTTCAGGCAGGCAGCCGAAGTATATACGACCCGCCGCCCGGCGCACGGACGATTCTACAATTCCAGCGATTTAGCAGATTATGTAATCAGGCTGAATTCTAACTCATTGATCTTAAATGTCTCTTTTTCGCATAATATGTTGTCTTTTAGCAACTGCAGCGTTTTCGCCACGCTACCGCGGAACGGCCAGCGGGCTCGCGGGCAGCCCTGCCAGGAACATCGGGGCTGCTCCAAGCGCGCTGGAGAAGCGGGCGCGCGGGGCCGTTGAATGGTGGGTGTCCTGTTTCGGGGGCCGCTGTTTCGGGGGCCGCTGGTTCGAGGGCCGTGAATCCTGGGTGTCCTGTTTCGGGGGCGCGCGGGCTCGATTCCTGGGTGTCCTGATTCGGAGGGTGGCGTGACGGCGGGGGTACTGGTGCTGGTCTGCCGGCGGCCGCGGGCGGGTACGGGCAAGCGGCGCCTGGCGGCGGTGCTTGGCGACGCAGCGGCCGATGAGCTCAAGCCGCTGCTGCTGGACTGCGCGCTGGAGGATGCGGCCCGGTGGCCCGGGCTGGTCGTGATCGCACCTGACCGCGCGAGCGACGCGGGCTGGGCGCAGGGGCTGCTGGCGGGCGCGCGCGTGCTGGCCCAGGGGCCCGGCAACCTCGGCGAGCGCATCAATGGGCTGGATGCGGCGCTGCGGGCCGATGGCCACGAGCGACTGTTCTTCATCGGCAGCGATGCTCCAGTGCTGGACCCGGCGCTGTGCGCCACGGCGCAGGCGGCCCTGGCCGAGGCGGATGCGTTTCTGGCCAGCGCCGATGATGGCGGCGTCACGCTGATGGCAGCCCGCCGCCACTGGCCCACGCTGGCCGGCCTGCCCTGGGGCAGCGAAGCGCTGGCCGAAGAACTGGCCGGGCAACTGCTGGCAGCGGGGTGGACAGTCGAGGTGCAGCCGGGCGGCTACGATGTGGACCGGGCGCGCGACCTGGCCAGCCTGCTGCATGACCTGGCGGGGGACATCCGCCCTGCCCGCCGTCGGCTGCATCGCTGGCTGGCTGAGCACTTCGCACGCCCCGCGGGCCGTGAGCCGGCGCGCAGGCAGTGGCCCGGCCTGCAGCAGGCGCCAGGGGAGCCCGGTCCCGCAAGCGTCAGCATCGTCATCCCCGTCCGCGGCGACCTGGGCGAACTGGAACAGCTGCTGCAACGGATCGGCCAGCTGCTGCCGGCGCCGGCCGAGATCATCGTCGTCGACGGCGCCGCGGACCCTCGCTGCGCCCGACTCTGCGCGGAACATGGTGCGCGCTACCTCGCGGCGGGTGGGGGCCGGGGACCTCAGCTGCGTGCGGGGGCGGAGGCCGCAAGCGGGCGGGTACTCTGGTTCCTGCACGCGGACGCGGAGCCTGCCGCCGATGCGCTGGCGCACATCGCCCGGGCGCTGGACGATCCGGCCGTCAGCGGCGGCTGCTTCAGCTTCCGGTTTTCCGGCGCGCGGGGCTGGCAGCCGCGGATGATCGAGACGCTGACCAACTGTCGCAGCAGCTGGGGCATACCGTATGGCGACCAGGGCCTGTTCGCCCGCCGCGAGGCCTACGAGCATGCGGGAGGTTTCGCGCCGGAGCCCCTGTTCGAGGAGGTTGCGCTGGTGCGCGGGCTGCGGCGCGCCGGCCGCTTCGTCTGCCTCAAGGCCTCGATCGGTGTGTCTGCGCGCCGCTGGCTGCGCGAAGGCTGGTTGCGACGCAGCCTAGCCAACCGCCTGCTCGCGCTGCTGCACCTGCTGGGTGTGCCTGCGCAGCGGCTCGCAGCCTGGTACCGCGCGCGCAGGCGCTGAAGGACGTGGTAGCGTGTAGGCATGGCCCTGGAGACCGTGATCGACGAAATGCCCCCTGCGGCGCTAAAGCAGGATCAGCGCGCGCTGCGCCCGGCCGACCCCTCTGGTGAAGCGGGCTACATTGCGCCGCATGCGCTGGAGGAACTCTGGTTTCACACCGGCACGGCGTGCAACCTGGCCTGCCCCTTCTGCCTGGAGGGCTCGGCGCCGGGCGACAACCGCCTGCAGCGGATCACGTTCGCCGATGCCGAGCCGCTGCTCGAGGAGGCGGCGCAGTTCGGCGTGCGTCAGCTCTCCTTCACCGGGGGCGAACCGTTCATCGTCCGGGATTTCGTCCGCATTCTGGCGCGCGCCGCGCACATCGCGCCCTGCCTGGTACTGACCAACGGCACTGATGCGCTGCTCAAGCGCCTGCACCAGCTCGATCGCATGGGACCGCTGCCGCACCCCGTCTCGTTCCGGATCAGCATCGACTGGCCTGACCGTGAGCGCCACGAGGCGGGCCGCGGCGCCGGCACGTGGGCGCAGTCCTGGCAGAGCCTGCGGGAGCTCGACGCGCGCGGTTTCGGGGTCTCGCTTGCGCGCCAGAGTGAAAATGATGAGGACACTGCCTGCGTCGAGGCCGCCTACCGCGATCTGCTGCGCACCAACGGCCTGCCCGAGGATACCCGGATCGTCGCCTTTCCAGACTTCGGGCTGCCCGGCGAGCAGCGCGAGGTGCCCCGGATCACGACCGACTGCATGACGCGCTACCACACGATGGAGACACGGCGTGCGTTCATGTGCGCCTACAGCAAGATGGTGGTCAAGCGGGCCGGGCGCATGCGGGTCTATGCCTGCACACTGGTGGATGATGACCCGCGTTACGAGCTGGGTGACAGCCTGGCCGAAGCCATGCGCTGGCGCATCGGCATGCAGCATCAGCGCTGCTACGCCTGCTTCCGCTTTGGCGCCTCCTGCAGCGAGCGATGAAGGCCGCACTCTACGCGATCGCCGCCTCGCTGCTCGTGCTGGTGCTGGCACTGCAGTACCTGTACTTCTCGCCTGACCTTAGCCCGCCGCCGGCCGTGATGCCAGCACCCGGTCAGGCGCCCGCCGAGTTCGTCGGCCGGGATACGGCTATCGCGCCGCCCGCCGCCGACGATGACTACTGCACCGATGACGAGCCCTGCATCTTGTCGCTGCGCCAGCTGCTCCAGAACACCGCGCGGTACGACGGGCGGCGGGTACTTGCCTTCGGGGTGCTGTCGGTTGGCGACAGCCTGACACTGCTGTACGAGGATCCGGAGGCCTATGCCGCGGGGCGGGCCAGCGCGGCCGTGCTGCTCGGCCTCGCTGACCGGCGTACCGCGCCCGATGGCTGGCCGCTGTCGGAGCAGGAAGGCCAGGGCGTGCTGGTCGAGGGCCGCTTCCTGACCGCCGGCCCCGGCGGCTATGCTGGCCTGCTGGCCGAGGTGCAGCTGGTGCGGCCGGGCGCGTTTTTCCGGTAGCCAGGCAGGAACGGATGTGAGGGGGGTTCTGCCTGGCTTGACGTAGCGGCAGGTTCATTCGGGGATGAATTCCCTCCTGCAGGCTGGGGGCGGATGTGGGAGCGGCTTCAGCCGCGAATCAGATTCAAGAAGTTCGCGGCTGAAGCCGCTCCCACAGGGAGGATGAACTCCCTCCTACGCCGGAAAGAAATCAATCGGCTTGGTCGTAGTCACAGGCGCCACGTCGCGGTCGCTGAAGCGGAACATGCGCACGCGCTGGATCAGGCGGCGCTCAAGCTCCTCGTCGTCGAGCTCGCTGGATACGACCTCGGCGGCCGAGACTTCTCCCGAGGGCTCGATCGTGAGCTGGACGACCAGCTTGCCCTGCAGTGAGGGGTTCTGGCGCAGCGCGCGGTTGTAGAGCGCGTAGATGGCGCCCTTGTTCTGGTCGAACACCATCTCGATCTCCTCGCGGCTGCGGGACGGGCGCTGGCGCTCGCCGCCACCGACCGCCTCGGGCTCGGGACCGCTGGTGCCGGCGAGTGTGCTGGCCACGCGGGTGGTCTCGCGCCCGGCAAGCCCGGCGCCGCCGGTATCGCGGCTGAGCGCTGCAGTATTTACCCCACCGCTGCTGGCGGTGACCGGACTGGTCACCAGGGACCGCTCGACGCGCGCAGCCTCCCCGGCGGCGCCGGCCAGGCTGGTGCTGGTGGTGACGGCGCCGACCGCCTGGTTGTCCCTGAGACTGGCGAGCTGGTCGGCAAACTGCAGCACGCCCGCGCTGCTCGCACGCTCGCGCGCCTCGCGCACGCGGTCGACCGGGCGCTCGACTGGCGGGCGCTCGACTGGCTGCGGCTCCGGCTGCCGCTCGACTACACGCTGCTGCGGTACGGGCTCGACCGGAGCTGGCGGCGGCTCGATGACGGGCTCCTCGCGGGGCTGCTGGACGACGGGGGGCGGTGGCGGTGGCTCCGGGCGCTCGAGGACGAGGCGCGCCAGGCGCGGCGGCACCGGCTGCTCCATGGCCTGCTGGCGCTCGGGCAGCGGCAGCAGCGCGAGCAGCAGCGCCAGTCCGACGACGGTCGCGGTGACCCGCTTCGTCGTCTGCCAGAAGCGCTGCTCCTGGGCAGTGATGTCATCCCAGGGCAGGGTCCAGATGCGATGGCTCGGCATGAGTGCTCCCTAGCCCGCCGGCGAGGTGACACCGGCGCCGGCACTGCGTGCCTCGCCCCGCTGCATCACCGCCAGCGATATCTGTCCGTACTCGGCCGCGGTACAGCTGGCCATCACCTGCTTGAGCAGGCTGTAGGGCAGCTCGCGGTCTCCCATGATGGTCACCTCGCGCCGGCTGACATCGGCGGCGGAGGCCTGGCGCAGCAGCCGGTCAGTCTGCGCGCGCAGCGCATCACGCAGCTCCGGGATCACCAGTTCGTCGCGGGCGAGCACCTCGTCCAGGCGCGCAACTGCCCGCCCCTGCACCAGGATCTCGCTGGAGGTCACGGTGACGACGACCGTCTCGCGCGCAGCCTCCGTCGCGACCGACTCGGGTAGCGTCAGGTCGCGCGGATTCGGCAGGTTGTCGACATCACCGGCACTGACCAGCAGGAAGAATACCAGGATGGTGAAGATGTCCATCAGGGACACCATGTTCAGGCCACCCGTCGTGCGCCGCTTGTGGTGCTGGTCCATCCGCACTGCACGTCTGGAGCGTTGCATTGCCTTATCCTCCACGCGCGCCGGCAGGCGCGTCACCGATCGAGATGTCAGGGAACAGCTCGGCCTGTCCGCGCTGACCGTCCTCCGTGAACTCATACAGGCGCACCGCGTCCATGACCTGCACGAGCGTGTCGTAGGCCACATCCGGCTCCAGCAGCAGCGTGGCGGCGCTATGGTCAGGAAACTCGGCCTTGACCCGCTGCAGGTAGCCGGTCAGTCCCGCGTAGTCATGCCCAGTCGACAGGCGCGGCAGCACGGTCATCAGGCCGCTGCTCCGCTCGCCGATCTCGATCGCATGTTGGCGCACGATGACCTCGAGCTGGAAGGTCTCCTCGGCCGCGCCCGCCGCCTCGGCAGACTCGGGCAGGTTGAGCTCGAGGATCGCCATGCGCGAGAACACCGCCGTGATCAACAGGAACGGCACCAGCACCACCATCAGGTTCATGAACGCGGTGATGTTGATGTCCGCCGCCTCCCGGCGACGCGAGCGGCGCCGCCAGCGTCTCATGCAGGCGCTCCCGCGGGGGTGGGCCGGGGCGGCTGCTGCGGCTTGCGCATCTGCACCGTCGCATCCATCACCGCAGGGCCGCGGCGCTCGTCCACCGTGTTGAGGAACTTGACTGCGACCATCTCGAGACTGTCGACGATCTCGGTGGTCTTGGTCTGCAGCAGCGTATGGACCAGAAGCAACGGGATAGCCACCATCAGGCCGAAGGCTGTCGTGTTCATGGCCACCGAGATGCTGGCGGAGAGCAGGTCCGCCTTGTCGGCCGGGTTCGCGCCGGCGACCGCGGTGAACGCCTGGATCAGGCCGATGATGGTACCGAGCAGGCCCAGCAGGGTGGCGATGTTGGCGAAGGTCGCGAGGTAGTGCGTACGCTTCTCCAGACGCGGTACGACCTCCATCAGGCTTTCCTCCATCGCCTTCTCGATGTCGTCACGACGCCCGGCCATCCGCATGCGCGCCAGGCCATAGCTCAGGATCGCGCCGATGGCCGACTGGCTCTTTGTGCTGACCTCGGCAGCCTCCTCGAACCGGCCAGCACGGATCATCGGCGTGACCTTCTTCCACAGCTGGCGGTTGTCGAAGGCCACTTTGGTCAGGAACATCCAGCGCTCGATCGCGATGGCCGCGCCGAGTGCCAGCACGAGAACGATGGGGAACATGAACACCCCCCCGTTCTGGAAAAAACCCACGATGCCCGAATAGATACTCATGGTCTTGCGACCTCCCTCGTTGCGTGCAGTTGATCGAAATAACGCAGTTGCCGCTGGAAGACCTCACGGTCCACCGGCGCCAGGACCTCCTCGACGAGACTGTTGACCGGCCGGCCCGACAGCTCGACCATCGCCGGGTCCTTCCAGGGCAGGATCACCATCACGCGCGGCAGCTCCTGGTTGCCGCGGATCGCCGCTGCGTCCAGCTCCAGGCGATCCATGCCCGCGCCAGCTGGCAGTGCGGCGGCCTGCTCACCTGCCGAGGCAATGGACCCCAGCAGGAGCAGCAGAACAGGCGCGAATACCGTGGTTTTCATCAGCCTCCCTCCGTGCGTGACAGCAGTTCGGCGCGCCGGCGCAGGTCGGTCACCCATGCTGCCACGTCCTGGTCGCAGTTCAGGTGCGGCCCCCGCTCGATATAGCGCTCGTACCAGTTCGCCGCCTGTGCCGGCCGCTGCCAGTAGAGCTCGTAGAGCACGCCCAGATTGAAGTAGGGCAGCGGGTAATCGGGGTCGGCCTCGATGGCCTTCAGGTAGGCCTGCTCCGCTGCCGCGAAGCGGCCTTCCCTGCGCTCCACCACGCCGAGCTCGTTCCAGACAGGCGCGCAGGCCGTGCAGACCGCGGCGGCCTGCTCGAGCAGCTGGCGGGCGGCCGCAGTGTCCTCATCCTCGGCGGCAAGGATCGCAAGATTCACGAGCGGGCCGGCGAGCTGAGGATACTCGGCGTTCAGCCGCAGGAACCCTTCGCGCGCCTTCCCGCTGTCACCCACCTCGCGCGCAGCCAGGGCCTGGCGCCAGCGCTGCTCGGCTGCGGGCGAAAGTACCAGTGCCTCGGTTGCGCCCGGAGGTTCGGGTACGCTCCCGCCCACCGTGCCGCAGCCCTGCAGCAGCAGCGTCGCGACAGCCAGCGGCAGGACGCCACGGACTGCCTCAGTCCAGCAGGTTGACCACATGTTCGCTCCTCTCTGTGCGCGCGTAGCGGCCGGGCGAAATCCTGGACAGACGGGCGAAGCTCGCTTCGACCCACTGGTCCCAGATTCCGTCCAGCGTTCGTGATGCGTTCGCGAGGTACAGGTCCAGCGCCTGCTCCTCGAACGGAAACACCTGTTCCTCGAGCAGGATCTCGTACTGCTCAAGCGCATCCGGATCGAGTCCGGGCGGACGCTCCGAGGCAAGCAGATCCAGGCTGAGCTGGAAGTAGAGCTCCGCGATCTCGTAGGTGGCCGCGGTCACGACTTCGGCAATGCCGTAGTCGGCTGCCCGGCCGTAAGCCGCCAGCGCACGCTCCATCCGGCTGCGCTTGGCCGGGAGACTCTGGTCCAGCGGCAAGGTCAGCCGGATGGCGGCGAACTGGTCGCGGTAGGGATGGGCGAGCTCCAGCGCCGCATGTGCCGCCAGCGTGCGGCTGCGCAGCGTGCGCGCCTCCCCGAGTGCCAGGTCAGCGTCGATGATCTCCGCCAGCCAGCGCTGGCGCGCAGCCGGCTCGCCTGCATCCAGCGCCAGGCCAGCAAGCCGGTGGCGTGCCTCCAGAGCTTCGTCGGCCGGCTGCGGGAAGCGGGCGACAATACGCTCGTAGACCTGCCTCTGGCCGGCAGGATTTCCAGCGCTGGCGTGCAGGTCGGCCGCCTGCCAGAGCGCCGCGCGCTGGGCCGCCGGCTCCACAGAGGCATCATCGGCCAGGCGCGCATACTCCGCGGCCGCAGCAGAGTACTGGCGATCCTCGGCCAGTGAAATCGCGAGGTTTCGGGTGACCTCAGTATTGAGCGCATGCTGCGGGAACTCGGCCCGGAACTGCTGAAGCAGCCCGGCAGCCTCCCCCCAGCGCTCGTTGACGAGCAGCAGGGCCGCCGCATCGTAGACGGCATTGGGCCGCAGTTCCGAAGCCGGCACCGCCTCGCCGAGGCGGAGAAAGTTGGTCACGGCGCGGTCGACCTCGCCTGCCTCGCGCGCCTGCTCGGCCTGGCGGAAGATCGTTGCGGCGATCCGCGTATCCACCTCGTTGCGCTGGGCGTCCGCCAGCGGCAGCGTGCGCAGCCTCAGGTAGGCCTGCTCCGCCTGGGCATAGCGGCCGAGATCGAACTGCGCGTGAGCGATCACCGTCCAGCCCACCCGCTCGAGCTCGGGAGTCGCCGGCGGCTGGTGTGTCACGACCAGCCCCGCGATCTCGATCGCGCGGTCGAGCTCGCCAGCGCCGAAGCGCTCCTCAGCCACGGCCGCCAGCACGGGCACGGCCTCGGGGTGTTCGGGGAAGCCGGTGGCAAAGCGGAGCGCATAGCGACTGGCGTCGGCCTGCCAGGCAGCCCGCTCGGCGCCCTCGAGCCGCTGCTCATGCTCGCGGGCCGCGAGCAGCGCCGCGTAAGCCGCCTCGTCGGCCTGGTCGAAGAACCCGAAGCCCCAGGCGGCCGCACGATAGGCCTCGGTGGCCTCGGCAAAACGGCCAGCCTCGAACATCAGCTCACCGAGCAGGAAACTGCGTCCGGCTGCAGACGGATCCTCCGGAAACCACGCCAGGAAGCGCCGGTACCAGCCTGCTGCGCGCTCGTAGTCGTCCGCTGCCCCGCTTTCCTGCGCCAGCGCATGGTCGTGGGCGGCAAGGTCTCCCAGGTGCTGCTGCAGCTGTGCGAGCACGAGCGGAACATCGCTGCGTGCGTGACGCTGCCAGAACGGGCCATCGAGGCCATAGCGCACGACGTAGTCCTGCTTGGCTTCCAGCACCAGCGTAGGAAATCCGCCTGCCGTCCAGGCCTCGATCACCGCCTGCTGCATCACCGGAGCCTGGGGATGCGTGGGGTCGCCGGCGACGAACGCATCGAAGGTCTCGGCCGCGTCGCGGTAGCGCTCCTGCTCGAGGTACAGGGATCCGAGGGACTGGTAGAGCAGCCAGCCGTGTCGTGTAGGCCCGCGCCCAGCCAGCGTGGCGGCAATAGTACGGGCGCCCTCGAGGTAGCTGTAGCCGATGCTCAGCGCACGCAGCGTGTCGTCGACCAGCTCACGCTCGGGGCGGCTCAGTGCATCCAGCTCGTCGGCGACCCCTTCGGCGCTGCCCGCCGACAGCCTGCGGTCCAGCAGCTCGAGGAACGGCGCCTGCGCGTCGTGATACTCGCCAAGACGGAACCGGGACCAGCCCAGCTTGTACAGACCTTGCTCATAGTAGGGCGAGCTCTCACCCAGCGCGGTCACCGAGGCGTAGGCTGACTCGGCTTCGCCATGGCGCCCCAGCGCGAACAGTCGCTCGCCGCGACGAAACTGGGCCTCGTCGAAGTGAACGCTCCGCGGCCACTCGAGGACGAGGCGGTCCAGCGTCGCGAGGCTGCTGTCCGGGTCCCCGGCCCCGTCATGGGCCCGCGCGAGCTGATACAGCACCCGATCGGTATCGGACTGGCCGGCGTAATTGTCCAGCAGCTCCCGGTAGAGGGTCACGGCCTCGGCGAAGCGTGCCGCCTCGTCGCCGCTTCCGGCAAGCTGTGCATCGATGCCGGCCTCGAGGTTGAGGTCCGCCAGCCTGCGCAGCGCCTCGGCACGCAGTTCCGGACGTCCCTCGGTCAGGGCCAGGAACTCACGATAGTGCTGCATGGCGAGCGCGGCGCTGCCCTCGACCGGCTCCTCGTCCACGGACAGCGTGCGCTCGGCCATGCGCCCGATGGTCATGCGGTCGGCATCCTCGGCGTCCCGGCCACTGAACGGCCACAGGCTCGCGCCAAGCACGACCGAAAGCGACAATGCTGCCACCGGCGTCATGGGAGCGCCTCGGGCGCATCGCTCACGCGCGCGGTTCCGCTTGCGCGATCATAGATCGTCGCCAGCGCGAACTGGGCCTCCAGCCGGTAGCTGGCCAGCCGCTCCCGCTGATCGAGAAGACCCTGCACCGCGAGTGCGACCAGCTGCTCACCGTGGCGCGCGCGCAGCGCGGCCACCTGCTGGCTCTGGCCATCCAGGCGCGGGCGCAGTACATCGATGCGTGCCGCCAGCACGGCAAGCTCATCCGGGCGCGTCGCACCCGCCAGCGCGACGTCGGCGCTGCGGGCGCGGGCCTCGTCGAGCGCGTGGTCCAGCGCGGCCAGTGCGCGCTGATGCTGCCACAGCCGGTAGGCGAACTCCTTGTCGAGTGTCCAGCTCAGCGTGCCGCTCAGCACGCGGTGACGCGTCAGCGTCTCGTCCGGCGCGTGAGCGAAAGCAGGCTGCTGCGCGATGTCCTCCAGCCACTCGACATACTCGCGTTCCCCGGCGGTCGCAAGGCCAGCGATATCGCGCTCGCGAGCAATCTCATCCAGTCTCAGTGCCAGTGCATCGCGCCGGCGCTCGAGCCCGGCCAACGTGCCGTCCCCGAGCCGGGCCTCGGCCTGCGGCATGCGTTCGCGCCAGGCGGTGCGGCGGGTCTCCACCATGTCGTCGTAGGTCGCGAGCTTGGCGCGCCACCCGGCCAGGTGGGCCTCGAGCGCCTGCAGGTCCCGGTAGTTGCGCAGGCTCTCCTGGAAGGCATGGTCAGCCATCAGGTGATACAGGTAGCGGGTCTCTGGCGCATCCGGCACCTGGCCAAGCTCCCAGTACCAGTGGGTGATGCCCGGGTCGTCCAGCTCGAGCAGGGCCGGCACCAGGGTGCCCGCCTCGGCCTGGGCGATCGCGCGGTCGAGCCGCGCGATCTCATCGTCATAGGCGGCGAGCGCGGCCTGGTACTCACGCGCAGCCGCGGCGTGGGCCGCCATGCGTCCGAGCGCATAGGGCACGGCCAGCAGGGCCTCCTGTACTGCACTGTCGAGCAGGTCTCGTTCGCGCAGAGCCAGCCACGGCGTCAATGCCGAGGAATAATCCTCGCGCGCCGCCTCGGCCCAGCCGACACCCAGCAGCGCCTTGTTGGAGAAGGGACCCTCGAGACGGATGCGTTCCAGCACCGGTGTTGCGTTGACAGCGTCCTGCTGCTGCAGGAACACGTAACCTAGCGCGAGGTTGGCCTGGTCCCGCAGCCCGCGCAGCTCGGCACTGCCGGCATTCGCGCGACCGATGCGGTCGAGCACCCGCATGCCGGCATCGGCCTCGCCGAGACGCACCAAGGCCACGCCCAGGTTGTAACGCGCGAACGGCACCCAGTCGGCCGGGCCGCGCCAGCGATCCAGCAGCGCAGCAGCCTCGTCGAAGCGACCAAGCGCCATGTGACTCTGTGCGGCCAGCATCGGCAGCTCGGCCGCCAGTGCGCGCGGCAGGCGGCCTTCGATGCGGTCGAAGGCAGCCAGCGCCTGCTCGAAAAGGCCCCGCTGGTAGCGAACCTTGCCGAGGTAGAACCAGGCCCGGTTGCGGACCCCGGGGGCAACAGATGCGGTCAGCAGCTCGCCGAAGATGCGCTCGGCGGCATCGTGCTGGCCGTAGTGCAGGTAGAGCCCGCCTAGCAGCAGCTCGGCCTCTTCCCGATGTGGGCCAAGGCCGGATCGCGAGCGGGCCACCAGCAGCTTGTTCAGCGCAGTGAAATGGTCATCCTGGTAGAAGTGGAACAGGACTTCGCCGAAGGCCAGGTCACGCACCTCCCCGGTACGCAGCACCTCGTCCGCCAGCGTGACGCCGGCGTTCAGGCCACACAGCAGGCCGGACAGCAGCAGCGCCGGACGAGGAAGCAGACTCACGCCCGGCTCACTCCCACTCGCGGACGATGAACTCGGGCTGCTGCTTGCTCACCCGATCGGAGATCTGCAGCTCCAGGAACTTGGGCCCGGTGCCCTTCTCGAAGCGCAGCGTCGTGGCGCGGCGGTAGTCGCGCTCATGCGGCCCCTGGCCGGTGAACACGGCCACCAGCTCGTGCTCGCCGGTACGCAGGTTCCCCAGGTACAGGCGATGAACGCCGCCCCGGTGCAGCGCGGTCACTTCTCGGTCGGTATAGAGGTAGCTCGCGACAGTGCTGTCATTCATGCGCAGCTGGACAGAATCGAGGGCGAAGAACTCACCGACATCCATCGACAGGAACACGGCCACCTGCGTGTTGGCCGGGAACAGCAGCTCCTCCTCGAGGAGGTAAAGCTCGCGATTGAGGTCGAGCACCTGGTCCTTGAGTGCCTGCAGCTCGCCGTCGAGACTGCCGGCACTGCCGGCCGACAGCGGCACGAGCGTGGCCAGCAGCAGAGCCGCGGCCAGGCCGGTGATCCTGTTCATGCGTGTTCCTCGCCTGTCGGTGAAAGTCATGTCTGTTCAGTCGTCCAGCAGCATGGCGAGGCGCGCGGAAAGATCTTCCAGCACCAGGCCACGCTGGCGCGTGCCGCGACGCCGGGGCAGTTCCTGCACCTGTCCATGCTGGTCGATCAGCAGCGTGACGGGCATCTGGCGCAGGTCGTAGAGACGCGCAACCTGCTGCTCCTCGTCGAACAGCACGGGGAAATCGAAACGCCCGGCAAGCTCGCGGGCGACGTGGCTGTGTCGGTCGATATTGACGGCGAGCAGCTCGACACCTCTGCCAGCATGGCGTCGGGCGAGTTCGGCCAGTGCCGGAAGCTGCTCGAGACAGTCGCCGCACCAGGTCGCCCAGAAAGTCAGCAGCACGACCTGGCCGCGAAACTCGCTGAGGCGCAGGTTGCCGTCACCAAGGGAGGGAAGCGCGAAGTCCGGCGCTGCGCGGTCGGGCGAGGCGGATGCGGGAAGCGCCAGCAGGGCCAGCAAGGCAGCGGTTGCTATCAGCCTGTTCCCACCCATCAGCCGGTTTCCCCGATCCACGCCCTGCCTTCCGCCGGTACAGTCGCAGGAGCAGGCCGGGGATTGGGGGAGCGCGTGGCACGAGCCGGACGGCAGGCCGCAGGTTGACGGCCATAGACCCTCCGCATACTCGGCAGCCCCGCTGCCCGCCGCAGCCTCGTGCGGACGGACCGGTGGCTTTGCGTCCCCGCCTCTCGACGAGTTTGCCCTTGCAGCCTGTGCCAGACCCGGTGCAAGACGAAATCCGGGTTGGCAGCGTGGGCTAATGGTGCCCGGATGCCCGGGGGATTCCTGTGAACGGTCTCACGATTGGCAGGGCGAGCGGCCAATCCTTGCCGCTGGGCGGCAGCGGCTTGCCGGCAGGAATGTCTGTGGGAGTACTTCCTGTGGGAGTACTTCCTGTGGGAGCGAATTAATTAGCGAATCCTGGCCTCTGCTGCAGCTCGGCAAGTGTCAGTTTCAATCAGGATTCGCGAATGAATTCGCTCCTACCGGGCCGGGGACAGCCCGGAGGAGAAGTGCAGCCTGCGCTCGTCATCGACGATCACGGCCTCGTAGCCCGCCAGCTGCTCGACGAGCTCCAGGCCGCGCTCGAGGCCCATGACGAACACGCTGGTCGACAGGCCGTCGGTCAGGGTCGCCTCCGGACCGATGATCGAGACGCTGCGCAGGCCCATGGCCGGGTGCCCGGTGCCGGGGTCGAGGATGTGATGGTAGCGCTGCCCGTCCTCGCCGATGAAGTAACGCTCGTAGTCACCCGAGGTCGAGATGGCCTCGTCAGCCAGGGGCAGTCGCGTTGCGAGTCCGCTCGCATGGTCGGGATCGCGGATCCCGACCATCCAGGGCTGTCCGCGCCGGTCGCCGAGGAGGCGGGTGTCGCCGCCGGCATTGACCAGCGCATGGCGGATACCGGCGGCGCGCAGCAGCCCGGCCACGCGCTCTGTCGCATAGCCCTTGCCGATGCCTCCGAGATTGATGCGGACGCCCTCGCGGGCGAAGCGGATCGTCCGCGCCTCGGCATCCAGCTGAACCAGCCGCCAATCAAGCGCGGGCAAGGCGGCGGCGATTTCCGCTGCCCCGGGCTTCTCCTGGTCCCTGTAGCTGTAGAGCTGCCCGACGCTGTCGAAGGTGATGTCGAAGGCGCCGTCGGTAAGCTCTGAGAGTGCCAGCGACTGCTGCACGATGTCGAAGAGTTCGCGTGAAACGGGCACCGCGCGCTGGTGCGCCTGTGCATTGACCTGCGAGATCTCGGAGTCCTCGCGATAGGTGCTCATCCTGGCCTCGATCCGGTCGAACTCGGCCATGGCCTCGGCCAGCAGCCGCTTCGCTGCCTCGGCATCCTCGTGCCAGATCTGCACCTCGATCCGGGTACCCATCTTGCGCTGCATCTCGCCATGCCATTCCGCAGCGGCGGACAGGGGAAGCAGCAGGGCGAACAGCAGGGTCAGCGTCAGCGTGCGCATCACCGTATTTTAGCGCATCGGTCAGGCGTCGGCGGTGGTGGGTG
>JAFIFS010000007.1 GCA_020831895.1 Chromatiales bacterium
GGGGGGGGGGGGGGGGGGGGGGGGCGGGGGGGGCCCGGGCGGGCCTGTCCCCCCCCTCCCTGCTTTCAGGGCGCGCGGCGGGGGGGGGGCGCGCGGCCCCGTCTCGTTTCCGGGTTGTCCAGGCAGCTTGGACGACCAGAATGCGCTCAGCAGCGGACTGCGCAGGTTTTTCTCCAGCGCGAACAGGCCAACCTCATAGGGCTCAAGCGGTGGCTTAACCTTGAGCACCTCGACGCGGCTGGCGAGCGGGCTGTTGTCCAGCACAATCTGTGGCACGACACCGACGCCGAAGCCCAGGCTCACCATGCTCACGATCGCCTCGTTGCCGGCCACCTGCGCATAGATGTCGGGCTCTATACCGAACTCACGAAACCAGCGGTCGACGCGCTGGCGCGATAGCCCGGACTCGGACAGGATCATCGGCGTGGCGGCCCAGGCCGCCGGGTCCGGACGGGGCCGTGAGAGTGTCCGGTGCAGCTCTGTGCTGGCGGCGGCAGCGATGAACTGCAGCGGTGAACGCGTGATGGACTTGAATGCGAGGCCGGCCGGCATCCTCTCCGGCAGGGCGCCGATAGCGATGTCCTCGCTGCCTGACAGGATGCGGCCGATTGCATGCTCCGGGTCACCGGTATGCAGCTTGATCTCGATGCGTGGGTGCTCGCTTCGCAGCCGGCTCAGCAGCTCGTACAGGAAGCTGTAGCTCGCGGTGACCGAACAGTAGAGGCTGACCTCGCCCTGCAGCTCCCCGGCCTGCTGGCGCAGGCGCTCCCGGACCAGGTCGAGCCCGCCGAGAGTCTCACGGGACCAGTCGAGGAACGACCTGCCCTGGGGTGTCAGTGTGACGGAGCGGTTATCCCGCTCGAACAGGCGCACGCCGAGCTGGCCCTCGAGCTGCCTGATGCTGCGGCTCAGGGCGGACGCGCTGATATGGCAGAGCCGGCTGGCGCGCCCGAAGTGCAGCGTGTCGGCGAGCTGGACGAACTGCTGGAGTTGTCGGATATCCATGGTTTGTGTTGCGCATAGCGCAGTACTTTGTTGCGAATATATCAGTTTACGCAACGTGCCGGTGAGTCCAGAATCCCGCTTCAGGTTTTTCAGCTTGCGGCGCTGCCGCATGGGAGTTTGCCCAGATGCAGGTCTACTACGACAAGGACTGTGATCCTTCCATCATCCGCGGCAAGAAGGTCGCGATCATAGGTTACGGCTCGCAGGGGCATGCCCACGCCTGCAACCTGAATGACTCGGGTGTCGACGTGACGGTGGGGCTGCGGGCGGGCTCCGGCTCCCGGCGCAAGGCCGAGGCTGCGGGCCTCAAGGTGGCAGACGTGCCCCAGGCCGTCAGCGGGGCCGACCTGGTGATGATCCTGACGCCCGACGAGTTCCAGCAGCAGCTCTACGTGGAGGAGATCGAGCCCAATATCCGCAAAGGGGCGACGCTGGCCTTTGCCCATGGCTTCTCGATCCACTTCAGGACGATCGAGCCCCGCGCGGACCTCGACGTGATCATGATCGCCCCGAAGGCGCCGGGCCATACCGTGCGCTCTGAGTACAAGGCCGGCCGGGGCATCCCGGACCTCGTCGCCGTGGCCCAGGACGCCTCGGGCAAGGCCAAGGCCACCGCGCTGTCCTATGCCTCGGCCATCGGGGGCGGGCGCACCGGCATCATCGAGACGACGTTCAAGGATGAATGCGAAACCGACCTGTTCGGCGAGCAGGCGGTGCTGTGTGGAGGCTGCGTCGAGCTGGTCAAGGCCGGCTTCGAGACGCTGGTCGAGGCGGGCTATCCGGCCGAGATGGCGTACTTCGAGTGCCTGCATGAGCTCAAGCTCATCGTTGACCTGATGTACGAGGGCGGCATTGCCGACATGAACTACTCGATCTCGAACAACGCCGAGTTCGGTGAGTACGTGACGGGGCCCAAGGTAATCAACGAGGAGTCGCGCAAGGCGATGCGCGAGGCGCTGGCCAACATCCAGAATGGCTCCTACGCCAAGCGCTTCATCGAGGAGGGTGCCGCGGGCTACCCGCTCATGACCAAGGCACGCGAGGCGATGGCCCGGCACCAGATCGAGACTGTCGGTGCCGGCCTGCGCCAGATGATGCCGTGGATCGCCGCCAACAAGATCGTCGACAAGACCCGCAACTGATCGCCTTCCTGGGCGATAATCTGCGTCGATGGAACCCCCGGCGCAGCTTGGCCTGTTCGAGGGCCCGGTCCGGCAGCAGGCGCTGTCGGACCGGGTGCCCCTGACGATAAGGGAAAGCCGTCGCGCACGCCGCCTGATCCTGCGCTGCGTACCGCCCCATACGCTCGAGGTGGTCGTCCCGCCCCGGACCCGGCCGGCCGAAGTCGCGGCCTTCGTTGGGGCCCACCGGGCATGGATCGAGGACGCGCGCCGGCAGCTCGCGGCGGCACGCGGAGAACGCGATCTGCCCGGGCAGATCGCGCTTGCGGCCACCGGCGAAGCCTGGACCACCCGCTACCGGCAGGGATCCCGCTCCCGGCTTTCGGTGAGCATTCCGGCCCGCGAGCTGCGCATCACCACGCCCGGGGACGCCGTCGAGCATGCGCCCGCCCTGCTGTGTCGCTGGTTGCGGGCCCACGCAGCCGTGGTGCTCCGCCCTCTGCTGGAACGCGAGGCGCAGCGCACCGGCCTCGTGCCGAAGACGGTCCAGGTCCGCCTCCAGCGCAGCCGCTGGGGCAGCTGTTCCAGCGCGGGAACCCTGAGCCTCAACGCCGCGCTGTTGTTCGCCTCTCCTGAGCAGCTGCGTTACCTGCTGGTGCATGAGCTTTGCCACCTCCAGGTCATGAGCCATTCGCCCCGTTACTGGCGCCTCGTGGAGCGCTGGGAGCCGGACTGGCGCAAGCTGGACCGCGGCCTGGCAGAGGCCTGGAAAGGGCTTCCCTGGTGGCTCTTTTGAGCCCGACGTCGTGCTGATCCTTCCTGAACAGCCGCTGAACCAGCCGTTGCTGGTGGATTTCGGGGCGGATGGCTAGCATCGCATCACCCTGGACCAACGAGAGCCTGACCCATGCGCATTTCGCTCCTGATCCTCGTCGGCCTGCTTGGCAGCGGTTCCGCTGCAGCCGAAGAAGACAGGCTGGAGGAGCTGATCGAACTGCTGGCTGGGCAGGGGCTGCTCGCCCCTGAAGATGCAGAGCGGCTGCGCGCGGCCCGCACGCCGGACGCGACCACGCGTGTCTCGATGGACCGCGGGCTCCTCGCGGTCGAGTCAGTCGATGGTGAATTCGCGTTTCGGCTCGGCGGGCGCATCCATTTCGACGCCAACTGGTATGACGATCCCGATGGCTTCGACTTCGGCAGCGGCAGCCAGCTGCGCCGGGCGTGGCTGGAACTCGACGGGCGCCTGTGGCGGCACTGGGAATGGAAGTTCGCCTACAACTTCGCCGACAGCGGCCGCAGTGGCTTCCAGGACCTGCTGCTGGATTACACCGGGCTGCCGAACACGACGCTACGCTTGGGTCACTTCAAGGAACCGCTGGGCCTGGAGCTGCTGGCAGCCTCCAACCACCTGACATTCATGGAGCGGGCATTGCCCACTGCGCTGCTGCCTTCCCGCAGCATCGGGCTGGGTGTCTACTACCAGTGGGACCAGGCCACCGCGGCCTTCGGCCTGTTCGGCGAGGGCCTCGACAAGATCAGCGATACCGGAGCGACGGCGGGCCTGGACGAGGGCTGGGCCGCCAGCGGCAGACTGACCTGGACGCCGGTGCGCAGCGCCGACCAGCTCCTGCACCTCGGCGCCAGCGGCAGTTTTCGCAAGGCCAATGACCTGGGCGGTACGCAGCAGGGCACCCCGCTGCGCATTCGCCAGCGCCCCGAGGCTCAGCTGACCAGCATCCGCCTGGTCGACACCGGGGACAGCATCGGGCCGGTCGATGACATCGGGCTATGGGCGCTGGAAGCGGCCTGGGTGCACGGCCCGCTGTCACTGCAGGCAGAGTACATGAGCATGCTGCTCGCCCGGGACCTCCCCGGTGCGCCGGACCTCCGGTTCAGCGGCTGGTACGCCTATGGCAGCTGGATCCTGACCGGGGAATCACGGCGCTACAATTTTTCGACCGGACGTTTCTCCAATCCGCGCGTCAACCGGCCACTCGGCCGCGGCGGCTACGGCGCCTGGGAAGTGGCCCTGCGCTACAGTCAGCTCGACCTGAACAGCCGGGTGGCCGATCCCTCGGGTGTCATTGGCGGCGAACAGCAGAACCTGACCTTCGGCATCAACTGGTACCCGAACGACAACCTGCGCCTGATGCTGAACTGGGTCAAGGTACTCGACGTCGACCGGCCTGGCTCGCAGTTCGACGGCATCGAGCCGAACATCGTCCAGCTGCGAGCCCAGACCTACTGGTGATCGCCTGGAGGTTCCGGGCCTAGAGGTTCCGGGCGGGCGGGTTGTGCAGGCGAGGCAATCTCAGCGTCGCGCACAACCCGCCCAGCTCGCTGCGGGCCAGCTCCAGCGCGCCACCGTGCAGCTGGCAGAGATCGCTGACGATGGCCAGGCCAAGGCCGTGGCCCGGCACGGTCTCATCTAGCCGGACACCGCGCAGCCTGGCCCGTTCAAGTACTGCGCTGTTCATGCCGGGACCGTCGTCCTCGATAGACAGGGTGATGCCATCCGACGTTGTGCCGCCCCGGATCCGCACCATCGACGTGGCCCACTTCCAGGCATTCTCCAGGAGGTTGCCGACCAGTTCCTGCAGGTCACCCGCCTCACCGGAAAAGCGCAGATCCGCCGGAACCTCCTGCTGGACCGCAAGCGCGCGATCCGCATGTACCCGTTCCATCAGCGACACGAATTCACGGACCAGCGGGGCTACCAGGGTGCCGGCCGAAAGTGGTGCCGCCGGGCCTGCATGGCGGGCACGGCGCAAGTGCAGCTCAACCAGCTGCTGCATGCGCAGCAGCTCTGTTTCCAGTGCCTGGACCTTGGGGTCACCGCTGGCCCGTATGCCATTCAGTACGGCAGTCAGCGGGGTCTTGAGCCCATGAGCCAGATTGCCGACATGTGCGCGCGCGTGTTGCAGCGTGCCCTCAGCGTGTGCGATCAGGGCGTTGATCTCGTCCGTCAGGGGCTCGAGCTCACTGACCGGGGCGCTCCCAATATGTGTGCATTTACCGGCACGCACGGCGAGCAGCTGCCGCCTGAGTTGGGCTAGCGGACGCAGTCCGAAGCCGATCTGTACACCGACCGCCACCAGCAGGCTGCCGCCCAGTACCAGCAACGCAATCAGCAGGGGGCGCCTGATCCGGTCGACCTCACGTGTCAGCAGCTCCATCGGCATGGCGACCTGGACAAGCAGCAGGCGCGGATCTCCAGGCGCGCTGAACTGGCGTGAACGGATCAGCAGCGGCAGGCCATCCGGGTCGGATGCCAGGTGCGTGGATGGACCTGTAGGCTGGACCAAGGGTGGTGGGGGGAGGGAACGATCAGTCAGTGAACGCGATGACAGCAGCACGCCTTCGCCATCGTCAATCTGCCAGTACCAGCCAGAGCCGATACGGGTGAATGCCGGCTCAGGCGGCTCTCGTTGCAGCACCAATGCACCATTGTCCTCGAACTCTGCCCCGGCCATCAGTCCCAGCATCTCGGTATCGAGCCGCGCCTCGAGCAGCTGCTTGAACTGGCCGCGCAGCAACTCGCTGACGACGGTTCCGGTCAGTACGAGTGCCAGCAGTACCCAGAACGCCGCAGCCGCCACCAGCCGGAACCGCAGCGAGCGGGCCAGGGTCACGGTGCCTCCAGGCGATAGCCGCGGCCACGCTCCGTCTTGATCCGTTCAGGGCCAAGCTTGCGCCGCAGGCGGCTGACGATCACCTCGAGGGAGTTGTAGTCCTGGCTCGAGTCCGCGCCATACAGGTGGTCAGCCAGTTCGCTGCGGCTGATCACGCGGTTGGGGTGATGGATGAAATACTCCAGTACCTGGTGCTCGAAAGCGGTCAGGCGCAGCGGCTGACCCGACAGCGTGAAGCGGTCATGCGCGGTATCCAGCTCAAGCTCGCCACAGTTCAGCAGCGGTGTCGCATGACCGGCGGCGCGCCTGATCAGCGCACGCAGGCGCAGGATGACTTCATCCATCCGGAATGGCTTGGTCAGGTAGTCATCCGCCCCGGCGCGGAATCCCTCGAGCTTGTCGTTCCAGCCGTCGCGGGCGGTCAGTATCAGCACCGGCACCTTGACGCCGGCGGAGCGCCAGCGCCGGAGGACACTGATGCCGTCGAGCTCCGGCAGCCCGAGGTCGAGGACTGCGGCATCGTAGGGCTCGTAGCGGCCAAGATGGGCGCCGCCGGTTCCGTCGCGCGCCCAGTCGCACACGAGCCCGTCGGCCTCGAGGGCCTCGCGGATCTATCCGCCCAGCTTTTCATCATCCTCGACCAGCAGGATTCTCATGGCCGCCTTGCCTCAACCAGGCCGTGGCCGTCGACCTCAAGGAAGCTGCCATCGGTCGCATCGATCCGTATGCGCAGCACCTGGCCCTGCCCGGTCAGCAGCTTGATCTCGTAGAGATCATTGCCGGTATCGCGTGCCGCCGCCAGCCGGAGCTCGGCATCGATGACTGTCCCGGCATAGCGCTGCTGGGCCAGGCCGATCGCATCGACCAGGGTCGGGGGCCCGCCGCCGGGAGACCAGCTGACCGGGGCAGGCCCGGGCTCCGGCCTGTCAGGCAGGGTAGCCAGCCACCCTCCGCCAGCCGCTACCATCAACAGCAGGCCAAGTGCTGCGGCAACTCTCATGAGCGCAAGATTAACAGCACCTTCTGAATCCGGTCTGAATGCCGCGGCCGTTCAGGGTCCCGCAAGGCTTGGACGGCTAGTCTAAAGCCATCGAAATGTCGAGACTGAAGGAAGTCGCCATGAAAAACATGTTGCTGCTGATAGCGTTCCTGGTGATGGCACATCCTGTGCAGGCGGCCCAGGTGCCACTGGCAGCACTGGGCCCAGAAGGGCTCACCGTCAGCGCGGTGGTGCTCCGCGTGCATCAAGACGCGGTCTGGCTGGGTGATGGCAGCGACGAAGTCAAGGTCCGGGTGAACCGGCTGGTGCCCGTCGAACCCGCGCTCGTGCCGGGTGAGCTAGTGACTGTAACCGGTGAGTACCGCCGGGGGCGGCTGGAGGCCCGCCGTCTCGAGCGGTCCGATGGCCAGGTCTACCTTCGGGCTCCGCGCCGCAGCCGGGATGCGGAAAAGGAGCGTGAACGCAGCCGGTCTTCCGTCGGCGGACCCCGGGGTGGCCGGCTGGTGCTGCCGGACGAGGAGGCCAGCGATATCCCGCCCCAGCTCCTGCCGGCACAGCTCGCGGGGCTGCTGGAGGCAGCGGGCTACCGGCAGCTGGGGCGTATCGAGCTGCACCCGCGCCATTATGCTGTCGAGGTGCTGAACCCCTGGAACGAGCGTGTCGAGGTCCATCTCGACTTCGACCGGCGGATCTACAAGGAGCGCCGGCTGCTGGACTGAGGCCTGGTATTCCTGGGCGCGGTCAGCGCACGACAAGGACGTCGCAGGGCGCCTCGCGCGCCAGGGTCGAACTGACAGAGCCCAGCAGCACGCTGGCTGCAGCGCCGCGTCCGCGGCTGCCGACCACGATCATGTCGGCCGAGGTTTCGGTGGCCGAGCGTGCGATTGCCGCAGCAGGCTTGCCCGCGGCCTCGATGGTGCTGTAGGCCACACCAAGCTTGTCGCACTCGGCCGAGGCCTCCTCGAGCAGCCGCTTGCGCGAGACCATATCGCTGGCCTCTGCATTCTCGGGCAGCACGGAAACGATGGAGAGCTGCCCGCTCTTGCCTGCCAGCGCGGCCGCACGCTGCAGTGCGCGGCGCGAAAAATCCGAACCGTCATAACCCACTACGAGACGCATGCAAGCAGACTCCTCAAGTTGATCCCGGGGCCAGAATACCGCATTGCAAGCCTGAATGGAGGCCCCGATGCGAAGCAGCAGCGAGGGTAGGCAATTGCAGGTTTGACAGCGCGCGCGCGCTCGCTATGCTCCGCTGCAGGGGGAAAAGAGATGAAAATGACTTTCCGAAGCTTCTGGGCCCTGGCCGCGCTGCTGGCTGGCGGAGGCGTCCTCGCCGACGATGCGGCGATGGTCGAGCGTGCCCGGTCGATCCACGACCGGGCGATCACGATCGACACCCATGTGGACATCCCGCTCAACTTCGGGACCGAGGCCTATGATCCGATGCGCCCCGGTCCGCGGGGACAGCAGATGCATATCCCGACGCTCAGGGAGGGTGGGCTCAACGCGGTATTCCTGATCGTGTTTACCCCACAGGGTGATCTGACAGCCTCCGGCTATACCCGCGCGCTGTCGGAGGCCTTTACCCGGTTCAGTGCGATACACCGGGTCACATCGGAGATGTACCCCGATGACTGGGAGCTTGCGCTGACGGCGGATGACGTACGCCGCATCCATGCCGACGGGCGCAAGATCGTGCTGATCGGGGTGGAGAACGGCTACCCGGTGGGCAACGACCTGAACCTGATGGACGTGTTCTACGACTACGGAGCCCGGTACTTCGGCCACACCCATATCGGCCACAACCAGCTGGGCGACTCGTCCATGGGCCTCGATCGCACGCTGGCAGCGCCCGAGCCCCTGCACGGCGGGCTTTCCGGGCTCGGGCGGGCTGCGGTGAAGCGGGCCAACAAGCTCGGCATCATGAACGATGTCTCGCACGCTGGCATCGCAACCACGCTGGAGATCGCCGAACTGTCAGGCGCGCCCGTGATCGCTTCGCACTCCGGCGTCAGGGCCCTGTACGACCACCCGCGCAACCTGACCGATGAGGAGCTGAAGGCGATCCGTGATTCCGGCGGAGTCGTCCAGGTCGTCGCGTTCGATACCTACCTCCGGGCGCCACCGGAACAGAAGACCGCCGCACTGCGTGCTCTGCGCGAGGCGTTCGGTATCCGGGATTTTCCCGATTTCGCCCGGCTGAGCCGTGAACAGCTGGCTGAGTACCGCCTCAAGGCCGACGAGATCGAGCTGCGCTGGCCCAAGGCCACCGTAAGCGATCTTGTCGACCACATCGACTACGCCGTCGAGTTGATCGGTGTCGACCATGTCGGTATTTCCTCGGACTTCAACGGCGGTGGAGGCATCCTCGGCTGGGATGATGCCAGCCAGACCTTCAACGTGACGCTGGAGCTGGTGCGGCGCGGCTACAGCGACGAGGACATCGAGAAGATCTGGGGCGGCAACCTGCTGCGCGTGATGGAGGCGGTCGAGGCCTATGCCGAGGCCTCAGGCTACAACGCCGCCCGCCAGGCTGACCGTTCCGCCTTGATGCTTCAGGGAGAGTGAACCGATGCGTGTCCTAGTGACATGTCTGATGCTGGCCGCATTCCAGCTGGCGAGCGCGCCCTCGCATGCGCAGCGGGCTGGCGAGCAGGCGCGGGCGGACCGTTTCGTGCTGCTGCATGCCGGAACACTGCTCGCTGTGCCTGGCGAGGCCCCTGCAGGCAACAGCACTGTCATCGTGCGCAACGACCGCATCGTCCGCGTCGCGGCCGGGTTCCTGACTCCGCAGCAGGCAGGCATCACCGAGGGGGCCGATGTACGGGTGATCGACCTCAGCGGCCATTTCGTGATGCCAGGGCTCATGGACGCGCACGTGCACCTGCGGGGTGAGCCCTCATTTTCCCGCGGTCGCGCGGTACGCGGCCAGCGCGACCCGGCCACGTCCGCCGAGATGGCCTTCAACGCCGTTCTGTTTGCGCGCCGGAACCTGGCCGCGGGCTTCACCACGCTGCGCGACGTGGGCTCCGACGACGAGGCGGTATTCGCCGTGCGCGACGCGATCAACGCGGGCAGGATGATCGGCCCGCGCATTCTGGTTTCTGGCCCCGCGATCGCGGTCACTGGAGGGCATGGCGATGGCGCGCCGATGGATCGCACGGGAGACCCTGCCACGCGCCTCGCCAACGGGCTGTGCGACGGACCCCACGAGTGCAGGCGGGCGGTGCGCTACCTGTACAAGCTCGGTGCGGACCTGATCAAGTTCACGTCGACGGGCGGGTTTGGCTCGAACACCGGGCTCGACCCTCAGCTATTTCCCGACGAGATCGAGGCGATCGTGCAGACCGCGCAAATGCTCGGCATGAAGGCCACCACGCATGCGTACTCCGCGGTATCCATCAAGGATGCAGTCCGTGCGGGTGTTGATTCCATCGAGCATGGCTTCCTGCTGGACGATGAGGCCATCGCGCTGATGCGCCAGTCCGGCACCTTCCTCGTGCCCACACTCTCTGCCAGCTATCCGCCGCCGCTCTTCAGGGTGCCTGAACCCGAGTCCGTGCGCATCAGGGCCGAGAACCGTGCGTTCGAGCGTGCCTACGAGGCGGGTGTCCGCATTGCCTTCGGCACCGATGCCGGCACGTTCCGCCACGGCGACAACGCGAAGGAGTTCGAGCTGATGGTCGAGTTTGGCATGGCGCCGATGGATGCGCTGCGTTCGGCCACAGTGGAGACTGCCGCGTTGTTCGGCATTGCGGACGAAGTCGGGACGCTTGCGCCGGGCAAGCTGGCCGACGTGATCGCGCTGCGGGGCGACCCGCTGGAGAACATCTCTGTGCTGCGGCAGGTCGACTTCGTGATGAAGAGCGGGGTGATCGCGAAGCAGGGCGGGCAGATGACCGAGCCCTTTGATTACCCGCCTGTGAGCCCGGGAAGACTGACGGAGCTGTTCCCGCTGACTTCCGCGCGCTAGCGGCCGGGCGGGCGGACCGTCAGCCTCTGTCCGGGCCGGATTACCGTCCCGCGCAGGTTATTCCAGCTCTGCAGCTGGGCAATCGTGACGCGGTGCTGCCTGGCAATCGTCCAGAGACTTTCGCCGGGCGCCACGCGATGGACCAGCGCCGGCGCCGGCACCAGCTGACGTTGCAGCCTGGCGAGTTCGGCATAGTGCTCCGCATACGCCGGGTCGGTGTGTAAGGCCGGGTTACCCGCAACCTTCAGCTGCTGCCCGGCAACGATGCGGTCCCCGTTCAGTCCGTTCATCTCCCGAAGCGCGCTGACGGTGGTCCCGTGGCGTCGCGCAAGCGTCGACAGGGTGTCCCCACGGCGTATCGTCACCTGCCGCGAGGCCTGTGCCGCCGGTGACCGTCGCATGTCCGGCAGGTCATTGACGTGCACTGCCTGACCTGCGGGCACCACGATGCGATGCGGACCCGCCGGAGGTGTCAGGTGACCGTTCAGGCCTGCATTGAGCACCGCGACTTCCGCGATATCCAGGCGATTGTCCACCGCCAGCCGTACGATGTCGGCCTGGCCGGGCAGCTCGACGATGTTGATCAGCGGCTCGTTGGGAACTTCCGGCAGCTCGATGCCGAAGGCCTCCGGCTCACGGAACAGGCAGCCCAGACCGTTCACCTTCGGCACGTAGGCCAGCGTCTCGCGCGGCAGCGTGAGCGCATGCCACTCGGTCGACCGGCCGCGGGCCTGGTTACGCTGTATGGCACGGTGCACGCGGCCCTGGCCACCGTTGTAGGCTGCGAGCGCGAGGTTCCAGTCCCCGTCGAAGCGCTCCACCAGCACAGTCAGGTAGTCCAGAGCTGCGCGTGTCGCGGACCAAGTGTCCCGGCGTCCATCATAGAACGGGTTGATGTCCAGGCCGTACTCCCGCCCGGTCGCGGCGAGGAACTGCCAGGTGCCAGCCGCCTGGCCATGGGAGTAAGCAAAGGGGTTGTAGGCGCTCTCGACGATCGGCAGCAGCACGAGCTCCCCGGGCAGTTCGCGCTGCTCCAGCTCGGTGGCAATGTCGTGCAGCCAGGGCCGGGCCCGGTCCAGTACGCGGTCCAGGTAGTCGGGGCGCTCGGCATACCAGATTGCCCAGGTCGCTGCCGGGCTGCCTTCAGGACATTCGGCAAAGGCAAAGCGGACCGCCAGCTGGTTCCAGAAATTCTCATCCGCCGGGTCGGTCGGCGCCTCATCATCAGACGCGGGGGCGCGGGTTCCCACCCGGCGTGCGGCCTCGTCGGCGCGCTCGTACTGCGCGCGGCCGCCGTCGGCAGGCACTGGCAAGGGTTCCAGACGCGCTGCTCCATCGGGAGCGGGCAGCTGGGCACAACCCGCAGCCAGGCCAAGGATCAGGATAAAGGCCAGCGATGGTCGGGCCGAGCGGCGACCGGCTATTGGCTGCATGGCGTGCCTGGGATGTGTCGGGGGAAGCGCAGGATTATCCAGCCACGGGCTGGCAGGTCAAGTCACAGGCCGACCGGGCAGCCCGGCGCGGCCTGTCGACGGTTCAGGGCACGATGGTGACGGGGCAGGCCGCGTGATGGATGATCTTCTGGCTGACGCTACCCATCACCAGTTCCCGGATCGCGGACAGCCCCCTGTGACCTACGACGATCACGGCATCGGGCACGAGCTTCGTGTAGTTCAGGATCACCTCGGCCGGATCCCCGGGACGGGCGATCTCGACCACCCGGATGTCGGACGGCAGACGTGTGCGCGCCTTCTCCAGCACGGCTGCGGCGGTGGACTGGCGCGCCTGCTCGAACGCTGCGGCCGATGCCCGCGCCTCGTCGCGCGCGGCAGCCGGGTAACCCATGACCTGCATGACCTCGAGCGGGCTCGGCGGCATCACGTGCAGGAGGTGTACCTCCAGCCCGGCCGCCGCGGCCAGCGCCCCGCCATGGTCGACCGCCCGCAGGGCGTTATCCGAGCCGTCCACGGGCAGGATTACGCGCTTGAAGTTCAGCAATGTCATGGAAATGTCCGTTGACCGGGTGATACTGCGGGCATTATCCACGGAAAGAGCCCGTACTGGCCATCCCGGCCACGGTTGGCGATACTGGGCGTCCAGACATGAAGAAGCGCGAAGAAGTACGAACCCTGCCCGAAGACGGGCTCGAGCGGTTGATCGGGCTGGTCCGGTCCCGCGGCTACTGCCTGGTGGGCCCCACCCTGCGCGACGGGGCCATTGTCTACGACGAGATCAGCGCTGTCTCCGACCTGCCGGCCGGCTGGACCGACGAGCAGGAGGCGGGGCGGTACCGCGTCAAGGCGCGGGAGGATGCCGCCGCCTTTGGCTACAACCTGGGCCCGCACTCCTGGAAGCGTTTCCTCTATCCGCCGCGCACGCAGCTGTGGCAGACCACGCCCACCGGTGAGGCAACGCTGCAGCCCGTGGGCGCCGCAGCCCGCGCTGTTCAGGAGCTGGATTTCATCGGCGGTTCCACCACCCCGGATCGTCCGTTCGCCTTCCTCGGTGTACGCGCCTGCGAGCTCAGCGCAGTCGCGATCCAGGACCGCGTGTTGATGGGGGGTGCCTTTCCGGACCCGCATTATCAGTCGCGGCGGGAGAGTGCGCTTTTCATCGCAGTCAACTGCAGCCAGGCTGCCGCGACCTGCTTCTGCGTCTCGATGGGTACCGGTCCCGAGGTGACCGGGGGCTTCGATATCGTCCTGACCGAGCTGCTCGAAGACGGCAGTCCGGCTTATCTCGCCCGGGCCGGCTCGGCGGCCGGCGAGTCGCTGCTGGCACAGCTGGAGCATGGCCCTGCCTCGCCAGCAGAGCTCGACAGGTCGCGCGTGCAGCTTGATCAGACGGCCGGCAGCATGCGCCGCGAGCTGGCCGCGGATGAGGTCCGGGGCCTGCTGGCCGCGAACCTCGAACACCCGCGCTGGGACGATGTTGCCAGCCGCTGCCTCGCCTGCACGAACTGCACGATGGTCTGCCCGACCTGCTTTTGCTCCACGGTCGAGGATCATACCAGCCTCGACGGCACCGCGACCCGCACGCGCAGCTGGGATTCCTGCTTCAGCCTGGATTTTTCCTACGTGCATGGGGGCAGCGTGCGCGCATCGACCCGGGCCCGCTACCGCCAGTGGCTGACCCACAAGCTCTCCACCTGGCACGACCAGTTCGACAGCTCCGGCTGCGTAGGCTGCGGACGCTGCATTGCGTGGTGTCCCGTGGGGATCGACCTGACCGAGGAAGTGCGGGCGATAGCGTCGGAACCGGGCGACCGGCAGGAGACCACATCGTGAAGACACTGGAGCAACTGATTGCCGAGCAGCCGCTGTTCGCGGACCTGGGCCCGGATTTCCAGCGCCTGCTCGCCGGCTGTGCCCGTAACGTCCGTTTCTCTGCGGGAAGCTACCTGTTCCGCGAGGGCGACCCGGCCGACAGTCTCTACCTCCTGCGCGAGGGGCGCGTAGCGCTGGAGGCGGCTGCACCGGGCCGCGGCGCGCTGGATTTCCTCAGCGTGGGGCCGGGGGAGATCGTTGGCGTCTCCTGGCTGGTGCCGCCCTACCGCTGGGCCTGGGACGCGCGCGCAACCACCGATACCCGCGGCATCAGCTTCGACGCGACCTGTGTGCGGGCGAAGTGCGAGGCCGACCCGGCGCTGGGCTATGCGCTGATGAAGCGCTTCCTGCCCGTGCTGCTCGAACGACTCCACGCGGTGCGCTGGCAGGTCCTCGATGTCTACGGCAGCGCGCCCGAGTCCTGATGGCTGCCGGCGGCGCGCAGCGACCCGATCCCTTGGTGCCGATTCCCGTCACCGTGCGCCGTCGCAGGCGTGAGTCTCCGGATACCTGGAGCCTGCAGCTTGAGTGCGCCGGCCCCTGGCCACCCAGCCTGCCGGGCCAGTTCAACATGCTGTATGCGCCCGGTGTTGGCGAGGCGGCGATCAGCATCAGCGGCGAGCCGGGACGCAACGGGCTGCTGATGCATACGATCCGGTCCGTCGGCGCCGTATCCCGCGCGCTCGGGGACCTGCGGCCCGGGCAGCAGCTGGGCCTGCGCGGACCGTTCGGCGTGGGCTGGCCGGTCGGCGAGGAGGCCGAAGGACGCGACGTGCTGCTGGTCGCTGGCGGACTCGGCCTGGCGCCGCTGCGCCCGGCGCTGCGCGCGCTGCTGGACCGTAGGCGATCTCTCGGTGCACTGGCGCTGGTCTACGGTACCCGCGGGCCCCCGGACCTGCTGTTTCGCGGTGAACTGGCGCGCTGGCGGCGTGACCGGCGCCTGCAGTGCCACGTGACCGTCGACCAGGCAGGACCTGAATGGCAGGGTGAAATCGGTGTCGTCACGCGACTGCTGCCCCGCCTGGTCTTCCGGCCCGGGAATGCCCTGGCGTTGCTCTGCGGGCCCGAGATCATGATGCGCCGTACCGCAGCAGCGCTGCGTGACCAGGGTGTGCCGGAGTCCGCGATCTTTCTGTCGATGGAGCGCAACATGAAGTGCGCTCTGGGCCAGTGTGGACGCTGCCAGTTTGGTCCAAGCCTGATCTGCCGGGATGGTCCCGTCCTGCGGTACGATCAGGTGCGGCCGCTGCTGGTCGTCAGGGAGATCTGAGATGGGAGGGCGCGACAGGCGGCCGAAACTCGCCGTATGGAAGTTCGCTTCCTGCGATGGCTGCCAGCTGACCCTGCTGGACTGCGAGGACGAGCTGCTGGCGCTCGGGGATGCCGTCAGGATCGCCCACTTCCCCGAGGCGACACGCGGGCGCCTGCGAGGTCCGTATGACCTCTCGCTGGTCGAGGGTTCGATCACGACGAAGAAGGATGTCGCTCGCATCGCGCAGATACGCCGGCAGTCGCGCCGGCTGGTCACGATTGGTGCCTGCGCTACGGCGGGCGGCATCCAGGCCCTGCGCAACTTCGCCGGCCAGCCGGGCCTGGCCGGGCAGGTCTATCCTGAACCCGCCTATCTGGACGCGCTCGCCACCTCGACGCCGATCGCCGAGCACGTGCCGGTCGACTTCGAGCTGCGCGGCTGCCCGATCGACAAGCGCCAGCTCCTCGAGGTCATCACCGCATTCCTTGCCGGGCGCCGTCCGCAGGTGCCGGCCTACAGCGTCTGCGTCGAATGCAAGCTTGCGGGCCAGGTCTGCGTGATGGTCGCTCACGGCACGCCCTGCCTGGGGCCGGTGACGCAGGCCGGCTGCGGCGCGCTCTGCCCGCGCTTTGACCGGGGCTGCTACGGCTGCTTCGGGCCGATGGAGACCCCGAACACGGCTTCGCTGGCCTCGCCGCTTGCGGCCTGTGGGCTCGATCGCGGGGCGATCGTTCGTCTTTATCGCAGCTTCAATGCCGCTGCCCCGGCGTTCCGGGACGAGTCCTTTCGCAATGAGCGCGACTGACGGCACCCGGACCATCCGCGTACGCGAGCTCGCGCGCGTCGAGGGAGAGGCAGCGCTGAAGATCAGCGTCCGCGGCGGGCGCGTGCAAGAGGCGCAGCTCAACATCTTCGAGCCGCCGCGCTTCTTCGAGGCGCTGCTGCGTGGACGCCAGTTCGCGGAGGCCCCCGACATCACGGCCCGCATCTGCGGAATCTGCCCCGTTGCCTACCAGATGAGCGCGGTGCAGGCGATCGAGCAGGCGCTGGCCGTGGAGATTCCGCCCCCCATCCGCGCGCTGCGGCGCCTCCTCTACTGCGGGGAGTGGATCGAGAGCCATGGTCTGCACGTATACCTGCTGCATGCCCCGGATTTTCTCGGTTACCAGGGTGCGATAGAGATGGCCCGGGACCACCGGGCAGCGGTCCAGCGTGGACTGAAGCTCAAGCAGACAGGCAACAGGGTCCTGACCACGCTGGGTGGCCGCGAAATCCACCCGGTCAACGTCCGTGTCGGGGGGTTCTACAAGCTGCCGTCGAACAGCGCCCTGCGTGAACTGGTGCAGCCGCTGCGCGAGGCTCGCGAGGCGGCACTGGAGACGGTCCGCTGGGTGGCGGGTTTCGAGTTTCCGGACTGCGAGCGTGATTACGAGTTCGTCGCGCTGCAGGCCGATGGCGAGTATCCGATCGACCAGGGTCGGATCGTTTCGAGCAGCGGACTCGACCTGCCGGCAGACCGCTTCGATGAACACTTCGTCGAGGAGCAGGTGCGCCATTCCACTGCGCTGCATGGTCGCCGGCGCGACGGTCAAAGCTATCTCGTCGGTCCCCTGGCCCGTTACAGCCTGAACCATGACCGTCTCTGGCCGCTGGCGAGAAAGGCGGCCGAGGATGCGGGGCTCGGGCCTGTCTGCCGCAATCCGTACCGCAGCATCATCGTGCGCGGCATCGAGCTGGTGCAGGCTTGTGACGAGGCGCTTGCGATCATCGAGCAGTGGGAGCGTCCGGCGCAGCCTGCTGTCCCGGTCGCTGCGCGGGCAGCCACCGGCTACGGTTGCACAGAGGCGCCTCGCGGGCTGCTCTACCATCGTTATCGCCTGGCAAGGGACGGATCGATCGAGGACGCGCTGATCGTGCCACCCACCTCGCAGAATCAGCCCACGATCGAGCGCGATCTCGAGATATTCGCGAACGACTGGCTCGACCTCGCGGACGAGCCGCTGCGCTGGCGCTGCGAGCAGGCCGTGCGCAACTACGATCCGTGCATCTCCTGCGCGACACATTTCCTGAGGCTGGAGGTCGATCGTGGATGAAGCTGCGCCGGGCGCCCTGCGACTGGTGATCGGGCTCGGCAACCGTGACCGCGGCGATGACGCGGCGGGGCTGCTGGTGGCCGAGGCGCTGCGCAGCCAGCTGCCGCCCGATGTGCGGGTGTTCTCGGGCGGGAATGATCCTGCGGCGCTGGTCGGCCAGCTCACCGGGGCAGAGGCTGCCTGGATCGTCGATGCGGCTTCGGGCCAGGCGGCAGCCGGCACGGTGACGCGATTCGATGTGAGTGAGGCGGCCCTGCCTGCCCTGCACCGCACGGTTTCGAGCCATGGGCTGGGCCTTCCTGCAGCCTTGGAGCTTGCGCGCTCGCTCGGCCAGCTGCCCCGTCGCTGCATTGTCTACACCGTTGCCGCGCAAGACTTCGCCCCGGGTTCTCCACTTTCGCCACCGGTAGCCGCAGCCCTGCCCGGGCTGGTCCGCCGGCTGGCCGCCGAGCTTGATCCTGTAGCCGTCAGTGCCGGCGATGCATGAGTCAGGACTGGTCGAGGCGCTGCTCCGGCGCGCCATCGCCCGCGCCGAGGAGAATGGTGCACGAAGGATCGTCTCGATCAGCCTGCGTATCGGGGCGCTTTGCCCGATCACACCCGAGCACCTGGCCGGCCATTTCCGCGACGCCTGCGCCGGCACGCTGGCTGCGGATGCGGAACTGCGCATCACGACGGCAGGCGAGCTGCTGGATCAGGACGCGATGGGCGTCATACTTGAAGAACTCGAGCTGCAGCTGTGAGCGCGGTGGTCGAAGTTGCGAAAGCAGACGAGGCCCCCGTGCGGCGCCTCAGGTTCGAGCTGCATGGGACGGTGCAGGGCATCGGGTTTCGTCCGCTGGTCTGCCGCTGGGCGCGTGAACTGGGCCTTGGCGGCTTTGTGTTCAACTCAGGCGCTGCACTGCTGATCGAGGCGGAGGGCCCGGAGCCGGCCCTGCGCGCGCTGGAGGGCCGACTGCGCACACCGCCACCCCAGGGCCGCGTGCGTGCGATGCACACCAGGCAGGTGCCGGTGCGGGGCCAGTCCGGATTCACCATCGAGGCGAGCGAGTGCGACGCACAGCCTGGCGCAGGCCTGCTGCCTGACCTGGCCAGCTGCCCTGAATGCCTCGCCGAGACGAAGGCGCCCGGCGATCGGCGCTTTCGCTATCCTTTTGGCAGCTGCACGCGCTGTGGTCCCCGCTACAGCATCGTCGAGTCGCTGCCTTGGGACCGTTCCCGCGGCAGCATGCGTACCTTCAACCCATGCCCGGAATGCCGGCATGAGTACCAGGACCCTGGCAATCGCCGCCACCACGCCGAGACGCTGGCCTGTCCCGCGTGCGGCCCCACGCTCGCGCTGCTGGATGCCCGGGGCAACCGGCTGGCCGGCGGCGAGCCTGCGCTCCGGTCGAGTATCGAGGCGCTCCTGCAGGGACGTATCGTGGCAGTGAAGGGCCTGGCGGGCTTCCAGCTCTGGGTGCTGGCCAGTGACGAGCGGGCAGTGGGCCGGCTGAGGGCGCGCAAGCAGCGGCCGGCCAAGCCGTTCGCCGTGATGTTTGCTGACCTTGAGGCGCTTCGCCAACACTGCGATCCGGGCGCGGAGGAAACGGTGATCCTGGCTGGTCCTGCGGCCCCGATTGTGCTGCTGACACGCAGGCAAGGCTCGGCCACGCACAGGATCGCGCCCTCTGTGGCGCCCGGCAGCCCGCTGCTGGGCGCGATGCTGGCGGCTCTCCCCCTGCACCAGCTTCTGCTGAGTGGTCTGGGCCAGCCGGTGGTCGCGACCAGCGGCAACCGTCGGGGCGAGCCGGTTCTCGGTGACGAGGCCCAGGCGCTGGATGCGCTGTCTGGCATCGCCGACCTGTTCCTGATCCACGACCGTCCGATACTCAGGCCGCAGGAAGACTCCATCGTCAGGGTTATTTCCGGGCAGCCGGCGACGCTGCGCCAGGCAAGAGGGCTTGCGCCGCTGGCACTGGGTGAACTGCCGGGTGCCGAGGGTGTACTGGCGCTTGGCGGACACCTGAAGGCCAGCGTGGCCCTGGGTATTGCCGGACAGGCGGTGCTCGCGCCCCAGACCGGTGACCTGGACAGTGCGCGTGCGCGCGATCGCCATGCGGCGCTGCTTGACGAGTTTCCTCGCCTGCATGGGATACAGCTGCGCGCCTTGGCCTGCGACTTGCACCCGGACTATTTCACCAGCCGGCTGGCGGCGCAGGGGGGGCTGCCGGTGCTGTCCGTTCAGCATCATCAGGCCCATGTGCTCGCGACGATGGCCGAGCACGGGCTTCAGGCGCCGGTGCTCGGTGTCGCGTTCGATGGCAGCGGCTACGGCCCGGATGGCACGGTCTGGGGCGGCGAGTTTCTGGCGATGGGTCCGCGCAGCTTCAGGCGTCATGCCTGTCTGCGCCGCTTCAGGCTGCCGGGCGGGCAGAAGGCAGTGCGCGAGCCTCGCCGGAGCGCGCTGGGCCTGCTCCATGCGCTCCACGGTGGCGCAGGACTCGGCCCTGCGTCGCTGCCGTCGGATGGGCTTGGCGATACGGGACGCCGCACTCTGGGCGCAATGCTGGAGCGCGGGTTCAACTCGCCGTGGACCTCCAGCGTGGGGCGCCTGTTTGATGCCGTTGCGGCGCTGCTGGGGCTTTGCCAGGTGATGAGCTATGAGGCCGAGGCGGCAATGCAGCTCGAGTGGGCGGCGCTGTCGGCGGGCTGCCTCGATGGACGTGGTTATCCGTTTCCGCTGCGCACGGGCGAGGGCAGATGCCGGGTCGTGGACTGGGGTCCGGCCATAAGCCGGCTGATTACCGACCGCGATGCTGGTCGCTCGCCCGGCGCGATCGCGGCCGATTTCCACGCCGGGCTGGCCGATGCGATCCTGGACGTGGCTCTCGATGCGCGTGCCCGCCGCGTCGTGCTCGGCGGGGGCTGTTTCCAGAACCGCTGCCTGACCGAGGCGACCATCCAGCGCCTGCATGCGGCCGGGATCGAGGCCTGGTGGCCTCAGCAGGTACCCGCCAACGATGGCGGGCTTGCGCTGGGCCAGCTGGCCCAGGCCGCCGCACTCAGTCGGCAGGAGCTGCACTGATGTGCCTCGCGGTACCCGGACGGATACTGGAGGTCGAGGGCGATGATCCGCTCTCGCGCAGCGCGCGCGTCGACTTCGGTGGCCTGGTCCGGCGGGTCAACCTGGCGTTCGTGCCGGAAGCCGGTGTTGGTGATCACGTGCTCGTGCACGTGGGGGTCGCGCTGGCCGTGATCGACGAGGACGAGGCCTCGCGTATCTTCACCTGGCTTGGCGAGCTCGAGACCGTGGACCCGACGGACGGTTCGCGGCCATGAAGTACCGCGACGAGTACCGGGATCCGGCCAGCGCCCGGCGCCTCTCGGCCGAGATCGCGCGGACCGCAACGCGGCCCTGGACCCTGATGGAGGTCTGCGGGGGGCAGACCCACGCCATCCTGCGTCACGGCATCGACCGTATGCTTCCCGAAGGCGTCGAGCTGATCCATGGTCCGGGCTGCCCGGTCTGCGTCACGCCGCTCGGCTGCATCGACAAGGCGATCGAGATCGCCATGGAGCCGGGCGTGATCTTCTGCAGCTTTGGCGACATGCTCCGCGTGCCCGGGAGCTCCGGTGACCTCGCGGCCGCCCGGTCCCGCGGTGCCGATGTCCGCATCGTCTACTCTCCGCTGGATGCCGTCGCGCTTGCAGAAGCAAACCCACAGCGCGAGGTCGTGTTCCTTGCGGTCGGCTTTGAGACTACGGCGCCAGCCAACGCGATGGCGGTGCGCCAGGCCCACCGTTCGGGTCTGGGCAATTTTTCCCTGCTGGTCGCGCAGGTGCTGGTACCGCCGGCGATCGAGTCCCTGCTGACCAGTCCGGGTTGCCGCGTCCAGGGATTTCTTGCGGCTGGCCATGTCTGCACCGTGATGGGGCTGGATGCCTATGAGCAGCTGGCACAGACTTACAGGGTGCCCATCGTCGTCACGGGCTTCGAGCCGGTCGATATCCTCGATGGCGTGCTCGCCTGCGTGAGCGAGCTGGAGCAGGGCAGTGCACGCGTGCTGAACCGGTATGCTCGCGTGGTGCGCAGTGAAGGCAACCCGGCAGCGCGTGCGATGGTGGAGGGGGTGTTTGCCGTCGTGCCCCGGTACTGGCGAGGCATGGGACTTCTGCCGGCCAGCGGACTCGGTCTTGCCCCGGCCTGGCAGCAATACGATGCGGAGCGACGTTTTGGCGGCGTCGAGGCTGGCCCGGAACCCGCCGGCGAATGCATCAGCGGCCTGGTGCTGCGCGGGGAACGCCGACCTGACCAGTGCCCGGCCTTCGGCTCCCGCTGCACGCCCGAGGCCCCGCTCGGGGTCACGATGGTGTCCGGCGAGGGGGCCTGCGCGGCCTATTTCCGCTACCGGGAGCCGCAGCGTGCCTTCGGCTGAGACTGGCCCCGCCTGCCCCCTCCCGGCCGGCGAGGGCGACACGATACAGCTGGCCCATGGTGGGGGCGGCCGGATGATGGCCCGGCTGCTGGAGACGGTGTTCTATCCGGCCTTCGACAACCCGGCACTGGCGCGCCGCCATGATGCGGCCAGGCTCGCCCTGGAGGGACCGGTCGCTTTCAGCACCGACGCCTATGTGGTGCAACCGCTGTTCTTCCCCGGCGGTGACATCGGCTCGCTGGCCGTCAGCGGGACCATCAACGACCTCGCGATGGCCGGGGCCCGCGCACGCTACCTGAGCGCAGCGTTCATCCTGGAGGAGGGACTCCCGGTCGAAACGCTTCGCCGGATCGTCAGGTCGATGCGCAGCGCAGCGTTCACCGATGGCGTGGAGATCGTCGCCGGTGACATCAAGGTGGTCGAGCGCGGCAAGGCGGATGGCTGCTTCATCACGACTGCCGGGGTCGGCAGCGTACTCGCTCCGACGGCCGTCGAGCCGCAGGCGCTGCGCCCCGGAGACCTGATCCTGCTCAGCGGAGACATTGGTCGCCACGGCATCGCCGTGCTCAGTGCCCGGGAGTCCTTCGGGTTCGAGGAGCCGGTCGAAAGTGACTGCGCCTCGCTGCTCTCGCCCGTGATGGCCCTGCTGGAGGCGGGCGTGGCGCTGCACTGCCTGCGCGACCTCACTCGTGGCGGCCTGGCCAGTGTGCTGGTTGAACTCGCACAGGGCTCCGGTCTTGAACTGAGGATCGAAGAATCCGCCGTGCCGGTTCGCGCGGATGTGCGGGCGGCCTGCGAGCTTTTCGGTCTCGATCCGCTTTACGTGGCCAACGAGGGGCGTTTCGTGGCCGTGGTTCCGGCGGCGGCTCGCCAGCGGGCGCTTGAGCTGCTCGCGCGGTTCCCGGTGAGCGCCGGAGCGATACCCATCGGCAGCGTGGTGGCGGGTGAGCCCGGCCGCGTCATCGCGAGGGGGGCGCTGGGCCAGGATCGCGTGATCGACCTTCTGAGCGGCGAGCAGCTTCCGCGGATCTGCTGAAACATTCGCATCATGCGCTTGCAGCATGCGCATCCGTAGAATCCGCGATGCGGCCTGCATCGCGCTCTACGGATAATCATCCCTGCGGTTTGCGGGACCGGGAGGATCTGGATGGGCCCACAGCAGGACACCGCGGCGGGTCGAGAGCTGCCGCAGATCGAGAAAGCCCCGCGAAGGTCGTTCAACCTCGAGGACTATGAGGCGCTGCGTGCGAGCTTCAGCTGGGCCGATGCGCGCAGGCTGATGGAAGGCCTGCCGGGCGGCGGGCTCAATATCGCACACGAGGCGGTGATCCGGCACGCCAGAGGTGCGCGGGCCGAAAGCACCGCGCTGCTGTGGCTGGGACGCCAGGGTGAGCGTCGCGAGATCAGCTACCGGGAGCTCGCCGGCGAGGTCGCGCGCTTCGCCAACATGCTGCGGGACCTGGGCGTGGCGCCGGGTGAGCGCGTGTTCGTCATGCTCGGGCGGGTGCCCGAGCTCTACATCGCGGTGCTGGGCTCGCTGCTGTCCCGGGTCGTCGTCTCGCCGTTATTCTCTGCGTTCGGGCCGGAGCCAGTCGCTACCCGGGTTTCCATCGGCCAGGGCCGGCTGCTGGTGACCAGTCCGGGGCTCTATGCGCGCAAGATTGCGCCCGTCCGTGATGAGCTGCCCACGCTGCAGCATGTGCTGGTCACGGGGGAGGTCGCCGCGCCGGGCACGGCGGCGCTGACGCCGCTGCTCGCATCCGCCTCCGACGAGTTCGAGACGCCGGAGACCGACCCCGAGGATATGGCGCTGCTCCACTTTACCTCGGGCACGACCGGGACACCGAAGGGTGCGATCCACGTCCACGAGGCCGTGGTCGCGCATCACATCACGGGTCACTATGCGCTGGACCTGCGGCCCGGGGACATCTTCTGGTGCACCGCTGACCCCGGCTGGGTGACGGGCACCAGCTACGGCATCATCGCGCCGCTGACCAACGGTGCGACCAACCTCGTCCTCGAGTCCGAGTTCGACGTCGCGCTCTGGTACGAGACCCTCGCATCGGAGCGGGTCAACGTCTGGTACACGGCACCCACCGCCATCCGCAGGTTGATGAAGGCTGGCCCGGAGGCGGCCCGGGGGCATGACCTTTCACACCTGCGCTTCATGGCTTCCGTCGGCGAGCCCCTGAATCCGGAAGCAGTGACCTGGGGTCAGCAGGTCCTGGGCCAGCCCTTCCACGACAACTGGTGGCAGACAGAGACCGGGGGCATCATGATCGCGAATTTCGCCGCCCTGCCGGTCAAGCCCGGGTCCATGGGCCGTCCCATGCCGGGTATCGAGGCCGCAATCGCCCGCCGTGGTGCTGACGGTGGGGTCGACATCGTCCAGGATGCCGGAGTCGAGGGCGAGCTGGTCATCAGGTCAGGCTGGCCCTCGATGATGCGTGGCTACCTGGGCGAGGAGGCACGCTACCAGAAGTGCTTCGCGGGGGGTTGGTACCTGACGGGCGACCTCGCCCGGTGTGACGAGGATGGCTGCTTCTGGTTCGTCGGCAGGGCGGACGACGTGATCAAGACCTCCGGGCACCTGATCGGTCCTTTCGAGGTCGAGAGTGTGCTCATCGAGCACCCCGCGGTCGCGGAAGCCGCAGTCATTGGCGTGCCCGATGCCACGGCAGGGGAGCTGGTGAAGGCCTTCGTCGCGCTGAAGACGGGACATCAGCCGGACGAGACCCTGCGCCGCTCAATCCTCGGCCATGCCCGCCAGAGGCTCGGCCCGGCGGTGGCACCCAAGCTGGTCGACTTCTGCGCGGACCTGCCAAAGACGCGTTCCGGCAAGATCATGCGGCGCCTGCTCAAGGCGCGCGAGCTCGGACTGCCGGAGGGTGATCTCTCGACGCTGGAAGGAGACGCGCGTTGATCGACAAGCCGCACCTGGACCGGGCGCACCTGCTCGAAATGCTGGAAGGGATGCTGCGTATCCGCCTGTTCGAGGCCCGCTGCGTCGAGCTCTACCAGGCCCAGAAGATCCTCGGGTTCCTTCATCTGTACGATGGCCAGGAGGCGGTGTCCGTCGGCGTGATCGGGTCGCTGGGGCCTGAAGATGCGGTTGTCGCAACCTATCGCGAGCATGGACAGGCGCTTGCACGTGGCCTCGGCATGGACGTGCTGATGGCCGAGATGCTGGGCATGGAACAGGGCTGCTGCCGTGGCCGCGGCGGCTCGATGCATATCTTCGATGCCGGGACGCGCTTCTATGGCGGCAATGCGATCGTCGGGGCCGGCCTGCCACTGGCGGTCGGGATCGCGCTGGGCGACAGCATGATGCGCCGGGATGCCGTCACCGCCTGCTTTTTCGGGGACGGTGCTGTCGATGAGGGCGAGTTTCACGAGAGCCTGAGCCTGGCAGCACTATGGCAGCTTCCGGTGCTGTTCGTCTGCGAGAACAACCTGTACTCGATGGGGATGGCACTGGAGCGCGCCACCGCCGAGCCCGACATCGCGAAGAAGGCCGCCGCCTATGCGATGCCGGCCGAAGTGGTCGATGGCATGGATGTAGTGGCGGTGGAGCTCGCCACAGGGCGCGCGCTCGAGCACATTCGGGCAGGCCAGGGACCCGCCTTCCTCGAGTGCCGCACCTACCGGTTCCGGGCGCACTCGATGTTCGATGCACAGAGCTACCGCACCCGGGAAGAGGTCGCCGCCTGGCGCGAGAAGGATCCCATCGTCAGGCTGCGTGGCTGGATGGAGGACGCCGGCCTGCTGCACGAGGGTGAATACGCGGCGATGGAATCCCGCATCCGGGCTGACATTGACGCCGCCGTGGCCTGGGCGGAGTCCGGCTCGCCCGAGAGCCCGGCGAACCTGATGAAGTTTGTCACGATGGACCATGTGCCCCAGGAAGGACAGGCGTCATGACCGGCGCCGGGCCACTGACCTACCGCGAGGCCTGCCGGCAGGCGCTGATCGAGGCGCTGGAGTCGGATCCCAGGGTGTTCATGATGGGGGAGGATATCGGCGCCTACGGTGGCTGTTACGCCGTGACCAAGGGCCTGCTCGAGCAGTTCGGTCCTGAGCGTGTCCGCGATACGCCTCTTGCCGAGAGCGGCTTTACCGGTGCCGGCATCGGCGCGGCCATGGTGGGCATGCGGCCGATCGTCGAGCTGATGACCTGCAACTTCAGCCTCCTGGCGCTGGACCAGATCATGAACAGCGCGGCCACGCTGGCCCACATGTCGGGCGGCCAGTTTGCCGTGCCGCTCGTGATCCGCATGGCGACCGGGGCCGGGCGCCGCGTGGCCGCCCAGCACTCGCATAGCCTCGAGGGTTGGTTCGCCCATATTCCCGGGGTCAAGGTGCTCGCTCCGGCGGTCATCGAGGACGCGCGATACATGCTCGGGCCTGCCCTGGCGGACCCGAATCCTGTCCTGATCTTCGAGCACGTGATGCTCTACAACGATACAGGCCCGCACGATCCATCGGTCACCGAGGTCGACATCAGTTCGGCAGCGGTGCGTCGCGAAGGAAGTGACGTGACGCTTGTAACCTACGGCGGAAGCCTCCGGAAGTGCCTGGCGGCGGCCGGTCAGCTGGCCGAGGAGCGCATCTCGGCCGATGTGATCGATCTGCGCATCCTGCGGCCACTCGACAGCGCCACCGTCCTTGAATCCGTGCGCCGGACGCGTCGCTGCGTGATCGTCGACGAAGCCTGGCGCTCGGGCTCGATTGCTGCGGAGATCGGCATGCGCATCGCCGAGGAGGCCTTCTTCGACCTCGATGCTCCGCTGCGGCGCGTCTGCTCGGCCGAGGTTCCTGTGCCCTATGCGCCGGCGATGGAGGATGCGGCCCTTCCGCAGGTCGATGACATCGTGGGCACCGTCCGCCAGCTCCTGGGGAAATCATGATGCGTGAGTTCCGTATGCCGGCACTGGGTGCCGACATGGAGTCGGGCGTGCTAGCCCAGTGGCTGGTGAAGCCAGGCAGCGCCGTCAGTCCGGGCGACATCGTCTGTGTGGTGGAGACACAGAAGGGCGCCATCGAGGTCGAAATCTTCGAGGATGGCGTGATCGAGGAGATACTCGTCGAGCCGGGCACGGAGGTGCCGGTCGGGCAGCCCCTGGCCCGCCTCGACGGCGGGCCAGCCGCAGCTCAGGGCGCTGCCCCGGAGCTCAAGCCCATGGAACCACAAGCAGGGCGCCCCGCCGACGTGCAGGCGGCGCCCCGATCCCCGGCGGCGCCTGCGGGACCTCCGCCAGAGCCCCGGGCCAGGCCAGCGCGGGCTCTGGTCACGCCTGCGGCGCGGCGGCGGGCAGCCGAGCTGGATGTCGATCCGGAGACGATGACGGGGACCGGCATCGATGGCTCCGTCACGCTGGCTGACGTGGAGGTGGCGGCCCGAAGACCGGAGAGCGTGAAGCGGCCCCCGCAGGAGCTGGCACCAGAGGCAAGGCCAGCCCGGGGTTTCGACAAGTCGGCCATGCGCGCGGCGATAGCCGCAGCGATGCAGCGTTCGAAGCGCGAGATCCCGCACTATTACCTCGGCCAGGCGATAGACTTTTCCGCAGCCCAGGGCTGGCTCGAGGCACGCAACGCGGACCTGCCGCCGGCCAGCCGGCTGATGCCTGCCGTGCTGCTGCTGAAGGCGGCCGCGCTCTCTCTCAGGGCCGTGCCGGACCTCAACGGGCATTTCGTCGATGGCGCCTTCCGGCCGGGTAAAGACATCAACGTGGGTTGGGTGGTCGCACTGCGCGGCGGCGGCCTCGTTGCGCCGGCGATCAATGGGGTGGACCGGCTTCCCCTGCCTGACCTGATGTCGGCGCTGCGTGACCTCGTGCAGCGGGCCCGCGCAGGGGGGCTGCGTGCCTCCGAGCTCAGCAGTGGCACGGTGACCGTGACCAGCCTCGGTGAGCGGGGCGCCGACCGAGTCATGGGGGTCATCTATCCGCCCCAGGTTGCCGTGATCGGTTTCGGGCGGATTGCGAGCCGGCCCTGGGTCGTGGATGGCCAGGTCGTCGCCCGCCCGCTGGTCGATGCCTCGCTTGCGGCAGACCATCGTGTCTGCGACGGGCGCTTGGGTGGCCTGCTGCTCGCAGCGATCGACCGTCACCTGCAAAAACCTGGAGAGCTATGAAACGATGAGCAGCCCTGCAGCACATATGACACTGATTCGCGAGATCCTCGCAGGAATAGCGCCCGAGGCTGCCGACTGCGATATTCCGGGCGATGCCGACGTGCGCGAGGCCCTGGACCTGGATTCCATGGACTTCCTGAACTTCATCATCGCGCTCCACGAGCAGACCGGGGTCGACATCCCGGAGACGGACTATCCGCAGCTCTTCACGCTCGATGGCGCCATCGCTTACCTCGGGCAGCATGACCGCTCCTGAGCCCGGCCTCGTTTATGTGGTCGGCCATCGGCGCCCAGACACCGACTCCATCTGTGCTGCCATTGGCTATGCGGCACTCCGGCAGGCGCTGGGCGACCCGCACGTGCGGGCCGCCCGTGCCGGCGAGCTGAATCCCGAGTCCCGCTGGGTGCTCGAGCGTTTCGGGCTGCCGGAGCCGGAGCTGCTGACGTGCGCCAGGGGTCTTCGGCTGATACTGGTCGACCACAACGAGGTGGCCCAGGCGCTCGATGACATCGAGCAGGCCGAGATCCTCGAGGTCTGGGAGCACCACAGGATCGGTGACCTGCATACCGCACGTCCGATCCTTTTCCACTGCGAGCCGGTCGGGGCGACCGCTACGCTGATCGCCGAGCAGTACCTGTTGCAGGAGGTGCCGATTCCCGCGCCGATCGCCGGCGGCCTGCTGGCGGCGATCCTTTCCGATACGCTGGTCCTGGCCTCGCCCACCACCTGCGGCAAGGACAGGCGGATGGCTGCGCGACTCGCGGCGCTTGCCGGTGCCGGGATCGAGGAGCTGGGTGCCGCGTTGATGGCTGCGCGTGGCGCGGTGGCATCGCTGACCCCGGCCGAGCTTATCGATTCGGACTGCAAGCATTTCGAGTTTTCAGGCCGTCGGGTCGGGGTCGCCCAGGTCGAGCTGCCTGACGCGGGCGTGCTGATGGACCGGCGCGAGGCGCTCGTCACCGAGCTCGAGGCCAGGTGCCAGTCGGGTCAACTCGACCTGCTGGTGCTGATGGTCACCGACATCCGCCGGCGCGGCAGCCATTTCTGGGCGGCAGGGCCCGCGCGCGAGCATCTGGGTCGCGTGCTCGGTCAGGAGGTGCACCCCGCGAACGGGCTCTGGGCCGAGGGCTGGATGTCGCGCAAGAAGCAGCTGGTTCCGGCGATGGAGGCCGTGTTCTCGGTCGTCGCCTAGAGTGATCCATCAGGCGACTGCGCCCGGGCCCTGAACATCCTGTGGGCGAGCAGCGTCAGGCCTGCGGCAAGGAAGGCGCTGGCGAAGACCAGCAGCGTTGCGTCCAGCCGGTTCATGAGCTCAGGCGCCACGAGCAGCGTGAGTCCCAGCGCCAGCATGATCATGCCGCCGAACAGCTTCAGTATCCGGCCGTGCCGCTCCTCGAAGCGCGCGACGCTTAGCGTGCGCAGCGCACCGATGAAGAGGATCAGCTCGATCAGCAGGTAGAGCAGCAGGTAGAGCGCGAGCAGGCCGATGAAGGTCATGAAGCCTGGCGCGCGCTCGGCAACCAGGCCGCTCCAGATTACTGGAAAGCCTGCCGTGCATGGAAGTTCGACCAGCGCGACACCCAGCGCCATCAGGATGGTGGCACCTACCAGGGTCGCGGTCGAGTGTCCCGGGTCGAGCAGGCCGCGCATTCGGCGGTAGATACCCGGCTTCTGGCTGGCCGGTATCGTCAACGACAGGCCGCGCTGGAACCAGAAGTAGTCCTTGACGTTGACGAGGCCGAACCCGAGTGCCATCAGCCCGACGATCCACTGCACCCAGCCCAGGTAAACCACGAAAGCGAGCATGCTGAACACGCCCGCGATGAACAGCCCGTACACCGCCGCTGTCGTCACCAGGAAGCTCAATCCGACCAGCAGCACGCGCCGGCGGGAGCGGGAGTGGATCACGAGTGCAAGCAGCACGGTCAGCACCCAGAGGGAGCACGGGTTGAAACCGTCGATCAGGGCGATCAGCACGGTGCTTGCGACCAGCGGCTGTACTGCGAGATCGACAGTGCCAATCAGCGGCAGGGTCAGGCTCGGTGTCGTCGTGGCGGCACCGCGCGCTGTCGGCGCGGTCATGGAGCCGGAGTCGGGGCAGTCGCCGGCCAGGCAATACTCGATCCTCGCCTCGAGCCTGCGCCGCAGGGCCGGGCTGTCACCGACAAAGGCCTCTCCGCCGAGAAAGATCGTCGGCACGGAGCTTGCCCTGATCCCATGGGCGCTGGCCATCGCCCGGAAACTGGCGTGGTGGTCGCGACGCAGCCAGAGCTCCCTCGAGACGATGCGCAGGTCGGAGTATTGCGCGGTGAGCGCGGCGAGGAAATCTTCCTGGTCGGCACAGACGGGGCAGCCGTCCCCCCAGTAGTAGTACAGCTTGAGTGCTTCCCCGTCAGAAGCTTTCGCCGCGCCCGCCAGCCAGGGCAGGGCGAGGCACAGGAGCAGGAGGATCCGGCACACTGCAGCCGAGTTCAGGGCACCGAACGGCCGAGCGTCCTTTCCAGCCACCAGAGACCTCCATATACCTTGGGATCGGCCGGTACGCCGGCCCGCTCGCGTTCGATCAACCAGGGACCTGCCTCGGCCAGCGGTACCTCGTGGACGGTGATCTCCTCGCTGTCGGTGCCGCCTCCCGGGCCGATGCGCTCCAGGCCCTCGGCCAGCATGAACGAAACCATCTCGCTGCTGAGTCCGCTGGACGCGGGTCCTGTGGTCAGCAGGCGGATCGAACGGGCGCGATAGCCGGTTTCCTCCTCGAGCTCCCTCGCCGCAGCCTGTTCCAGCGACTCGTCCGACTGGCCCGCGATGTCGCCGGCCAGTCCGGCCGGCATCTCGATCACGTTGCGCTGTATCGGCGGGCGGAACTGCTCGACCAGCAGTACCTTGCCGTCTGGAGTCAGCGCAAGAATCACGACAACCCCATGGCTGCCGACCCGCTCGCAGTATTCCCAGTGCCCGCGCTGCTTGAAGGCGAGGTGGCGACCGGAATGGATTGTTCGTTCTGTCGTGTTGCTGTCCACGTTCGTCATTGCACCTGGAGCCGGGGGTGGGCTCGTAACATTCTATCGGTCCGGCGACGCTGCGGGCAGCGCTCAGCCGGTCGCCACCCTCGTTTCGGACGAGCCCGGAGCAACGCAGGGCACCTCACGGTACACCCAGTCTTCCGGCACCTGGCGCCGCGCCGGAGACGGTATCACGCGGTAATCGCCGCGTTGGTCCAGCTCCGCCAGGCGCCGCGTATCGATTTCCCAGCCGCGCGCGCGCATGCGCCGCATCAGCTGCCAGTAGGCGACCATCAGCTTGTCCTCGCGTTCGGCGCGGACCAGCGGCCAGTCCGGAAGGTCCGGCGGGACAGGCGGGAGGATACTCTCGGCATTGGCCTTGTCCTGGAAGATATTCTTCAGGTTGCGCTGCAGGTAGGCCTTGTCGTTTTCTGGCTCCATCATGTAGTTGCGGAAAAATACCCAGTGCATGCGCGTGCTGAGTTCGTCGACTGGGGTTGAAAACACGTAGAAGATGTTCGAGAACCCGGTGCCAAGCCCGCCGATCTCGACGTTGCCCCTCAGCGTGAACCCGGCCACCTGGAAGCTCAGGCGCGAGTGCACCGGGCTGCGCTCCGTACGCCCGGCCTGGGCGCTGCCTTTGGTCACGGCGGGCCTGCCTGTGATCTCGGTGCGGTAACCCCCCGGGAATGTCTCCACGACATGGTCCGGCGGCCGGAACGGGTTGTCGCCGCCAAAGCTGACACCGTGAACGACCGCGAGGTGCACGTGGTCCATGTCGACCATCTTGCTCCAGTGGAGGTTGGCCGCCCAGGTGTCGCTGAAGTCGGCGCGCCGGTAGGCGGTGCCTTCGTCCTCCGGCATCCCGGGAATCGGCGTCGCCGCATCGAGGTCGTCGCCGAGGAATACCCAGATCAGCCCGTTGCGCTCGACCGCGGGATAGGCGTCGGTTCGCGCCAGCGGCGGGAGCTGGCCAGCCGGGTCGGCCTGCGATGGCACCCTGGTACAATGCCCCGCGGCATCAAAGCGCCAGCCATGGAACGGGCAGGAGACCGTGCCGTCACCCTGGCACTTGCCACGGGCGAGGCTGGAACCGCGATGAACACAGACGCTGCTCAGGCAGGCGGGCGCGCCTGCCTGGTCGCGGAACAGCACGAAATCGCGGCCGAGCATGCGCACGCCCAAGGGCCGGTTGCCCAGTTGCTCGGCCCGTGCCGCGACGTACCAGACGTTCTTGAACAGCATGGTGGTACCCCATGGGCCCCGGGCAGGCCGCCCAGGCCCCTCTCATGACACTCGTTTAGCACTATGCTTGGGGTCCCGCAAGGCCGGCATGGAGCAGCAGCATGGAACCTGATCCGGAGATCGAGGGCCGCGTGATCCTGATCACCGGGGCTGCAGAGGGCATCGGTCTTGGCATGGCCGTGCGGCTGGCGCGCGCCGGCGCCCGGCTGGTGCTGGGCAGCCGGGACGCTAGTCGAGGGGAAGCAGCGGCTGAGGCCATTGCCACGCAGGCTGGCTGCGATCCTGGCCGGGTGTATTTCATCCCGACCGATGTCACCGTCGAGGCCGAAGTTGAGCGGCTGGTGAGGGCGGGCGTGGCTCGCTATGGCCGCCTCGACGGTGCGATCAACAATGCGGTGTACTCTGGCGACTTCCAGCTACTCGCCGAGGAGCCGGCCGAGGCGTTCGAGCAGACGCTGCGCACCAATGTTTCCGGAGTATTCCATGGCATCAAGCACCAGGTCCGGCAGTTCCTTGAGCAGGGCGCGCGGCCCGGTGACGGCTACTCCATCATCAACGTCAGCAGTGGGGCGACACGTGATATCGCCCCCCGGATGGGTGCCTACGTGGCATCGAAGATGGCGGTGGAAGGCCTGACGCGCGCCGCTGCCGTCGAGTACTCCCCGCTGGGCATCCGCGTCAATACCTTGCTTTTCGGTGTATTCGAGACGGAGAAATCGGCGCGACTGCATGCCGCCATGCCGGATATCCACGCGAAGAACCTGGGCAAGCACCTGGTTGGCCGGCTCGGCGACCCGGTGCATGATGCCGGCGAGACTGCGATCTTCCTGCTGTCGCGACGCAGTAGTTTCATGACCGGGAGCGAACTGATCGTCGACGGGGGAATGTGCGCCCGAGCGGGCCGCTGACGGCACAGTCGAAGCTTGCCACGGGCCACATGTTAAGGTGTGGGCTGGAACAGAGGGCGCCGCCATCAGCGCCGGCGATGTCCGGCCGCGTTGATCGCGCAGTGGGAAAATGCAGGAGGGTGCAATGAACGAGAAGACAATGAACACTGGCGCGAAATGCCCGGTCATGCATGGCGGCCACACGACGGTCGATAGCAGCGTCACGGAGTGGTGGCCGAAGACCCTGAACCTCGACATCCTGCACCAGCAGGACCGAAAGACCAATCCGCTGGACCCTGACTTCGACTACCGCGAGCAGCTGGCGAAGCTCGATTTCTCCGCGCTGAAGAAGGACCTGCACGCGCTGATGCGCAACAGCCAGGCCTGGTGGCCTGCCGACTGGGGCCACTATGGTGGCCTGATGATCCGGATGGCCTGGCATGCCGCCGGCACCTACCGGATCGCCGATGGCCGTGGTGGTGGTGGCACCGGAAACCAGCGCTTCGCACCGATCAACTCATGGCCTGACAACGCCAACCTGGACAAGGCCCGCAGGCTGCTCTGGCCGATCAAGAAGAAGTACGGCAACAGCATCAGCTGGGCCGACCTGATCATCCTCGCCGGCAACATTGCCTACGAGGACATGGGCCTGAAGACCTTCGGCTTTGCCTTTGGCCGCGAGGACATCTGGCATCCGGAGAAGGACACCTGGTGGGGTTCGGAGAAGGAGTGGCTGGACGCCAACCGCTATGAGGAGGGTGGTGAAGACCGCCAGTCGCTGGAGAACCCGCTTGCGGCAGTGCAGATGGGCCTGATCTACGTGAACCCCGAGGGCGTGGGTGGCAAGCCGGATCCACTGCGCACGGCCCAGGACGTTCGCCTGACCTTTGCGCGCATGGCGATGAACGACGAGGAGACGGTAGCCCTGACTGCAGGCGGCCACACGGTGGGCAAGTGTCACGGCAACGGAGATGCAACGGCGCTGGGTCCTGAGCCCGAGGGTGCGGATGTCGAGGCCCAGGGTCTCGGCTGGCACAACCCGAAAGGCAGTGGCTGTGGCCGTGACAGCGTGACTAGCGGTCTCGAGGGTGCCTGGACCACGCATCCGACGCGCTGGGACAACGGCTACTTCCACATGCTGCTGAACCACGAGTGGGAGCTCAAAAAGAGCCCGGCTGGTGCCTGGCAGTGGGAGCCGGTCGATATCAGGGAAGAAGACAAGCCGGTCGATGTCGAGGACCCGTCGATCCGTCACAATCCGATCATGACGGATGCCGACATGGCGATGAAGATGGACCCCGCCTACCGGAAGATCTCCGAGCGCTTCTACAAGGATCCGGAATACTTCAACGAGGTGTTTGCCCGCGCCTGGTTCAAGCTGACTCACCGCGACATGGGCCCGAGGGCCCGCTATATCGGGCCCTATGTGCCGAATGAGGACCTGATCTGGCAGGACCCGGTTCCGGCCGGCCGCACCGATTACGATGTGTCCGCGGTCAAGACCCGGATCGCCGACAGCGGGCTCGGTATCGGCGAGATGGTCGCCACCGCCTGGGACAGCGCGCGGACGTTCCGTGGCTCCGACATGCGCGGCGGTGCGAACGGTGCGCGTATCCGTCTGGTGCCGCAGAAGGACTGGCCGGGGAACGAGCCCGAGCGCCTTGCCCGCGTCCTCGGCGTGCTCGGGCCGATCGCAAGCCATACCGGGGCCAGCCTGGCCGATGTCATTGTGCTGGCTGGCGCCGTCGCCATCGAGCAGGCCGCGCGTGCAGCCGGGCTGGAAGTCACCGTGCCCTTTGCGCCGGGACGCGGCGACGCCACGGCCGAGATGACCGATGCGGAATCGTTTTCTCCCCTGGAACCGATCCACGATGGCTACCGCAACTGGCTCAAGCAGGACTACGCAGTCAGCGCCGAGGAGCTGCTCCTCGATCGCACGCAGCTGATGGGTCTCACGGCACCGGAGATGACGGTGCTGGTCGGCGGCATGCGCGTCATCGGTACCAACCACGGCGGCACGCGTCACGGCGTGTTCACCGACCGGCCAGGCGTGCTGACCAATGACTTCTTCGTCAACCTGACCGACATGGCCAACACCTGGGTGCCGGCCGGGAACGGGATCTACGAGATCCGTGACCGGGCCTCCGGCAGGGTCCGGTGGACGGCGACGCGTGTCGATCTCGTGTTCGGCTCCAACTCGATCCTGCGGGCCTACGCCGAGCTTTATGCGCAGGATGACGGTCAGGAGAAGTTCGTACGCGACTTCATCACGGCCTGGAACAAGGTGATGAACGCCGACCGGTTTGATCTCGCTCGCGCATGAGCGAAAGGGCATGGCGCGGACTGCGCCGTATCGAGATCGCGACGCACTGCGTGCCGCGCCTGACCGACTGTGTCCAGGTGTACCGGGCCCTGCTCGGCTACCGGGTTGTCGAGCAGGGCCCGCTGCCCCGGGTGCTGGCCGATGCCTGGGCCGCGCCGTCGATGAAAGGCCTGCCCTTTGCGTTGCTGCAGCCGGACAGCGGCGCTCCGGTCTACCTGCGATTCATCGAGACCGGACGTCCCGGGGGCTACTGGCCGCCGGTTACGCAGGGCTGGATCGCGACCGAGGTGCTTACGACCGATCCGGACCTTGTGCTCGATCGCCTGGAAGGTTCTGCCTTCCGGCGCATCGGCGGGCCGGCAGACCTGTATCCGTCGCCGAAATCCGCGCGTGCGCTGCAGATGGCCGGGCCGGCCGGCGAGCTGGTCTACTTCACGCGTATCCTGCCGGGTGGCAGCCGCTTTGGGCTGCACGGGGCAAAAAGCTTCGTCGACAGGCCCTTCATCATGGTGGTCGGCGGCACCTCGCTGGCCGCGATCGAGTCCTTCTACAGCGACAGGCTGGGTCTCAGGATCTGGCCCCAGGCGCCTTTCCGCATCGGGCAGATGTCGCACGTGCTGGGCCTGCCGCCGGAAACGACCTACCCGATGTCGATCGCCCGAATTCCCGGCCGTGACTTCCTGCTGGAGCTGGAGGAGCTGCCCGCGGGACTGGCGCGCCGCGCTGTCCCCGATGGGGAGCTGCCAGAGGGCCTCGCCATGGTCAGCTTTGCTTCGGCGCCGCTGGACGAGCTCAGCGTCGAGTTCCGTGCCGAGCCAAGGGCGGTCGGGGCGGCGCCCTACGGTGGCCGGCAGGTTGCCGTCACCGTCGGTGCGGCCGGCGAGTGGCTGGAGCTGATTGCCGGCTGATCCGCTGCCGCCCAGGCAGGCCCTGTCCTCCGCCCTGTCCTCCGCCCTGGCCTCAGCCCTGTCCCTTGCGCCAGGCCTCGAGGATCTGCGCCCCGGTCGCGGGCCAGACGCCATCATGGCCGAGCACGTACTCCAGCGCACGCCGCATGGCCTTGATCCGGTAAGGCAGACCGCTGATATACGGGATCAGCGGCAGTGACAGTATGCGCCCGCCGGAGCGTCCCGCCTCCGCAAGGAGGCAGTCGAAGGCATCGCTGACCTGGTCGACGTATTCATCCTCGGAGCAGTGGTAGTCGATCAGCAGCTGCCGATCGGACAGCTCGGTGCTGTGTGGCATCGAGTGCAGGCTGCCGGACGAGGTCGTCATCGCGTAGGGCATGTCGTCGTTGACCCAGTCGCAGACGTACTCGATGCCCCGGCTGCCCAGCAGGTCGGGTGTCGCGAAGGATTCGCTCTTGGCCGGCGACAGCCAGCCGGTCACCAACTGGCCGGAGTGCTTGCGCAGCGAGTCCAGTGACTTGTCCAACTGGGCTGCCTCCGTGGCCTCGTCCAGCCCGCTGTGGTGCAGGGCGTCCATGTCGACCCCGTGACCAATCACTTCCCAGCCACGCGTGGTCACCTCGCCCAGCAGGGCGGGATAGCGCTCGGCCACCGCGGAGTTCACCGCGACCGAGGCCGGTATTCCGAGTTCGTCCAGCACCCGGAAAATCCGGTAGATGCCGACACGGTTGCCGTAGTCGCGCGTCGTGAAATGCCGCAGGTCAGGGTAGGGGGTGACCATGCTGCCGGGCGCCTTGAATGGCTTGCCCGTGGGGTTCAGCGGGAAGAACTCGAGCGCCGGTATCACCCACAGTGCCACCTTGGCGCCATTCGGCCAGCTGACCGGCTTGCGCTCAGGCAGGCTCAGGTACGGATAGCGGTCATGGTCCATGCCGTGGCGACGCCACGGGTACTCCAGGTAGTCGGCTGGCAGGCTCACTTGATCTCCTCCCCGGGCGTCATGCCGAGCAGCCGGCAGGTGTCGGCATAGTGGTGCTCGTAGTAGTACTCCGCGATCTCGCGTGCGGTCGTGACCCATACGCCCTCGTGACTCGTGATGTACTCGAGGGCCTCGGCAAACGGCCCGATACGGTGCGGATGCCCGACGAGGTAGGCATGCAGAGGAATGCACATGACGGTGCCGGATTCGGCGCCTTCCTCGTACAGCTGGTCGAACTGCATCTTGAGGATGTCGCCGTACCGGCGCGGGCTCATCAGGTAGCTGTTGTACGCGATGACATCGTTGACCTCGAGCGAGTAGGGCATCGAGATCAGTCGGCCCTTGCGCACATGCACTGGCTGCGGCTGGTCATCCTGGAACAGGTCACAGGTGTACTTGATGCCGTACTCGGCGAGCAGGTCGAAAGTGCGCTCGGTATGCGTCAGTGCCGGGGCCAGCCAGCCGGCGATCCGCTGGCCGGTCGCGGCCATCACGGTCTCCAGGGAGTCCTCGATGATCGCCCGCTCCTGCGCCTCGTCCATCCCGTAGCAGTAGCGTGTGTTGTAGATGCCATGGGAAAAGAACTCCCAGTTGCGCTCGGCGCAGGCCTCGATGATCTCCGGATGGTGCTGGCAGAGGGCCACGGACAGTGAGATGCTGCCGCGCACGCCGCAGCGGTCCATCGCCTCCATCATGCGCCAGTGACCGGCGCGGTTCCCGTAGTCACGCTGGGCGTAGTGGAGGACGTCCGGATGAGGCCGCGCCCAGGGCTTGCGCGCCGGGTTCTGCGGCGGGTCCAGCTCATAGAACTCGATGTTCGGCGCCACCCAGAACGCGATGCGGGCACCATTCGGCCAGGTGATCTTCGGGCGGTCCTTGTACGGCCAGAACTCGTAGAGGGCGGGGTCATGCTTCATGGTGATCACTCCGGACGCCACTGTGCGAGGTAGTCGAAGACTTCCTGGACGCTGACGACATCGGCGTACTTGAGCTGCAGGTCTGTCAGGTTCGCGTAATGGTAGCTCTCATGCTTGTCGGCCACGCACTCCTCCGGGACGATGGTCCGGTAACCATGACTCAGGCTATCGACGCCGGCGGCGCGGATGCAGCCAGAGGTGGAGCCACCCGTCAGGACCAGCGTATCGACCTTGTGCCAGACGAGCAGGGACTGCAGGTTGGTCTCGTGGAAGGGTGAGGGCATACGCTTGTGCATGATGATGTCGCGCTCACGGTCGATGTTGAGGCGGTCATCGAACTCGGCACGCTCGGAACCGTGCTTGATGTTCTGCAGTGAATCCGGCGTGTCGGTGCGCGTGCCCCAGACGCCTGCGTCCTCGCCCGACTGCATGTAGGCGACATAAGTCCAGACCACCGGCAGACCCCGTTCGCGGAACAGGGCGGCCAGGCGGTCGACGTACTCCAGCTGGCGCGGGTCGGTCTCGTAAGCCGTCTTGAACTTGCCAACGGCCGTGTAGGCTTTCTGCAGGTCGATGTTGATCAGCGCGGGCCGGCGGCCGAAGCCGAAGCGCGCGCGCGCAGGGTTGGACTTGACCTCCAGGTAGATTTCCCGGGCTGTCTTGTTGCTGGATTCCATGATCGCTCCTGTGCCGGTCCCTGTCTGTCAAGCAGGGGTATACGGGACATACAGCCCCTTAATTTAGCGCAGTATTCCCGCCGGTGCCTAGCGCAGGCTTGCTCCAGCCGGCGCATGCGCCCTTGCGAGGGCCGTACTGGTGAACATCACGGCTCTCACCGATAATGGCAGCCCGCAGCAGCCTGCGGGCTTTTCTGCTGAATGGAGTGCGTGCCTATGGATGGTGGACAACCTGGACGTGAGCGGCCCGTCAACGTGCTCGGCGGCTTGCTCAAGAATTGCTCCCTGGAGCCGCTGACCGGCTTCTATCGTGATGGCTGCTGTAATACCGGGCCGGAGGATGTGGGTCGCCACCAGGTCTGTGCCGTGATGACGGCCAAGTTCCTTGAGTTCTCCCGGCAGGCAGGCAACGACCTGAGTACCCCGAGGCCCGAGTTCGGGTTTCCGGGTCTTGCGCCCGGGGATCGCTGGTGCCTGTGCGCCGCGCGCTGGCAGCAGGCACTGGAGGCCGACATGGCCCCGGGAGTCATTCTCGAGGCGACTCACCAGAGGGCCCTGGAAGTGATTCGCCTGGGCGACCTGAAGCGCCACGCCCTCGACCTGTCCTGAGTCACCGGCTGGGTGCGCCGGCTGGTGGGAGGTCCGGCGCGTGCCAGCCGCGCGGGGGTTCCATGTGATCGACAGACTCTCGTACCCGCTCGCGCTTGTGCTTCTCCCGCTGCTTGTCCTGCAGGGGCGCGGCTTGCGCCGCCGGGTGCCCAAGCTTCGCCCGCCCCCCGGGGTTGCTCACGGCAGGGTGCCTGGCACCGGGAGCGAGTTGCGTCTCGGCATCTTCGGCGAGTCACCCGCCGCGGGTATCGGCGCGTCGACGGCACAGGCGAGCCTGGGTCCGCGCCTGGCTTGCAGCCTTGCATCCCGCCTCGGCAGGCCGGTTGCCTGGCAGGTGCTTGCAGGAGATGGCTGGAACGCGAGGCGGCTGCTGCAAGCCATGCGTACGGTCGAGGCACCGCCGCGACTCGATCTGGCCGTGATCGCGCTGGGTGTCAATGACGCGAGTCGCCTGCGTACGGCCCGGGCCTGGCGGCACGACTTGCAGGCGTTGATGGAGGAGCTTGGTCAGCGCTGGGGACAGCCCCTGGTCGTGCTGGTGGGAGTCCCGCCCATGGACCGGTTCCCGGTGCTTTCGCAGCCCTTGCGCTGGCTCATGGGCGCGCGCAGCCGCATGCTCGACCAGGTGCTGTCCAGCCTGGCCGCCTCGCATGCGGCCTCCAGATGGGTGCCCGTGGATGTCGGATTGCTTGTGCCGGAGCTGTTTGCTGCCGACGGTTTTCATCCGGGGGACGCTGGGCACAGGGCCTGGGCAGAGCAGATAGCCGGGGAGGCTGCTGTTCTCTCGATACCGGCGGCCGCCGGCCACCGGCCCCGTGGCTAGACGGACTGTCGCCGCCGCAGGACAGGGAGCATCAGCAGGGAGGAAGCGAAGAGCCAGACTGCAGCAGGCAACGGGACAATGGTGGCCCGCAGCCACTGCTTGCCAGCCAGCTCGTCGTTCACTGTCGAGAATACGATCCGGAGTTCCTCGCGCAGCTCTGGATAGAGGATTTCGTCGAACCGATCCAGCAGCGACGCGGCACCGATGAGGTCGAACTGCGACCCGGCCTGTGGCATGAAATCCCCGAGGAGCCTGAGCTCAAGGGTTCCGCCAAGCTCAGCAGTGCCGCCGACGATCAGCCTGTCGTTGCCGTCTTGACCAAGCTCTAGCAGCAGGCGGCCGCCCGATTCCTGCAGGAAAGTATCGGTGATCTCGATCGTGCCGATGGAGGCCCCCGGGCTGATGAGTCCCTGGTTGACCACGCTGCCGCGTACCCTGCCACTGCCAGTGAGTGAGTCCTCTGCGCGCAGTGTCACCGGAGCGGGCACCACGATCTCGCCGAACTGGTCCAGGCTGTAGGCGATGCCTGCTTCGCTGGCGATGAAGCTGAATGCATCCAGACCATAACTCTTGCGGTTCGGGTTGCTCTGGTTCGGGATCACGGCAAAGCGCGCAATCCCTGGTGTTGCGATTGCGATGCGCGTGAATGCGGCATCATCAGGCCTTTCGAAGCGGTAGCTGCCCAGCAGTATGCCGTCATCCGCGAAGAGCTGGACATCCACCCAGGGAGTAGATCGCCGGGTCGATGGTGCGTCGTCTGTTGTCCAGATCACGTCTATCGAGATGAACTTGGCAGGGGAGAACGAGAACCGGTTCTGCGCTGGCAGGTAATCGCCAAAAAGAACGTGCGCGCTGGCGCCGTCCCAGAGGGAGCCTCCACTGTTGTTGCTGACTGAGTAGACAAGTTCACCCGTGGACGGAATGATCCCCGTGCTGGGGGCGGTGGCATATAGCGGCCGTCCAAAGAAGGTGTTGCGGGCAAAGATGTCGGCGAAAGTGCCATCGGGGCGCAGGAAGGTGCCTATGTTCGCCGACCAGAAGCGCATGTACGCCCCGCTGTCCGGGATTCGTGAATTCTCTGCATAGAGGTCCGGTTCGAGGCTTGTGAAGGCAGCCTGGGCGGGGCCCGCAAGAAAGCCGAGGCCGAAGAGGGTGGCGAGGCAAGTCAGTTGACGTGGCATCGTGGTGGTTCCTCCCTGATCGCCCGCGAATATCTGTTCTGTTGCCGCTATTGTGCGGTTCTGGAAAAGGCTTCAGTGTGCTACCACGGAGAGCGCATGCACCATTGCGGGAAACCCTGATGGTCTCGATGCTGACAGGTGGTCCAGGGGCAAGCGTCCGGACGGCGCGGCTGTGTGCTGATGCTGGGCCGCGCCTTGCCGAGAGCTTCAGGCGCTGACCACAGGGTCCATCGAGACCAGCAACCTCTCGCAGGCCACGTGCGGCGATCGATTGCCTGGCGACAGGATATCCACGCGGTGATGGACGAGCTCGATCTCCGCTGGGGACAGCCAAGGACCGTCCTGGTGGGCGTGCCGCCCATGGACCGTTTTCCGGTGCTCCCTCAGCCGCTGCGCTGGATCCTGGGTGTGCGCAGCCGGATACTCGACAGGGAGCTGTCCAGCCTCGCAGCCTCCGGCCGGACCGCTAGATGGGTGCCGGTGGATGTGGACCTGCTGGTACCCGAGCTGTTTGCGGCTGACGGCTTCCATCCGGGAGATGAGGGGCATCGTGCCTGGGCGGAGCAGATTGGCCGGGAGCTCATGCTTATCCAAAGCTGAGCTCAACGAAGGCATCGTGCGGGTGCAGGCTCTCGTGATGCTGAACCCTGATCTGCCCGGAGTTATAACGGGACGCCAGTGCCTGCTGCAGTCTACGGGCGGCATCCTCCACGTACATCAGGTTCGCCCCGTTCAGTTCAGCGAAGGCCTGCTCGTCGGCGCGCTTGACAGCAGTCTGCACGGGTGTGCCCAGCGCTTCCTCGATGCGTTCAATCAGCCTGTCCACGCCCAGGTCGGTGGCATCTTCCGGAATGCTGACGGTGACGCATGCCGTGCTGCGCTGGCTATGGGGGGTCGCGACACTGCCGTGTTTCCGCAGCCATTGTGCTGTATCGGCAGGGCTGACTTCGCTGCGCGCTGAGAAGTCGGACAGGTAGCGGCTCTCCAGCACCTGCCGGGCGAGCGCTGCCGAGCATGGACAGGTGGATGAGTAGGACACCTTGACCGTGAGCCTGATGGCCAGGCTTAGCTGCGGGCGGATCTCGGCGGTTACTGTTATCGGGTAGCTTCGCCATCCGGTGAGGCCTGGAGTCACCAGCGCCGGGCGCTCGACCAGATGATCGAGGTGTATCACCACCCTGGCACGCGTGGACTGGCAGTCAGCATGTGTCTGGACGGCATCCTGGAGCAGTTCCTGAAGCTCCGGGGGTGACAACGATGCTCTGGCGACGAACTCGTGCAGGAGCAGGTACAGGCGCGACATGTGGATGCCCCGCCCGGCGTTGGCCGGCAGGTCAACAAAGATATCCGCACGAGCGGAGGAGGGTATGCCCGCAGGCGCAAGCCTGACCGGCAGCTCGATGTCGCGCATACCGACCCAGTCGAGGGAAGGGTCGGCAATGAGCGCGGCGGTCCTGGCTACGTCTGGCAATGTTGCGATCATCGGCGGCTCCCTGCCGTCTGCTGCGCCTGCTCAAACCAGCTGACCACTTTGTGCCAGTGGGCATCGCCGTAGAGCTTGCGAAAGCGCCGGGTTTCCTCGGATTCGGCCTGTCGCAGGATCGCGAGCCGGCTGGCGACATAGTCCTTGGTGAGATCAAGCCTGCACTCTACTTCAATGCAGTGTTTCCACTCGCTGAAAGTGGCCGGAATCATGAAAAGTTCCCCAGCTGTCCTTGGGCAAAATCACCAGAGTGAATGTTATACTATAACTGTCAAGTACGCCTTGGGGCCCTAGGAAATGCGTCGATACTGTCAGCACGCCCTGTCGAAACAAGGGGCGGTCACGGGGGAGCATCGGCCTCTCTTTATCCTCCGCATGATTCGTGATCTGCGGGTTCGAGCCGCTCTTGCGGCCCTGATGGTGGCACTTGTCTCGCTGAGCATGCCGGTCGTGGCTGACACACCGCCGCGCGTGGTGATTCTTGCCACCGACTTTGTGCTCGAAGCCAAGCTGCGTGCGGTCCAGGATGCGGCAATCGAACAGGGCGTCGTGCTTGGTTACTTTATTCCCGGCCAGGCAGAAAATGCCGAGGTATCACGGGCACTTGCAGAGGCCGACCTAGTGATCATGGACGCGCCGCGACTGAATGACGGGCCGGTCCTGATGCAGGCTTTCGATGAGGCTCTCGCAGCTCATCGGGGCAAGCGGCTTTCCATCATCGGCGGTATTGCGGCAGGGCTTGGTGGTCTCGGGAGGGCTGAGGCCAGGGCTCTGGGCGTCTACTACGTCAACGGAACCCGCGCAAACTACTCCGCGTTTTTCCGCTACTTCCTGGTAAACGTGCTCGGCACTGCCGTGGGCGCTGTCCCGGAACCGCTCGAGTTTCCTGCCGCGGGAATCTATCACCCGGATCTTCCGGAGCTGGTGACGGCTGACCCAATCTCCTATGCGGACTGGCTTTCTCGCCGGGACCTGCCGGCGGAGCGGGGCACAGTCGGCATCATCATGTCGCAGGGGCTGTTTCCTTCGGACCAGCTGGAGTTGTTTGATGCGGTGATCAGGAAGGTCGAGGCAGCGGGCGCGCGGCCTTGGGCGTTCTACTTCGAAGGTCATCCGCAGGCGCGAATGACTCACCTGACCATGCTGGAGGATCTTCCGGCAGTGGACGTGCTGGTCAACCTGACCCACCTGCGAGGTACCGATCAGCGCATCTCCGACCTGGTAGACCTCGATGTGGCCTTGATTCAGGGCTTTGTCTACCGCGATGGCGGGCGCGAGGCCTGGCGTGCCAATGCCTCCGGCATTCCGATGTATGCCGTACCGGCATTCCTGACGGTTCCCGAGCAGATGGGAGCCCATGACACCGTTGTTATTGCGGCAGAGGAGCGTGGAGAGGCCGTGCTTCTCGAGGAGCAGGCCAGCTACCTGGTCTCACGCGCGGTGCGGATGGCGCGCCTCAGGTGGGCTCCGGTCGACACGAGGGAGCTGGGCCTGATGTTCTGGTCGTACCCGCCCGGGGAGCGTGGCGTGTCCGCCTCCCACCTAAACGTGCCTCGGTCGCTGGCCAATCTGCTCGAGGCCCTGAGCGTTGCCGGCTACCAGGTTGAGCAGCGCAGCGCCGAGGAGCTGGAGATAGCCTTGCCGGCTTTGCTGGACCCGTGGCAGGGCAGAGTCGGCATAGCGGACTGGATCAGCCAGAACGACAGCTGGGTGGGCCTGCCCCTTTCCCGGTATCAGGCCTGGTACGAGAACCTGCCGGAAGATGTCCGGTCCCGTGTCGAGTCGGCATGGGGCCCCCCCGAGGCTGATCCCCTGCTGGTTCCAGGCGACACAGGAGAGCCTCTGCTGGTCCTGCCTGCACTGGAGCTTGGTTCCCTGATCATCATGCCCCAGCCGGCACGCGTCACGGGTGACGTAAGCCTTGCAAGCTATCACGATGGTGAACTGCCGCCCTCGCATGCTTATCTTGGCGCCTATTTCTACCTGCGTGAAGTGCACGCGATCGATGCGCTGGTGCACTTCGGCACCCATGGGACGCAGGAGTTTCTCAGCGGGAAGGACAGGGGGCTGTCGATTTACGACGATGCCCTGCTGGTGCTGGGAGACATGCCGGTGATTTATCCCTACATCACCGACAATGCCGCCGAGGCGCTGCAGGCCCGCCGTCGAGGCCAGGCGGTGACGGTCAGTCATCAACCGCCGCCCTTCGTGCCGGCCGGTCTCCACGGGGAGATCCAGCTCGTGCACGACCTGATGCACGAGTGGGAAATGCTGGATACGGGCCCCGTTCGCGCCGATGTCGAGCAGACTCTGATGGCGATGGTGCTGGATGGCACGATCTATCGCGATCTGCAGTGGGACGCCGCGAGACTCGAGGCCGATTTCCCGGCGTTCCTTGAAGAGCTGCATATCTATATGCATGAACTGGCCAGGGATACCCAGCCCCTTGGTCTGCACACGCTTGGAGTGGCACCGGACCGTCAGCATCGGGTGGCCACGGTAATGCAGATGCTCGGGGACCCTCTCTATGAGGCGCTGGGTGTCGATGACATTGATGAACTGTTCGCAGTTGACTATGAGCTGATTTCAGAGACCCTGCCTTTTCTCTTTCTGAGCCGATTCCTGGTCGATGGATCAAGGCCCCGAGACGAGACAGACCCCAGGCTGCGTGAGTTCGCCGAACAAGCGGTGCGCCTGGATGCTGCGCTCCAGGCCTCCGGGGAGATCGACGCGATACTTGCAGCGCTGAAGGGTCGCTATGTTCCCGGTACCTCAGGCGGCGACCCGCTTAGAAATCCGGATGTCCTGCCCACGGGACGCAACATCTTCGGCTTTGACCCCTCACGAGTGCCCAGCGAACGCGCCTGGCGTATCGGCCAGACGCTGGCAGACGAACTGATCAGCCTGCACCTGCAGAGTCACGATGGCTTTCCCAGAAGTCTGGCAATGTCTCTCTGGTCATCCGACACGATGCGCCAGCAGGGCGTGCTCGAAGCGCAGATGCTCTGGTTGCTGGGACTGCAGCCCGTGTGGGACCGCGCCGGCCGGCTCGCACGTCTAGACATCATTCCTGCCGAAGCGCTCGGGCGCCCCCGTGTCGACGTCGTGGCTTCAGTTACGGGCGTTTACCGTGACCAGTTTGGCCATTTCATCGGGCACTTGTCCTCGGCGCTACAGGAGCTGGCGGCGCTCGACGAGCCCGCGAATCCGGTTGCCGAGCACAGCCGTGCACTTGCTGCACGCCTTTCAGGCAACGGCCTCGATCCATCACAGGCTCTGGCTGTCTCTGCGCTACGCGTGTTTTCCAACGAAGCAGGCAGCTATGGGTCTGGAGTGCCCGACGCATTGCTGGATACGGAGGGCTGGGCATCCGAGGACGAGCTGGTGGCGGACTACCTCGGCAGGATGCAGTATGCCTATGGCGCCGGTTCCGATAAGTGGGGCGTGCGCACGAGTGCTGTCAACTTGTATGCGGAGCACCTGCAGCACGTAGAGGGTGCCGTGCTGAGTCGTTCCTCGAACCTGCACGGGCTACTGTCCACAGACCACCCCTTCGAGTATCTCGGCAGCATTGCGATGGCGGTGCGCAGCCTTACCGGCAGGAATCCCGCGCTCTACATCAGCAACCTGCGTAACCCGACTGGCGGGCAGAACACGACGGCAGGCCGATACCTGTCAGGAGAGCTGCGCAGCCGTTATCACCATCCCGGCTGGATCTCCGGCATGCAGAACGAGGGGTATGCCGGCACGCTCGAACTCCTGAACGTCGTCAATAACTTTTTCGGCTGGCAGGTGACAGATCCGGACACAGTCAGGGCTGACCAGTGGGCATCCTTCCATGATGTCTACGTGAGAGACAGTCTTGACCTGGGACTGGAGGCCTGGTTTGCCGAACACAACGCCGGGGCCCTGGCCCGGATCCTCGATCGCATGCTGGAGGCTGTCCGGCGGGACTACTGGGCCCCCGACGAGGAAGTGCTGCGGGATCTTGTCGAGCGTCGTCAGGCACTGATCGACACCGAGCCCCTGGAAGCGCGCCTGGAAGAGTTCGCAAGTGCGCTTGCCAATGGTTTCGGTCTCGATGCTGCCTTTGGTCAGGCACAGACGGTAATCGGCCAGCAGCTGCGTCCGGTATCACCCCCGTCGCAGCCCGTGGCTCTGGATACCACCTGGCTGGTCGTGGCCGGTCTCTTCCTGCTCATGGGGGCGGGCGCACTGCGTCAGATGGTACGAAGCTAGACGGGGAAACAGATGAATCCGATAGAAGTCATGATGTACGAGATCGCGAGGGTGTTTCTCCTTCCGGTACTGCTCATCATCCTCGGCCTGTTCTGCTATGCCTTTTTTGTCCTTGGATCGTTCCTGATAGAGGCCTGGCAGCGGCGGGATCCGAACAAGCGCCGTGCTGTCTGCCGCCTGCGCCGCTCGGTTGGCGCGGGCGGGGTGGTCGACTCGGAGGCGCTTCAGCTGCGTATTCTGCAGCTGCTCGAGCCGCTGAGGATCAGCACCAGGACCGCGCCGATGCTTGGCCTGGTGGCGACGATGATCCCGCTGGCGCCGGCCCTGCTCGCCCTCGGGGATGGTGATCTCGCCGTGGTAGGGCAGAACCTCGTCGTGGCCTTCGCCGCCGTCATCCTGGCGCTCCTGTCTGCCTCGATCACGTTTCTTGTCCTTTCGGTCAGGCGGAGGTGGCTGCTGGCTGCGCTGCACGAGCTGGAAGCTGAAGCAGGGCAGCCGTCATGAATCGCAGGTTCCTGGAGCTCGATGAGGACGATGACCCGGTGTTGTCGGTGGTCAACGTCGTGGACGTTTTCCTGGTGGTCATTGCTGTGCTTCTGGTCGTTGTTGCAATGAATCCGCTGAACCCCTTCGCGGCGGAACAGGTCATCGTGACGATCAACCCCGGCTCGGAGGATATGCAGGTCATCGTCAAGGATGGCGAGCAAATGACCCGCTATCAAACCGTGGACATGATCAGTGAGGGCCAGGGGGTGCGGGCCGGCATCACCTACCGCCTGGCAGACGGGTCGCTGATTTACGTGCCTGAAGAATAGCTGCGTTCGCGTCCTGGAAAGACCTGCTTTTCACTCGGGTCATCTACACACGCTTGCCGGAATGGCGGCGACTGGAAACACAGGGAGACTATTCATGCTGAGACCTGTCAGGAGGTCCGGACCTTTTTCTGTCCTCAGCGCATTGTCGGTTCTGCTTTGCGTGGCACCTGTACATGCGGATCAGCGGACCTACATCGATGAGATTCTGGTGATTGCCGATCCAAGGGGCAGTGATGTTCCGGGTTTCGGGGAACAATTCGAGAGGTTCCTCCGGCGTCCGGGTGCCGAGACAGTTGTCGACCTCGGCGGCGTGACCAACCGACGTCTGGCCAACCTCGAGGATGCGCTTGAAATGACGCCTGGCATTTTCACCGCGGCGCCCAACCAGGGATCCCAGGGGCTTTTTTCTATCAGGGGTTCGGATATCGCAACAGCGGGACCGCGTAATGGCAGGGGAATACGAGCCTTTATTGACGGCGTGCCCGTTGGCCGCACGGAAGCCGGACTCACTACTGCGTTGATTGATCTCCAGGCGGCGCAGTACGTAGAAGTCTACCGTGGACCCAACAGCCTGCGCTTCGGAGCCATCGCATCGGGTGGAGCGCTGAACTTCGTATCGAAGACGGGACGCAACTTCATGGGCACAGGCGTCCAGGCACAGGTCGGCTCATTCGACTTCTGGCGGTCAACGGTCGAGCAGGGATGGCAGGGCGATTCCCTGGATGCCTACGTGAACGCAAGCGGCAGCTCCACCAATGGCTTCCGCGGCCAGTCACAGTCAGGCTTCGGCCGGGTAAATGCCAACATCGGCTGGCAGGTCAATGAATCGATGTTTTCACGAAGCTATGTCTCCGTGGGCTTCACTCGCCAGGAGCTGGCAGATGCGCTGCCGCTGAACGAGATACGCGAACGACGCCGGGAGGCAGGCCCGATTGCGAGTATCTATGACCAAGATATCAACTTCGACTATCTCCGCCTGGCCAATCGCACCAGCTTTGACGTAGGCGAAAGCGGCCAGCTGCAGGTCGATGCGTACTTCCTTGCTACGCGGCTTGATCACCTGCCGTCACCGTTCGCTGGCCTGATCGACAACACCTGGCTGGAAGGTGGTGCCGGGGTGCGCTGGACGGACAGCAGGGTGATTCTGGGCCTTCCGGTCGAGGTCGTGTCTGGACTGCGCGTGAACTATACCGATGGAGATTTCCAGAGGTACCAGCATCGTGACGCGGGACGCACCAAGGGTCCACTGGTCTCGGATCAGGTCTTCGAAGCGCTGCTGGTGGAGAGTTACGGTGAAACAGCGTGGCTGCTGACCGAGAACCTGAGGGTGTTCCTGGGTCTTCAGGCGGTGTACACCACCCGGAAGCTGCAAGACTTCCCCATCGACCCCCCGGTGGAGTTCATCCCGCCGATAGGTGGAATTTTCGGCTTCTTCCCCTTTCTCGACAGGTGGCAGCCCAATCCGGGCAGCAGCCTTGTTGATCAGAGCTATGACCGCTCATTCCGGCGTGTAAACCCCAAGCTGGGCTTGAACAGGCAGTTCAGCCCCGGCTGGTTCGTCTTTGCCAGCATCGCCCAGAGCTACGAGGTGCCAACAGGTGCAGACCTCGCTGACAGGGCCTCGGCAGCCGCACGCTTGCCTGACCAGGATTTTCCGGAGCTGCGCGCCCAGAGCGCCTGGACCGCCGAGGTCGGGATCAGAGGAGGTGGAGAGCGGGTGTCCCTCGATCTGACGCTTTACCACATGGCTCTGCGTAACGAGATACTGACCCGGTGTGACGATCCGGTGGGCAACCCTGGCTGTCCGACGACGGTCGCATTCAACGCTGACCGGACGCTTCATCAGGGGCTGGAATTCGGCGGCAGTGCCACCCTGTTGCCGGATCTGCTGGGTACCGGCAGTTCTCTGGAGCTTGATCTCGTGTACAACCTGTCGCGGTTCAGGTTCCTCAACGACGAGTTCTTCGGCAGCCGCCGCCTGCCTGTCATACCGCGGCATGCTGGCCAGGCCGTCGCCCGGTTCGAGCACCCTTCAGGTTTCTATTTCGGGCCGGACTATCGCTACATAGGAAGCCGCGCGGTGACCTATGACGGCAGCGGGGGCAGCGCGTTCGTCGTCCCTGCCGTTGGCCTTTGGGGGTTGCGCAGCGGCTGGCGTCAGCCTGCGGGAACCTGGGAAGTTTTCGTCCAGGCCACCAACCTGACGGACAAGGTGTTCGTTTCCACGTTCAACGCCTTGCCCACACAGCCGTTCGTGACCCAGCCGCCCCCTGGCAGCCTGCTCGCGAGCCCTTCGGTTCGCCCCGGTGAGGGGCGCGCGTGGTACTTCGGGGTCAATCTGCGTCTCTAGCGCAGGAGAGAGCACGGGGGACTCGGCAGGTCATGCTGTCGCAGAACCTGCACCCGAACCCCGTGACCGGCAAGGTGCCGGCCTGCCTGCGAGGGTGGCTCCCGGGGTATCGTATCCCCGGCTCAGGCAACCTTACGGGTTCATGGCCTCCGCATACCGCCGGCTGACCGAATCCCAGTTCACTACGTTCCACCAGAAATCCAGGTAGGCCCCTCGGCGGTTCTGATAGGCCAGATAGTAGGCATGTTCCCAGACGTCGATACCCAGGATGGGTACACCCTGGTCCGGGACAATGTCCATCAGGGGGTTGTCCTGGTTCGGGGTCGATGTCACTGCCAGCTTGCCTTCAGCGGTCACGATCAGCCAGGCCCAGCCGGACCCGAAGCGTGTCGCCGCAGCGCGGTTCACCAGGGCCTGCATCGCCTGCAGGGAGCCGAAATCACGCTCGATGGCTGCCAGCAGTTCGGCCGACGGTTCGCCACCGTGGCCTGCGGGTGCCATCACGTCCCAGAAAAGCTTGTGGTTGTAGTGACCTCCGGCATTGTCGCGAACGGCCATGTTGAACCTGGAGATCATGGGCATGATTTCCTCGAGGCTCATATCTCGCAGCTCAGGGTAGTTTTCCACCTGAGCGTTGAGGTTGGCGACATAGGCGCGATGATGCCGGCCGTGATGGATCTCCATGGTTTGCTGGTCTATGTAGGGTTCCAGCGCCGAGCTGTCATAAGGCAGAGGCTCCAGCTCGAATGGGCCGGCCGTCGCGATCCCGGAAAAAAGCCCGAAAACGACGGGCCACGCATACCGATGCAGCCGGAGTTTTGGTACAGGCATAGCTTGCTCCTTCATTTCTGGGGAATTCTGTCTGCCGCAGGCATCCTGATGAGAAACCCGGTCGCCGTGTCTGAATATACCGTTTTCAGGTCCGCGATGATGCCTCTGCGGCGGGCTTCGAGAAGTCTCCGACCTACAGGCAGGAAAGGCGTCTCGCCTGTGTTCTCGCCGGCGTGATCAACGACGACCAGTGTGCTCACTGCGGATTGCGCCTTGGCGGACTCCAGAAGAGAGACAACCGCTTCAAGCGCCTGCCCGGACGAGAGCCCACGCAGGTCAAGCGCAGTGTCTGCTTCGCCTAATGACTCACCCAGCTGGCCGACAGCGCTCTTGTCCAGTACCGTCATCAGTGATCCGTCATGCCTCGATTCTGGTTCCAGGCCTCATCAGGCTGCGGGCGACCCGTCAACCCCCCAAAGGTCCACTGGTCAGGTCCCGTGGAGTCACTGCTGGCCTCGGTCAGGATACGCAAGGTGTTACGAAGCAGCGATTCCTCTATGCCTCGGGTGATAAAGACGATCCGGCTGGTCTGGTCATCATCCGGCCATTCTTCGAGGACTATGGGTGGGTGGAAAATGTGCTGCACCCCGTGAATCACGATGGGTGCTTTGAGTTCGACCAGGTTGATAAGCCCCTTGATTCGAAGAAAGTCCGGGCCGCGGAACGACAGCAGCGTTTCCAGCCAGAGATCAAGCGTCACGCCCCTGATGGGCTTCTCGATCCGGATACTCAGTGCGCGAATGTCATGGCTGTGACGGTTCACATCATGCCCGTGCCCGTGCCCGTGCCCGTGCCCGTGGCTATGCCTATGCTCATGATCCTCCGCGCCCAGCCAACGGGCAACGTCGGGCATCCGGGTATCGGGGTCGTAGAGTCCGGAGTTCAGCAGCACCCATGCATCCATATGTCCGTTGATGACGCTAGTACGGGGCGCAGCGGGATTGAGCGACTCCAGTCGGCGCTCCAGCGAGTCCAGAGTCTCCTTGTCTGCAATATCACTCTTGGTCAGGAGCAGGTGATCGGCGATGGCTGCCTGCCGGACTGCCTCATTGTGCCGATCAAGTGTGTCCAGCCCGTTGACGGCATCGACTGTGGTAAACACCGCGTCGAGTCGATACCTGTGCGTGACGCTGGCCTCTGTCATCAGGGTATGCAGGATTGGTGCCGGGTCCGCGAGCCCTGTGGTCTCGATGATGACCCTGTCGAACCAGCAGCGGCCGTTGCGGGAGAATCTGCTTGGTGCTTCCCGAAGTGTTCTGGCCAGATCACCACGAATCGTGCAGCAGAGGCAGCCGCTGGCCATTTCCACCACGACATCCTCGCTGCTGTGCGACACGAGCGCATGATCCAGTCCGATCTCACCGAACTCGTTGATCAGGACCAGGGTTCGCTGCAGACCGGGCTGCCTGAGCAGCTTGTTGAGCAGGGTGGTTTTCCCGCTGCCAAGAAATCCGGTCAGTAGCGAGACGGGGATCAGGTCCCCGGGGTTCATCAACATTCGTTAGCCTGTTGCTTGCGGCCGTCGCCTGGGGTTAATGAGCTGTGATCGGGTCCATCGAGACCAGCAGCCGCGGCGCCCGTGAGTGAGGCGACCGATGGACCACTCCACCGAACCGGTCAGTCCAGGTTCCGCCTTTCAGCAGCGACCAGGCAGTCGTGGTCAGCTGCCTGATCCCGGCACCAGCGCGCAGTGGGGGCGCCTCTATTGTCCGATTGGCCAGCAGTGCCCGGTCAACCTCATCGCAGGCGATCCATTCCGTGCCGGGACCGGTAATCGTCATCAGCAGCCGGCAGGGCACCTGGTCGACATGGAAACGCGGACACATGGGCGCCCGCAAAGAGGTTACGCGGACCCCCACCCGGTCGCAGCCCAGAAGTTCACTGAGCAGCTCGCCAGCCAGTGCGATTTCACTGCCCATGGCCTGCTGCCACGAGGGGTCTGCACAGCCCGACAGTCCGGTGAGGGCTGCATTGATGTCGCCTGCAGGCTGCTCCCAGCGCGCCTGGATCACCTGGCCAGCTTCCAGGAGCCTGGCGGACTGGCTGCTCAAGGACCCGTCACTCGCGCGTCTGACCGTGATTAATTCAACATCATCCTCGTAGATTCTGCTGAAATCCACGAGCTGATGGCTGGCCACCTGGCGCATCAGACAGCAGCCTCCTCGACCTCGCGCATCCACTGCGGGAACGGGTCCGGAAGCGTTGCCCAGCTCTCAGATCCGAAAGCAAGCTCCTCGTCATTGAGCAGGCAGGCATCAAGCGCCTTGCGTGCAGCGGGCTCATCGAGCTGGAGGCCAATGAACACGATTTCCTGGCGACGATCGCCAAAAGGAGGCTCGAACTTGCTTTGAATGGCAGCTCTATGCTCGGGGCGGTCAGGCCAGCTGGACTCAGGTACTGCGGACCAGAACAAGCCAGCGAACCCGTGGTTCATGATGCCCCCGGCCTGCGACCAGGCCCCTGCCTGGTCGAACCGTGTGGCGAGCCAGAAGTATCCCTTGGAGCGTACCAGCTCGCCATACCGCCAGCCGCTGGCAAGAAAATCGTACAGACGCTGGGGATGAAACGGCCTGCGGGCGCTGTAGACAAAGCTCCCGATGCCATACTCCTCGGTTTCCGGGATATGTTCCCCGCGAAGCTCCGCCAGCCAGCCGGGCGCTTCGGCAGCTTCCTCCATGCTGAACCGTCCGGTGCCCAGAATGGCCGAGGGCGCGATGCGGCCATGTTCGGAGAGGATGACCTCGGCGCGAGGGTTAAGCCGGCGCAGAGTGGCCAGCAGGGCATCAAGCTGCTCCCGCTCAACGAGGTCACCCTTGGTCACCACGATCACGTTGCTGAATTCAACCTGTTCGATCAGCAGGTCGGCGATATTGCGCTCGTCCTCCTCACCGATTTCCATGCCCTTGTCCTTCAGACTGTCAGCCTCCGATAGAAGCCGCGGGAAATTGAAGGCATCCACCACGGTGACCAGGGTGTCGAGCCGCGAGACGGAAGAGAGGGAGCGTCCCTGTTCATCGGCGAAGGTGAAGGTTTCCGCAACCGGCAGGGGCTCGGAGACGCCAGTCGACTCAATCAGCAGATAGTCAAAACGTTGCTCATCCGCCAGCCTCGCCACCTCGATAAGGAGATCTTCCCGCAGCGTGCAGCAGATACAGCCATTAGTCATCTCGACGAGTTTTTCATCCACATGCTGCAGTGACACATCGTCACGGAGCAGCGCTGCGTCGATGTTGACCTCGCCCATGTCGTTGACGATGACCGCAACGCGCAGGCCCTCGCGGTTGTTCAGCACGTGATTGAGCAGCGTGGTCTTGCCGGCTCCAAGGAAGCCTGACAGCACCGTTACGGGCAGGGGTTTGGCCATGATGCAGTGTCCTCTGGGGATTTCCCGAACCGGAATGGAGCCTGCCGCAGCTTGTGCCTTTTCCCAGGCCGGGAATGCGTGTCGTGAATGATCAAAAAGATACATTATAACATCACGTAAAGTGGGGCAAACTTTCCCTGGACCTGGCTATCAGAACGGAAAACGAGAAAGGAGCCGGTGCGCCTGGTCCTTTGGCCGGCCCTGGACTAGGTTCGACCACCTGTAACAGGGGCGAGGGAGGGCAGGTCGCTCATTCTTACTCCGGTCCGGCACGACTGCGCGAGCACCCCCGATCTGGCAGTATGTCGGCCATGGCCAGAGACCGCTTCCTCCAGAGCGTACAACGCTACTTTGACCGTGCCGCGGCGCACACTCGATACCGGCCCGGCCTGCTGCGGCAGGTCAGGACCTGCAATGCCGTGTACCGCATGCGCTTTCCGGTGCGCGAGGACAGCGGCGAGATCCGGGTGATCGAGGCCTTCCGAGCCGAACACAGCTTCCACCGGATGCCGACCAAGGGGGGTATCCGCTTCAGCCGGCGCGTAAGCCTCGACGAGACGATTGCGCTGGCCACGTTGATGACCTTCAAGTGCGCGATCGCAGGCGTGCCGTTCGGCGGGGCCAAGGGCGGGGTGCTGGTCAACTCCAGCGGGCTGTCGGCCGGGTTCCGCGAGCGCATCATCCGCAGGTACACGGCCGAGCTGATCCGCAAGAACTTCATCGGCCCCGACGTCGACGTGCCTGCCCCGGACTACGGCACCGGGGAGCAGGAGATGGGCTGGATCGCCGACACCTACAAGAATCTCCGGGTAAACGAGCCCTCACCCTATGCCTGCGTCACGGGCAAGCCGCTGTCCATGCACGGGATTCCCGGCCGGCGCCAGGCCACCGGCCTGGGTGCCTACCTTGCCATTCGAACCTGCATGGACGTTGCTGCCGATATGCAGGCGCTCGGGCTGACTCCCGGCATCGCGGGCAAGCGCGTCATCATCCAGGGCCTGGGCAATGTGGGTTACCACGCAGGGGTTGCCCTGCAGAACCAGGGACGCGCCCTGATCGTCGGCATCATCGAGCGCGAAGGTGCCCTGCATGCGCCCGATGGCCTCGATGTGCAGGCGGTCCATGACTACCGGCAGCTGCACGGCACGCTGCATGGGTTCCCCGGGGCCACCTTCGTGGCCGAGGGAAACAGCGTGCTCGAGTACGATTGCGACGTGCTGGTGCCAGCGGCACTGGAAAGCCAGATCACGGGCGGGAACGCCGGGCGCATCCGCGCCCGTATCGTGGCGGAGGCCGCCAACGGTCCGGTTGACTTCGAGGGTGAGCGCATCCTCGGCGAGCGCGGCATCATGGTGCTGCCGGATATCTACACCAATGCTGGCGGCGTGACGGTCTCGTACTTTGAATGGCTGAAGAACAAGGCCGGCGTCAGTTTCGACCGGATGGTCTCCCGCCACGAGCAGATGACGAAGATTCAGATCGTGGCGGCAATCGAGAGGCTGACCGACCAGTCGATCCCGGACTCGATCAGGGACAGGCTGCTCAGGAGCTTGAACGAGGAAGACATGGTGATCGCGGCGCTCGACCAGACGATGACTCAGGCCTTCGAGAACATCCACCAGTGCTGGAAGAGCCGCGAGCTGCCGGACATGCGCACGGCGGCCTTCCTGCTGGCTATCGAGGCGGTGGCCGAGAGCTACCAGCAGCATGGCATCTTCCCGTGATACCTGCCTGCACCCACCGGCCTGTACACACAGTCAACACTATCGGAGACTCATCATGTTCGGCATTCGCGTCCTGATCGGAGCGTTTCCCCTTGTTCTTGCAGGCTATGCTGCGCCCGTGGCGGCGGAGGTCAGCGGTCGTGACCTGGTTGAGGCCCTGAACGGCATCTTCGGTCAACACGCCGGCCAGCGGGCTTCCCATGCCAAGGGCATCTGCGCAGCGGGCGAGTTTCGAGCCACCGAACAGGCGCCGGAGCTTTCCAGGGCTGAGCTGTTCGGTGCTGAACCTGCATTGGTGAGAGTCCGCTTTTCCATGGGGGGAGGTAACCCTGTGGTCCCGGACACCGCCCGGGCTGTGCGCGGCCTGGCCGCCCGTTTTTCGCTGCCGGACGGAGGGGTGACGGACCTGATCATGCTGTCGGCGCCCGTGTTTCTCGCCCGAAACCCGGAGCAGGTGTTCGAGTTCCTGCGGGTGCGCGAGGTCGATCCGGCCACTGGGCTGCCGGACCCCGAGAAGGTGGCGGCGTTCTCGGCGGCCAACCCTGAAACCACGCGCCAGGCAGCTTGGCTTGCGGCTAATCCCCCGGCGGACAGCTACCTGTCGACTCGTTTTTTCGGTGTCAATGCGTTCCGCTTCATCAACGATGGTGATGAGGCAGTGTATGGGCGCTGGCAGATTGAGCCTGCTGACGGCGTTGTGGAGCTGGACGAAGCGCAGCTTGCGGAGCTCGGCGATGACTTCCTGAGCGAGGACCTCGTCCGGCGTTTGGCCGCCGGACCGTCGGCCTTCGAGGTCTACGTGCAGCTGGCCGGGGAGGGTGACGACGTGACGGATCCCACCGTGTCCTGGCCCGAATCCCGGCCTCGTGTCCATGTTGGAACGCTGAACCTCACCAGCGAAGAAGGCCAGTCCTGCGACACGCTCATGTTCAATCCGCTGGCGCTGCCGGCGGGCATCGAACCATCCGAGGATGCTACGCTGAGGGTGGTGCGCACCACGGCCTATGTCGAGTCCCTTGCCCGGCGGCTTCAGCGTCAATAAGGGTCGAGCTGGCCCCAAAGATTAAAGGCTGCTTCGGCAGCATTGACATCCAGGTCAGCAGCCTCCCAGACTCAGGCTGCAGCTGCCGACGCTGAAGGGACTGGCACCACCCCGCGGCGCAGTTCCAGCGCCTTTCTTACCTCGTAGGCTTTTTCCTCGGTGATAGAGAAACTGTAGATGGCCCAGATCGCCAGCGCCGAAGACACAAATGGTACGAACGCATCCATCAGCCGCAGCAGATAGATGGTGCGCTCTGACTGGTCTCCGCCAAGCGCCACGTCGAATCCAGTTGCGTTGAGCAGGAAACCCCCCGCTGCAAGGGCGGCTGCCATTCCGAGTTTCACCACCCACCAGAAGATGGAGCCGTACATGCCCTCCCGCCGCTCCCGCGTCTGCAGTTCATCGGCATCGACTACGTCGGCGATCATGGAGGGCATCAAAGTGAACAGGCCACCAAGCCCGAAGGCCATCAGCGGGGCTGGCACCAGCAGCAGCCACGGAATTTCCGGGTTGTAGCAGACCCACTTCAAGGCATAGCCAAGCATCGAGATGCCGGTGGCCACGAAGAAGGTACGCCGCTTGCCGATCCATGTGCCAAGCCGGGTGACGATGACGATCACCACGAAGGTTGACAGGGCCCCCAGCGTCCCCGCGTAACCTGCAAACCTGGCGCCCTCTACCGTGTCACCCCCAAACACGTAGTAGATAATCACGTAGAACTGAAACGATGCGATCATCATGAAGCCGTTGAATATGAGAAAGGTTGCAATACACAACTTGACGAACGGGGTGAACTTCAGCGTGATCAGGAAGCCCTTGAGAAATCCTGCTACGTTGCTGGCGATTCGCCGGGTCCAGTGCAGGGGCGCTGCCCCAGCGGCCGGCAGTCCATCCAGATCGGCGTGAGCGAAGCGCTCCCGCAAAAAAATGGCTGGCAGGATGCCAATGAACATGACCACCAGCGCGATCACTATGGCGAGGCCCGCTGCACCGGAAACCATGTCGGGGAACAGCCGTTCATCCTGCATGATCAGCAGGAACCAGGGCGCGATCAGGTAGGCCAACTGGCCAATGAAGTTCTGCGTACCCATAAGCCGGGTGCGCTCGTGGTAATCAGGGGTCAGCTCGTAGCCCAGGGCCACCCACGGCGTCGCAAACACCGTATACGCAAGGTAGAAAACCAGAGAGCCGACCAGGAAGTACCAGAAATAGAAGGCCTCGGATCGTGCCTCCGGCAGCTGCCAGAGCAGTGCGAAGGTGACGCCTGCAGCGATCGCTCCGAAGAAGATGTAGGGCCTGCGGCGGCCCCAGCGTGAGCGTGTGTTGTCCGATATGTAGCCCACCAGCGGATCGGTCAGTGCATCGGTAAGCCTCGGTATCGCACTCACCAGTCCCACCAGTGCGGGGTTCATGCCCAGCCCGAGATTGAGCACGATGACCATGCCGCCGATCGCGGCGGCGAGAAGGTTGTTGACGAAAGCACCAAGCCCGTAGACCAGCTTGAGCGGGAACGGAATACGGTCCTGCGGGGCTGTCTCGTGCTTGCTGGCGGGGCTCACTGGATGTGCCCGGACCCTGTGGCTTGGCTGGCAGTGCTTTGCGATCCTCGGGCAAATTGACAGCGCTGTCAACCTTTGCTAGTTATCCGTCAGGACCGTAGCCAGCCAAGACCGATGCAACCCAAGCCCGCCGCATCCCCGACAGTATCGCTGCTGGAGCAACGCGTCGCGGAACTGCTTTCACGAATGACCTTGGCGGAAAAAGTAGGGCAGATGGCGCAGAGGGATGGCAGCCACGGGTATCCACCGGACTACCTCGGTGCGGATATCCGCGCGGGCCGTTGCGGTGCGGTGATCAACGTCGTCGATGCCTCCGCAGTCAATGAGCTGCAGCGCATTGCCCGGCAGGAGAGCCGGCTGGGTATTCCGCTGCTGGTGGGCCGCGACGTGATCCATGGATTCAGGACCATCCTTCCGATTCCACTCGGGCAGGCTGCCACCTGGAACCCGGGGCTGGTACGTGCCGGGGCGCGCATGGCTGCCGAAGAAGCTGCTGCCGCAGGCGTCAACTGGACCTTCGCCCCGATGCTCGACATCACCCGCGATCCTCGCTGGGGACGGATCGCCGAGAGCCTCGGCGAGGACCCGTATCTGGCGAGCCGCCTTGGCGAAGCGATGATCAGGGGCTTCCAGGGCAAAGAACTTGCCGAGCCGGACGCGCTGGCAGCCTGCGCCAAGCATATTGCGGGTTACGGGGCAGTCGAAGGCGGCCGCGACTATGCAGCCACCAGTATTCCCGAGATAGACCTCCGCAATGTCTATCTCCCGCCTTTCCAGGCTGCTGTGAGGTGCGGCGTGGCTACCATGATGCCCTCGTTCTCGGAGCTCAATGGCGTGCCTGCAACCGCAAACCGCTTTCTTCTCACCCAGGTGCTGCGCGAGGAGTGGGGGTTCGACGGGGTGGTGGTCAGTGACTGGGATTCCGTGTGCCAGCTCTGCGTTCATGGTACTGCCGGGGACAAGGCTCATGCTGCCCTGCTGGCGGTAACTGCAGGCACCGACATGGAGATGACGGGAGATGCGTACAACGAGCACCTCGGCGAACTGGTCGCGCTGGGCACGCTGGATCCTTGCACTGTCGACGAGGCAGTGGCCCGCATACTGCGCCTCAAGTTCCGCCTCGGGCTGTTTGACGCCCGCCGCAGCCCTGCAAAAGGCCTGCCCGCGCGGCCGTCGAGGGCAGCCATCGAGACTGCCAGGCTGGCCGCGGAACAAAGCGTCGTGCTGCTGAAGAACAATGGCCCGGTGCTGCCGCTGTCAATCGAGCAGCTGGACACGGTGGCCGTGATCGGTCCGCTGGCTGACGCGCCCTGGGAGCAGCTGGGTACCTGGGTGTTCGACGGGGACCCCGGGGAGACAGTCACGCCGCTGTGCGCGATCGAGTCGCTGGCGGGAGGCCACCTGAAGGTGCGGCATGTGCCGGCCATGGTGCATTCACGCGGCCGCGCCGGGCCAGGTTTCGACGAGGCAGTCGAGACTGCGCGCAACTCCGATGTCGTGCTGCTGTTCCTGGGCGAGGAGGCGATCCTCTCCGGCGAGGCGCATTGCAGGGCGGATATCGGCCTGCCGGGTGATCAGCTCGAGCTGGTCCGGCAGCTGCACTCGGCGGGCAAACCGGTTGTTGCCGTGATCATGGCGGGCCGGCCTCTTGCGCTGACTCAAGTCCTGGATCACGTCGATGCGGTGCTGTTTGCCTGGCATCCTGGCACCATGGGTGGCCAAGCGATAGCCGAACTGTTGTTCGGTCTCCGATGCCCATCTGGCAAGCTGCCAGTCACCTTTCCTCGCATGGTGGGCCAGGTGCCGATCTACTACAGCCAGAAGAACACGGGCAAACCCCCGTCACCGGCAGAGGTGGTGCATATCGACGATATCGATCCGCAGGCGGCGCAGACGTCGCTGGGCATGGTGTCCTTTCATCTCGATGCCGGCTACCGTCCGCTGTTTCCCTTCGGGTTCGGGCTTTCCTACACGCAGTTCCACTATGGCGATATTTTCGTCAGGCCTCTAGAGGTCTCCCCTGGCGAACGGATCACGATTGGCGCCGAGGTGACCAATGCCGGGGCAGTGGCGGGTGAGGAGGTTGTCCAGCTCTATGTGCGCGACGTCGTAGGCAGCGTGACCCGGCCCGTGAGGGAGCTCAAGGGATTCTTGAGGGTCCAGCTGGAACCGGGCGAGAAGCGCCGTGTCGAGTTTGCCCTCGATACGGATGCCCTGGCCTTCCACGGCGCGGACCTTCGGTGGGCTGCCGAGCCGGGCGAGTTCCGGGCGTGGATTGGTGGCGACTCGGATGCTGAACTGGGCGTCAACTTCCGGTTGTCCGGCACGCCAGCGATGGCCGGAGTGACCTCATGAGCCGCCAGATACCGCACCAGCCACTGCCGGTTTTTCGCCTGCGGTCAACAGGGGCCGCGCTGGTGCTGGCTGCAGTGCTTGGCGTTACGCAGCTTGCCGCCTGCCGGGCGGATCCGGGGATGCCCGACGGGATCGGTGAAGCCACGGAGAGCCGCGTGCCTGCTAACGAACTCCTGGCAGGTGAGGTCATGGCCATCGCGTATTCGGGATATCGGGAGGGGCAGCATCCGGACCAGGGGGAGGGGGCAGTCTACCCGTCGCGGGAGGAGATACTCGAGGACCTGCAGCTGCTGGTCGAGCATGGGTTCGGGCTGATCCGCCTGTACGACGCGGGCGAGAAGGCGGTGATGACGCTGGAGCTGATCCGCGAGCACCAGCTGCCCATCCGGGTGCTGCAGGGGATCTGGTTGAGTGCCGAGCTAAGCAACCACGAGCGCTGTCCCTGGCTGGAGAAACCGATTCCCGACGATGAGTTGGCAGCCAACGTGCTGCGCAACAAGGCCGAGGTCCGGCGGGGTATTGTGCTCGCACAGCGTTTTCCGGAGCTGATCGTAGCGGTCAATGTCGGGAACGAGGCACTGGTCGAATGGACGGATCACCTGGTGCCGCTGGACCAGGTGATCCGTTACGTCCGGAAGGTGCGGGCAGCGATAGCCCAGCCGGTCACCGTGGCCGAAAACTACCTCTGGTGGATCACCGAGGGTGCGCCGCTGGCAGCCGAAGTTGACTTTATCGGGATTCACACCTATCCGCAGTGGGAAGGCAAGTCGATAGACGAGGCGCTGCCCTACACGATCGAGAATATCGAGGGAGTTCGCGCTGCCCTGCCGAACCGGCCCGTGGCTGTGCTGGAGGCGGGCTGGGCAACAACAGCCGAAGAGTTCGGAGAACGTGCGGACGCACGCAAGCAAGCGGGTCATTTTGATGCGCTGGCCGCCTGGGGCGAAGCCGAGGGTATTACCGTGTTTTTCTTCTCCGCGTTCGACGAGCCCTGGAAGGGCGATCCCGCGAGGCCCCTGGGAGCCGAGAAGCACTGGGGAATCTTCTACGTCGACCGCAGCCCCAAGTACATCCTGTGGCGGCCTGGCGCCGGTGACAATGACCAAGGCTGATGAGTCCGGGCGGCTTCGAGGCCGGCCGCGGTGGAACACGCCACTGCGATGAGAAGCAAAATTGACAACGCTGTCATTCCTTGCTAAATCTCCAGCATCAAGGATGCTCCTGACCGCAAGGAATGCCATGGCCCAGCACAGTTATCGCAAAGCCGCGAAGATGGCTTTTCTGGCCTCTGCCCTCGGGCTGTCTGGCTGCTTTGGAGAAAACGACGAACCGTTGCTGTCAGGCGTGGACGTGGCTCCGCCGGCGCAGCTGCCGCCGCAGGGCAATGTCAACATCCCGAATCCCACGATCACCTTGCTCGACAACACGCCGGTCAGCGCTGGCGCTGCGCGCACACTGGTCTGGAGCGATGAGTTCGACGGTGATCGTGTAGATCCTGAAACCTGGTTTTTCCAGAGCGGAGACGGTACGGACGAGGGTATCCCGGGCTGGGGCAACAACGAACTGCAGTTCTACCTGCCTGACAATGCCCAAGTCAGCGATGGCCTGCTGAGGATCACCGCGCGCGAGGAGCGGGTTGGCCCGTTCAGGTACACGTCGGCCCGGATCATCACGCGTGACCGGGTGGCTGTCCGCTATGGCCGCATCGAGGCCCGCATCCGTCTGCCTGGAGGCCAGGGCATCTGGCCCGCATTCTGGCTGTTTGCCCAGGACAGCCCGTACGGCGGCTGGGCGGCCTCGGGCGAGATCGACATCGTCGAGGCCGTAAACCTGGGTGGCACCGGAGGTAACCGCGTGTTCGGCACCCTTCACTATGGTGGTGAGTTCCCGGCCAACCTCTTCACGAGCCGGCAGTACACGGTGCCGGCTGATGCCACCCAAGAGTTCCATGTCTATGCGATCGAGTGGGATCCGACGGAGATTCGCTGGTACGTCGATGACGTGCTGTATGCCGTGCAGAACAGCTGGTTCTCGACCGGCGGGCCTTTCCCGGCGCCCTTCGACACTCCGTTCTATATCCTCCTCAACGTCGCGGTAGGCGGAAATCTGCCTGGCCCACCCAATGAATCGACAGTATTTCCGGTGACCATGGAAGTCGACTGGGTGCGTGTCTACTCCGGCGTGGACTGAAGCCTGATGGCCGCCCCGAACCGCCTCGCGCAAATGCGGCGACAACAGTAACGGAGCCAGCCGATGACCACCGCTCGATGCGCCATCCGCAGATGCAACTTGCCCCTCGCATTGGCTGCATCCCTCGCAATCGGTGGTTGCTTCGGCCAGGGTGATGGCCCCGAAAGGATTCCCGGCACCCCGGCACCGCCTCCCCCTGATATCCCGCCCGGCTTCTGCGATGTGATCAACTTCGAGGATGTCTGCGGTCCGGTTACGTTCATCAACTTTGAGGGCGGGGTCTCACAGGTTGTCGTCAACCCGTTCCCGGGAGGCATCAATACAACGGATCGTGTCGCCCGGATGCTCAAGTTTCCATCCCAGTTCACTTTCGGTGGCAGCACTCTGCCGCTGCCTGCAGGCGTCGACTTCTCGCTCGGAACGGCCTTCACGGTGAAGGTCTGGTCGCAGCGCCAGGTGCCTGTGCTGTTCAAGCTCGAGGGCCTTGAGGTGGAACGCTCCAGAACTCATGACGGCGGCAGCACCTGGCGGCAGCTTTGCTTTGACTTCAGCGGCGCCACGGCTGGGCCGGCGGTGACCGGAATGACGGTGATCTTCGACATTGACGTCATGGGCAACGCCGATGCTGACCCTGGCAACTGGACCTTCTACTTCGACGAGATCACGCAGGTGGAGTTCTGCGAAGACAGCGGGGAGCTGGTGAATTTCCCGATCGATTTCGAGGGCGATCCGTCGAGCTATGTATTCCGCGACGGCGGCGGGTTCGCTGGCGGGCAGGCGTCGGTGATCAGCAATCCGGAGCCGGATGGCAATGACAGCGCCCAGGTCGGGCAAATGCTGAAGTTCGCGGGCGATGTATTCGGTGGCGCGACACTGGACCTGGACGGCCCGTTGAACCTGGCACCGGGCAGCGCGTTCACGATGGATGTCTGGTCCCGCCGCCCGGTACCGGTTACGGTCAAGCTCGAGGGCGGGCCGGTAGGCGAGGACACGGCTTTCCATACCGGTTCGGGATGGGAGACGCTGTGCTTCGATTTCAGCGCGCTCTCAGGCAGCGGTACGGATGGCATCACGCTGATATTTGACCTCGGCGTCAACGGCGCTGCGGCCACGGATCCGCTGAACTGGACTTTCTACTTCGACAATATCGACCGTGCACCGCCCTGCGAGGACGATGGCTTCCGGGTGGTTCTGCCTGTTGATTTTGAGGGCGTGCCGCCCGTGTTCGACAACTTCGAGGGTGGCGTCTCGACCGTGATCGATAACCCGGTTCCGGGGAGCATCAATACCAGCCCCCGGGTGGCCCGTATGCAGAAGTTTGCTGGTGAGGTATTCGCCGGCAGCACGCTGCCGCTGGGCAGCCCGATCGACTTTTCGGCCGGCGAGGTCTTCAGGATGCTGGTCTGGTCGCAGCGGCCGGTCGACGTGCTGTTCAAGCTTGAGCGCGAAGGGCCGGAGCTTCAGCGTAATCCTCGTCATGGGGGCTCAGGCTGGGAGGTGATGTGCTTCGACTTCACGGGAGATACACCCGGAATCCAGGTCGGCGGGATCACGCTCATATTCGACCTCGGTGTTGTTGGTGATGCGGCCAGCGACCCGGACAACTGGACCTTCTACTTCGACGATATCGAACAGGTCGAGAGCTGCGGGGGGTAGCATCCGATGTCATCTGCCTTGGGGCGTCACGGTTCTCGAGGGCCCGCCACGTTGCGGGGCCTCCTGGTCATGCTCTGCTGGCTTGTGCCGGCTGGCGCGGGAGGCCTTGCCCAGGCGTCGGAAAAGGTCACCACGTTCAGGGACGAAGAAGGCTGGCGCCTGCTCGTCGACGGCCAGGACTTCTACGTCAAGGGCGTGGTCTGGAGCTACACGCCCAGGGGCGAGAACTACACCTACAACCTGTTTGGCAGATCCGAGGAGTATATCCGCGCCGTAATCGACTACGACTTCAGCATGATGAGGGCTGCCGGGATCAACAGTATCCGCAGCTTCATGATGATTCCACCAGAGTGGGTCACCTACATCTTCGAAAAGTACGGCATAAGGACCGTGATCAACCCGCTGATGGGGCGCTATGGCACTACCGTGGGCGGCCGTTGGGTGGAGTTCACCGACTACTCGGACCCACTGACAAGGGCGACTCTGAAGGCTGAGAGCGTGGCCATCGTCGAGCTGTATAACGGCGTCCCCGGTGTGCTGATGTTTGCCTTTGGCAACGAGAATAACTACGGGCTGTCCTGGTCCAGTTTCGAAATCGAGAACCTCCCTGTCGGCGAGCAGGATACAGCCCGCGCCCGCTTCCTGTATTCACTGTTCAACGAGGTCATCACCGCTGCGAAGGAGGTCGCCCCGGACTATCCCTATGCCATCGTCAACGGCGACATCCAGTACATCGACCTGATCGCCGAGCTTGTACCCGAACTGGATGTGCTGGGGAGCAACGTCTACCGTGGGCGCAGCTTCACCGACCTTTGGTCCCGGGTCGACGAGCGCCTGGATGTTCCGGTGCTGTTCTTCGAATTCGGCAGCGATGCTTACAACGCGAGAGAGGATCGTGAGGACCAGGTGGCGCAGGCCGACTACCTCTTTCACCAGTGGAGCGAGATGTACCGCAAAGCCTGGGGTAATGGCGAGGAGGGCAACTCGATCGGTGGCTACGTCTTCCAGTGGCGGGACGAATGGTGGAAGTACTTGCAGGAGGAGCGCCTCGATATCCATGACACCACGGCCTCCTGGTCCAACGAGGCCTACCAGTTCGACTGGATGCCGGATGCCCCAAACATGAATGAGGAGTGGTTCGGCATCGCAGCGCTGGGTACCCGCAACCGGGATCGCGTGGCCACGGCCCGCCCACGCATGGCGGTCGATGTGCTGACGGAGGTCTGGAAGATCGACCCGTATCGCTCACGACCTGCTGAGATCGCACAGGCGTTGGAGCAGATCGACCTCGATTACCTGCAGCTGCGCGCCGAAGTGCGCCGGCTTGTGGACCTGACCGAGGAAACCAGGAGAACACTCCGGTTCACCGGTGGCGAGCTGCGCCTGGAGATGCTGCTCAAGGGCGAATCGTCGAGAATCAAGGAGCAGGGCGAGGATGGCGTCGAGTTCTCTGATGGTCAGATGGTCTTTCTGGATTTCGAGTTCGCACCGACCAACCGGATCAGGGGCGAGTTTACCGTAAACATCCTCGGCAACGTCGCCGACACGGAGCCGCTGGAAATCCAGTACGGTCGGCGGGGCCTCCCTGTGGAGGTCGTAATTGCCCCTGATGGCGACCCTTCGGTCGTGACGACCCGCAGCTTCGACGACCGGGGGCGCATCGAGATCTACGACTTCAATGCGACCTACTCAGGGGTGTCGTTCGACATCGAGGCGTTCTACAACACGCCGCGTTTTCACTGGAAGTACGAAGGAGATTTCTTCGGACTGATTCGCGAGGCTACCGACATTGCCGGAGGCGACATCTGGAACTCCAAGGCTCCGCAGGGTGTGGAGATACAGGGCAAACAGGGCTGGCTGGACGGGCTTACGCTGCTTTTCGGGCCGGAAGTGTACTGGGGCGCTAATCCCAAAGCCGTACTCAAATACGATTTCAGCCTCGGCAACTATGACCTGACGTTCATCCACTCGGAAGATGTCGCCCGGCTGGATGATTCGGCTACTGCGACGCAGGCCACGGAGCGTCAAACCCGGCAGACTACGCTCTACCTGACCCGGACCTTCGGTGACGCCTTGACGCTCGAGCTGGGCGGCATCATGTCGGCTACCGAAAAAATAGGCGACGAATTCACCCGCTTGTCTGGCCAGAACATCATTCTGGACCAGATTGAATTCAAGGATACCCTCGGCGTAAAGGGTCGCTTGACCTTCGATTACCTGAATACTCGTTCCTACGTCGCTTTTGACCTCGCAGGCCTTGTCGCCGACGGTGGTGATCCGCTGCGCGAATTCGGCACTCGACTGCCTTACTCCTCGCTGGGCAACAAGCGGGAGTACGAAGCCGGCGTGATGCTGAATTTCGGGAACTTCATGCTGTTTCCGCGGATTCTCTACCGCGACAACCTGGTGGATGCCAACCCCAACATCCAGGCGGATATCGGAGGCCCAGGCAACACCACCCTGTTTCCAGGGCTCCAGGTGCGGAATCGTGAAAAGGACCCTTTCGCTGTTCTGGGCAACCGGGAAGCGCGTGCTGCAGAGATATTCCTGACTTACGACCCCACGCCGGAAACGTTCTTCTACGCATGGGATAACGACATGCGTGAGGATGCCCGCCTGGCCTACAATATCGGCCTCAACGTCACGCGCTATCCCACGGCCACCGATGCCTTCCAGTTTTTCTTTGAGGAAGGCGGCATCAACGCGCCATTCGGTGCGGGCCTGCCCAAGGAAACCGTCTGGACAGCCTCCTCACGGGTGGTTTTCAATCCGACGGTCAATGCCAGGTACATCGCCAATCTGCTGGTAGGCCGGGATCAGTCCACCGGCGACCCGGAGGGGGGCACCCGGCGCTTTTACGAAGTGGCGGGGAAAGCGGTACTCGGCGGGCGCCATATCCTTTCTGGTCACTTCAAGTTGGATGCCTGGGGGCCTTACGACTTTCACCGCCAGTTCAACCTGACCTACCCGAAACAGCTCAAGCTCGATTATTCGATCCTGCTGGACCAGAACCGTGACCCCCTGAGATCCACGCAGATCGGTATCCGGGGGGAGTACAGGACGCTGGACGAGAACTCACCCGGGGACGAGTTCCGGGATGGGCTGAACAGGTACCTGTTCCAGACGGTCTTCTACCTGATCTACCGGTTCTGACGATGGCCGTGCAAGGAGGAATCGTCGATATGTCGACCAACCATCATCTTACGGTCGCGTCCCCGCGGGCTAGATTCTGGAGGCTGATTGGCGCAGGCCTGCTCGCGATGCTGCTCTCAGCGTGTGAAAGCCCGAGCGATTCCGAAGGGGTCGTGATCAACCAGATCCTGCTGCCGGCCGACACGCTGCTGAACCTTGCGTGCATCGATGTGGGCATCGGTGCTGAGACCTGCGTGCTCGGTGACCCGGAGAACCCGTTCGCACTGGTGGCGACGCCTGAATTCGATGTCAACAACCCTGACGCCGAGACCAAGTTCGACCTGGCCAACAAGATACCGGCCGGGCCGACGGGCGCCAAGGCTCGTTTCTACCTGTGGGCCACGGCACTGGCTCGGCGCCCGTCCGGTGAGAACCAGTGGCTGACAGCGAGAGCGCTGCATGAGCTGTACGATGCCAACAGTGACCCGCTGATCCGGGAGCAGGCGCTGCGTGCCTACCGCTCGGTCCTGGACAACTTCTTCGGCTCAGTGACGTTCTTCGAGTTCGGCGGCGTGTCGTTTCCGGCCACACTGAACGAGCGGGTGGCCGACGACCTGTTCCGTACCGAGGCGACCGGGTTCGTGCGTCTGGTCCCCGGCGATCCCATCAACGTGCTCGCTCTTTTCGGCGATTGGGGATATACCTACCGCCCGGCGACGCCACCGGACTTCGTCGACGGCCTGGTGTTCGTCAATATCTTCTGACCCGGGGCTGGCCCGGTGGATTCCCTGATTTTGATCGTGCCCGCTATGATTTCCGAGAGAGAGCCGTCAGCCTTCTGCGGAGTGTGGGCGACCAGAGCCTCGACCGCACGCTCTGCCATGCGGGCCAGTGGCTGCCGGATGGTTGTCAGGTTCGGGTAGACCTGCTGGGCGAGGGCGCTGTCGTCGCAGCCTGCAACCGACAGCTGCTCGGGTATCCGGATGCCACGAATGATGACCTCCTGCATCACGCCGGCCGCCATGTCGTCATTTGCAGCGAAGATGGCAGTGGGTGGATGCTTCAGCTCAAGCAGGCGGGCGGCCGCGGTTTTTCCGCCTGGCGTCGAGTTGTCACCCTGGAGCACCAGCGAGCGGTCCAGTGGGATCCCGCTCTCCCGCAGGCCCTCACAATAGCCGGAATACCGGTTCTGGACCGCGCTGTGCTGACGGTGTCCCTTGATGAAGCCGATCCGCGTATGCCCCAATGAGACCAGGTAGCGGGTCATTTCCGAGAAAATCTCGTGATCGTTGGTGGAAATAGAGCACGGTGTTTCCTGTTTGCCACCCGGCGACAGCCTGACCAGCGGCGTACCGCTGCCTTCTATTGCGCGTACAAGCTCCGGGATATTGGACAGGGGAGCGGCCAGGATAATGCCGGCGGGCCGGACCTGGGATATCAGCGCGTCGAGCTCTGACACGACCTCCCGCTCGGCGTAGCTGTAGGGGTGAATCAGCAGCTCATGACTGGCAGCCCGGCAGGCCCGCAGCGCCCCACTTTGCAGCCTCAGCACGTAGCCGCAGCTGGCCATGTCATGCGACTCGGGATCCTCGTAGATCAGCACGATCAGCCGGGAACGGCGGCTCGCGAGGTTGCGGGCAAACTGGTTGGGACGGTAGCCGAGGACCTTGATGGCTCGCTCTACCTCGGCACAGGTATCCGCACGCACGTTGGGCTCCCGGTTGATCACGCGGGAGACCGTCTTCGGGGACACCCCGGCCAGTCGGGCAACGTCGGTTATGGTGGCTTTGATCATTTGCTCAGCTGCTGATCAGCCTGCGTCCGCGAAGTCGCGCGTGGCAGCCCGACAAGACCAAAACGGCGATTCTAGTCGCTGGCACCGTGCAGGTGAATGCTTTTTGTGCAGCATGCTCAGCCCGTTGCGCCCCCGGAGAAGAGTGAATGTTCCGGGAAGACGAGCTCGATCCTTCTGATTGCCCCGGTGCGCTTGAACACCTCGGCGCTCTCGTCGTGCTCCAGCCAGTTACGCGGCAGGCGGCGCTCGCTTCCGTCCCGAAGCACCAGTGTCAGGGAGGGGTGCCGGGCCTTGCCAATACCGTAGATCACCGGCAGCTGGCACCAGGAGAACGCCAGCGTGTTCTTGGCAAGCTCGATCTGCTGCCAGGACCCGTCCACGGCCAGGTGGCGGAATATTCCTGCCTGGCCCAGCAACTCCTGTGTCCGCAGCAGGGCGGGTTCGAAACAGACTTTCCCGCCCCTGACGCGCAGGCCAAGCTCCCCAAATCGCGTGATGATTTCTTCCTTGACCTGTCCGGTCATGCCGGGCTGCGAGGCCCCGGCGTGCCTCGGGGTATGTGAGTAAGGATCGGTGGGGAACGCTCCGTATTCCCCGGGCTGCTTGTTGAACCCAAGGCCGGCCCTGATGCTGTAGTAGAGTACCCCCAGGGACTGGCAAAGTTCTGCTGACTCATCCGCTTCCCGGGCGCGAAAAAAAGCCTCCTGGGTCGCAAGTAGCAGCTTGGCGACCATATGCCAGTAGATAGATCCGAGGCCCTCGAACGCGAACATGGTGCCGGAACGCCCCGTGAAGCGCTTGTGGTTGAACACGGACTCGTAGACTGCCTCGATGGCGGCCTCGCTGCCCTCGACGGCATCGCCATAGTCGGGCACCAGGGCCCGCAGCTGCTCCCTCAATGCCCTCGCGTTCTGCAGGCCGGGGTGGAAGCGATAACACCCTTCAGCATCGAGCAGCACGATCCGCTCGTCACCCCGATCCAGCATGCACCTGAGCAGAGGGATGCCTTCGAGCTGGCCTGCATCAATACGGTTCTTCTCGAGGAACGCGGGCAGCTTCCGGTCCGGATACAGCATGAAGCTGTGCTGGTCCTTCCGGTACATCTCGCTGGCAAAAAGTGCCTCCAGCAGCCTGACGGCCTCCCTGGCAGGAACCGCTCCGGAGTCCAGTGCCGCGACCTGGCCCTCGAGCATCGGATACAGACGACTGATTTCTGCCATCCCTGGCTGCAGCTCAAGCAGGTTGTAGGTGTGGTAGAGGCCGTCAGGGCGTCGGTTTCCAGTGATGCTGTGGTCCAGAGCGGCAGCCGTGTCATCCAGCAGCTCCTGGAGAGTCTCGGCGGAATGCTCGACTGTGCCGGAGTACCCGTCGATCCGGTAGATCGACGAACGGTAATGGCTTGCCGCCTCACCCAGTTCCTTGAGTGAGTTGAAGCGAAGGCTGGCGTCCACTCGGCCTGCTGTGAGTCGTTTACGCAGGCGCCTCATGGCATCTGACGTCGCCGACAGCCACTGGCTGACCTCGACAGACAGGACGATCGCGCAACCCTGACTCTCCAGCAGTTGCGCAAGCAGCCGCACATAGCGTCGCATATGGCACAGCGTGACCACAGACAGCCCGTGGCCCACCAGCGCGTTGTTGGCATCGTTCCACTCAGGCCGCTGCGTATTGAGCCAGATGCCTCCGCCAGGCACGAAGTTGGCCAGCTTGGCCAGCATCGGGACCAGCAGCTTTTCCAGCAGCGTCACCTGGTAAACCTCGCCATCGGGCGCTCTGACCAGCTTTCCGTCAGCGCCGATCGCCGCTACGTGCTGCTCGATACGTGCGGCAAGGTTGTGGTCATAGTCGACCGTATGCTTCGGATCGCGCAGCTGCGCCTGGAAGGGCCTGATGCGGTAGGGAACATTGGCATAGCTGAAAAGCGGCGTATGCAGCAACTGATTCAGGCGTGCCGGGTGGTACTGGACCGACAGTTCGAGCAACCTGAGCAGGTAGATGATCTGGTGGTCGCCCCAGTAGCCGATGTGGCTCCAGGGATTGTCGGGCTCCTCGACTTCCCAGTCGATGCCCTCCTTGGTGATCCGGTAGGGGTTGTAGCCATCCCTGGTCGAGGCATTGACGAACTTGGCGATCATGCTCTCGATCATTTCCGGGAAGGCGAGCGCCAGCGCTTCCCAGTTCTGGAAGATGTCGCGCCAGTTGCCTTCGTAGGACAGCAGCCTGCTACCGTCCTCGTCCCGGAGGCGGATGGTGAAGTGATTCCACGGCCGGCTTGGGTCGCCATGGCGTCGCCCAAAAGTCAGCGGCAGGTACTCGCGGGCCAGCCGCAGCAGCTGCATGTCGCCATGGGCGGATACCCTGGCCAGCAGATCCTCCAGCGGCAGTGCATCAGGCAGCTGCAGCAGAAAATCGCGGCTGCGGTCGTGTACCTCGCGGTTGGAGCAGGCCACGGTTCGCCTGAAATCCTCGGTCGGCACCGAGTACTGGTCGAAGAAAACGCCGCCACGCATGCCATTGAACAGCGTATTGGCGTAGTGGTGGACGACAACGGCTTCTTCAGCCGCCAGCTGGAAGCCATCGCAGCTGGCCACGGTTCGCGCCAGGCTGTCGCTGCCCTCAGCGACCGAGCGGTCGATGGCGGCGCTGAGCTGGTCGGGCTCCTGCAGCGCTCGACGCAGCGCAACCACGTCCTTCTGGCTCTGCTCGGTGTTGGCTACCATCCGCCAGACCACCGGTGCCCCGCCAGTCAGCTCGAGACTGCTCGCCGGAAGGTAGGCCCCGCGGACACCGCGCACCAAGGCTTCCGCACGCAGTGCTGAGCCCGCCTTGAAGCCATCGATCTGGGCCGTGGAGAGCAGGTGAGTACTGGCCTTCAGGCCCAGGCAGAACACCGTGGTGGCTCTCAGCGATTCCGCAGGCTCGGCGCGGTCGGTGATGGCCGAGTAGAGCGTCAGGATGGCCAGCCCGCTTTCGGGGTAGAGCTCGTTCCACTTGTAAGCATCCACCAGGTTGCTGACGTTGGTCTGTGCGTAAAGCTTTGTGCCGGCCGGCAGCAGGTTCTGCAGCCCGTCCAGCAGGTCAACGGCAAGCGTGCCAGGACCGTCATACTGGAGCTGGCACTGGCGGACAAAACCGTACTCACGACTGGTCATCCATGTGCAGCGGAAGCGCAGCTTGAGGTCATGGTTGATCTCCTCGAAGGAGAGCTTGTTGCCAAGGACGGTCTTGTAGAGGTTGCGCGTGATCGCATACCGGCCGCCGTGATCGCGACTGAATGGCTCCCAGATATGCACATCCGCGGCGTCATGCACGCGCAGCAGCGTCCGGCTGCCGGTATGCCCCTGGCTGTCGTGAATCTTGTCGACGGTGACGTAGGGGAAAAGGGCATTATCCGGTGAGACCCTGCCCGCGGTCACGGCACCATTCGAGGAGGCAAACAGCCAGTGGTCGTCGCTCGAAACCAGGCTGATCAAGAACGGAGACATCTGTTCTACGTCGCAGATCAGGTAGCTGCGCTCCCCTGCAAGGTCGACAAATTTCCCTTGGGGCCTTGGCTGTTGGCTCATCGTGCCGCGGAATGGCTGGTGGGCTTTCACTTCGTCCTCGCAGGTGCCTTGCAGACAGGGTGCCGGCTCTGTCGTGTCGAGCCTTAACCCTGCGCCTGGCCTTGTGGCCCACGGTGCTTCAGGCCGGTCATTCTAGTTAAGGCTGACAGCGCTGTCAGCCTGCGCAGAGCGCGGTAGCATGCCTTGAGCTCTGGCGCAGTGAACGACTTGCCGTGAGACACAGGCATCGCCGATGCCATATGTTCCCGGGCCTCTGACCTGTTCGAAGGCGCTGAGCCCAGGGTGATAGCGCTGTCATTACGCCTGACCCATACCGTGAAGTCGCGTGAACGGGCCGGAATAAAATTCATATAAGCAATGTAAAACAAGAACCTATGTGTTATTTATGAGAATCATATGGATGTGGGTCTCCTCGCAGTGCAAGCGGGTCCAGCCTTGCAAATGACTGCGCTATCATATAGCGTCACTATGACGCCTGTTTCTAATCCGGCGGCAGGTCTGCAATAAATCAGGAAACACGGTGGATAAGGCGGTTGAGGCCGCCAACCTCAGTCGGAATGTGATAACGAGCAACCAATACAAATTGCAGGGGAATACATCATGATGAGAACAACAAGCGCGAGCGCCATCATCGGAGCATCCTTCGTGCTGCTTGCCGGGACGGCTCAGGCGGCGACAGTGCAAGATGTCGCCATCAACGGCGACTTTGAAGCCGGACTCGACGGCTGGCTTCAGTTTCCATCCGGCGGAACCATCGGTATCGCAGCCGACAACGGCCCAAGTGGGCCTGGCTCACAATCCGCTCAGCTGATCGCGGACGGATCGGGTGGTCCCTCGTTTCCGCAGATAAAGCTCGAGCGACTCGCCCCGGGCCTCCTGTTCCCCGGAGCAGATGTTACCGTCCAGTACGACGCGCGTTCACCGCTCCAGACGCAGAACATCAACGCAGGCGATTTCGTCGGTAATGTAGTGTTTATTGCCGAGCTTTTTTCCGAGTTCGCCCAGGACGGCGCAACGAACGAGATCCTTCAGGGCCCGCCGAATTGGCTGACAGAGGACTGGCAGACTTTCACGTTTACCACCACACTCGGTCCCGACGTGGCGGGCGGTCTGTCGCTGCTGTTCAAGGCTGACTGCGGCGCCAACCCAGACTGCCGGTTCACCGCGTTGATCGACAACGTCTCGATCACCACCGCCGTCGTTCCGATACCTGCAGCCATGTGGCTTTTTGGCTCGGCCTTGGGCCTCATGGCATTCATGCGCCGGCGAGCCGCAGTCGCCTGACCTGACCACCCATGCCGTGCCAGCCAGGCGGCTGCGCGGTGACTCTGGCCTTGAACAAACAAGCCCCGCGTAAGCGGGGCTTGTTTGTTCAAGGCCAGAGGAAACCCGTCTCGCTGCGGCCACTACCGCCTGTCGCCGGAATCAATCTGGTCCGCAAAGCCATGGTTGACGTCGCGGTGCTTGGCCTCATCAGCGCGCACCGCCTCCACCACCTCTCTCAGGCGAGCGTCCGGGCTCAGCTTCCAGTAACGAATGGCTAGGGCAGGTGCGCGGACATTTTCATGACGTCCGCTGTCTATTGCCTCCCGGTACTGCGTGTAGCTGTAGACGGCTTCCTCTTCCAGGTAGCCCACCATCCGGTGAGCCGTACGCGTGGACAGCATGTAGAGAAGGAAGAATCCGTAGTAGAAAAACATCTGGGCAATCACGATGATGGCGCGCTCCAGCCGGTTGGGCTGGGCAATATGGAGAAAAGTCATCAGGTGCATGCGCTCGTTTTCTGCTTCATCAAGCAGGGTACGGATCCAGTCATCGTCGTCCTTGAGGCGCCGCAGTGAACGCAGGTGCTGTATCGCTCCCCCCACCATCCCGGGTACCGCGGCAACTGTTTCCAGGACCACTGCCCGATGCCCATAGCGTCCCGCGAAGAAGGCATCGGCAAAAAACCGCATGAAACTAACCAGCGCGCGGGCGATACGATCGGAGATTCCGCTGGGCTGGTGCCGGTGATCAAGCCGGATGTCGTCTTCCAGGACCAGGCCTTCGTGCTTGCGTGCTGTGGCGACCATGCTGGGTAAGTTTCTCACTTGCTCTGTCTTTTCCGACAGTCGCCCGGCATCAGAGTTCCGGCGTGCGCTTCCCTGCCGTAGCCGGGCGCCGGGTCTTGCCAGCTGGCATGCCACGATATCAGGTGCGCTGCGATCATTGCCCTGATCTGGTCGCTCATGCCTGATTGCCGGGATTGACCCGGGCTCGGCGCCCCGTCGAGGTCTGTCCGGGGCATACCCTGGGCGCCAGGCTGGAGATGAGCTGAGCAGCTGGTCCGGAACGACAAAGGCCGGCCTGGACGACTCCAGACCGACCTTTTATTTGGTGGAGGCGGCGGGAATCGAACCCGCGTCCGCAAGCCCTCTGCTCCGTGCTCTACATGCTTATCCACGTCTATTAATCTTGCTGCCAGCTTCCCGACGGGCAGGGAGCACTGGTAGCCAGTTCAGTAAGTTTTAGCAATCAGGCCCTGAACATACCCTCATGCGATCTTGTGATAGATGACGCCCGGACCGGACCCACAAGCAGGAACCGGGGTGGACGCTGGCGGGGCTTAAGCCGCCAGAGCGTAGTTGTCGTCGTTCGCAACTAGCGTGGTTGCAGCTGGATTTACGAGGTGTTCTGCCCCTCGGCATGCACCCGGAGGTTCGCAACCCACGTCGAAGCCAGGTCGCCCCCCGAAGTCAGTAGAGACTATACACCGGGTTGGTGTGGGGTGTCAGGGGATTGGACAGGCTGGGGCCGGGGAGGTTCCTGGGTCGGGCAGCAAGATTCGCGAATGAATTCGCTCCTACATATTTATTAATCATGATGTTGGATATATAAGCTATCGTGGTTTCAGGATGCGTGCCTTCTGCCGCTGCCAGTCGCGGTCCTTTTCCGTCGCCCGCTTGTCATGCTTCTTCTTGCCCTTGGCCAGGCCCAGGGCCAGCTTGGCGCGGCTGCGTGACCAGTAGAGTTTCAGCGGGACCAGGGTGTAGCCCTCGCGCTCCACGGCGCCGGCGAGGCGGTCGAGTTCGCGGCGGCCAAGCAGCAGCTTGCGGGTGCGGATGGGATCGGGCTTCACATGAGTCGAGGCCGAGAGCAGCGGTGCGACGTTGGCGCCAATCAGGAAGGCCTCGCCGTTCTTCAGTACCGCGTAGGCCTCGGTCAGGTTGGCGCGGCCGGCGCGCAGGCTTTTCACTTCCCAGCCCTCGAGGACGAGGCCAGCCTCGTAGGTCTCCTCGATGAAGTAGTCAAAGCGCGCCTTGCGGTTCTCGGCGATCAGCTTCTGGCCACCTGGACTGTCGGTTTTCTTCTTGCTGCTCATGGGGCTGGTGGCCGGCGCGTGTTGTGGGGCAGGGGTGATTACTGCAGAATTCGGCGAACTTTAGCAGGCTGAGAGGCAGATGTCGGTTCCGGGCGGCGGGCAACGTACTTCACTTCACGGATTCTGGTCGTCGCGGCTTGCCTTCATCCTGGCGGTGACGGGCTCGGCTGTCGGGCTCGGCAACATCTGGAAGTTCCCGTACATGACGGGCGAGTATGGGGGCAGCGCATTCGTGCTGGTCTACCTCGGCGCCGTACTGCTCGTCGGGCTTCCGATCATGATGTCCGAGATCCTGATCGGCCGGCGTGGGCGCCGCAACCCGGTCACGACCATGCGGCTGCTGGGCCAGGAGGAGTCCGGCTCCTCGCAGTGGCAGTGGGTCGGTGCGCTGGGAATCATGGGCGGTTTCCTCATCCTGTCGTTCTACGGGGTGATCGCCGGCTGGACAGTGGCTTACGTCTTCGAGGCGGCGCGCGGTGCGTTCGCCGGCGCCGGTGCGGCCGAGATCGACGCACGGTTCAGCGCACTCGAGGGCAGTGCGTTGCGCACAGGGTTCTGGCACACGCTGTTCATGCTGCTGACGATCCTGATCGTGGCCCGCGGCGTCGAGCGGGGGCTCGAGCAGGCGGTGCGGGTGATGGTGCCTGGTCTCCTGGTCATCATGGTCGTGCTGCTGGTCTATGCGGCGGGCACGGGCGCCTTCGGCCAGGCAGCGGAGTTCATGTTCCGCCCGGACTTCTCTGCGCTGGATGGCACCGTGATCCTGGCCGCGCTGGGCCAGGCCTTCTTCTCGCTCAGCATAGGCATGGCCTGCGTGATGGCCTATGGTGCCTACCTGCCCCAGGATGCATCCATAGGTCGTACCTCTCTGGCCGTGGTTGCGGCCGACACCTCGATCGCCCTGCTGGCAGGGATGGTGATATTTCCCATCGTGTTCGCCAACGGCCTGGACCCCGCCGACGGCATCGGCCTGGTGTTCAAGACGCTGCCGATTGCCTTCGGCAGCATGGGCGGCGGCGTGCTCATCGGCATGCTGTTCTTCCTGCTGCTGAGCTTCGCCGCGCTGACCTCGGCGATCAGCCTGATGGAGCCGACCGTGGCCTGGGTGATGGAGAGTCGCGGTGTCAACCGTGGCGTTGCGGCGACGATCGTCGGCGTCCTGATCTGGCTGCTGGGCTTTGCCACCGTGTTCTCGTTCAACCTGCTGCAGGACTTCCGGTTCCTGCGCGGCACGCTCTTCGCCAATATCGATTTCCTGACCAGCAACATCATGCTGCCGCTGGGCGGGCTGCTGGTCACCCTCTTCGCCGGCTGGTTCATGTCGTCCAATTCGACTTCGGGCGAGCTTGACCCCCAGGCTGGCACCGGATACCAGCTGTGGCGCATCCTGGTGCGCTGGGTGACTCCGGCTGCGGTCATCATCGTGTTCCTGAACAGCATCGGCCTTCTGGACCTGGCCTGATGCGCACGGTCACGCGCAGCGCGATCGTGCCCTATACACCGGCACAGATGTTCGAGCTGGTGGCCGATGTCGAGGCCTATCCCCGGTTCCTGCCCGGCTGCGTGGGCTCCTCGATACGCTCGCGCACGCCGGATGAGCTCGTGGCCACCTTGCAGCTTGCGCGTGGACCACTCAGGACGGCATTCACTACCCGCAACGGGCTCGAGCCTCCGCGCCGCATGACACTGGAGCTGCTCGAGGGCCCTTTCCTGCTGCTCGAAGGCGCCTGGGAGTTCACGGCGCTGGGCGAGCAAGGCTCGCGCGCCGTGCTGTCACTGCGCTTCGAGTTTGACAGCGCGATGAAGGACCTGCTGCTGGGTCCGGTATTCGAGGCTACCTGCAACCAGCTCGTGGATGCATTCGTCGAGCGGGCGGCGGTCGTCTATGCCTGAGTCGGCGTCTGGCACGATCACTGTCGAACTGGCCTGCGCGCTGCCGCGGCGTCAGTGGCTGCTGCTGCTGGAGCTGCCCCGCGGTACCCGTGCGCGCGGGGCGGTGCTGGGCAGCACCTTGCCTGGCGAGTGTCCCGAGATCGACTTCGGGCGCTGTCCGCTCGGCATCTGGGGGGAGCCTGCCCCGGATGACCGCCTGCTGGAAACTGGCGACAGGGTAGAGGTCTATCGGCCGCTGCAGCGTGATCCCCGCGATGCGCGCCGTGAGCTGGCGGCTCGCGGACTGACCATGTCCGGGCGGGGAAGGTAGGCGGGACGCCGCTACATCGGGCGGGTGACGGGCACGTCGCGCCTGATCTCGCTCACTCGATCACCCTCGAAGAACACGATGATCCAGCGCTGCTCCGGTACGCGGCTGCGGCCCTCCCTGAAGGAGAACATGTAGTCCCAGCGGTCGGGATGGAAGGAGTCGCTGACGACGGGTGTTCCGAGCAGAAAGCGCACCTGGCTGCGCGTCATGCCGACCTGTACGGCATCGATACTGGCCTCGTCAAGCAGATTGCCCTGCTGGACATCCACCCGGTAGACGCAGGCGCCGGTCAGCAGGGCGGCCAGCAGGATCAGCAGGGCAGGAGACCTGAGTACGGGGCAACGCGACATCTGTGCTTCCACTCCGTGTCCGGCGCGTGGCGGGCGCCGCCGGGAAAAACGTGGCAGGATGATAGCCCAAGAGCTGCCATGGTACACGGGCGAAGACACCGGCATGGAACCTGGGGAACTGCACAAGGCCGGGCTCAAGGCCACCTCGGCGCGATTGCGCATCCTGGAAATCCTGCGCGAGGAGCAGGAGCATCACCTGAGTGCGGAAGACATCTACCGCCGGCTGCTCGATGCCGGTGACGAGGTGGGTCTCGCGACTGTCTATCGCGTGCTGACGCAGTTCGAGGCGGCCGGGCTGGTGGCGCGACACAACTTCGCCACAGGCCATTCCGTATTCGAGCTGGATTCCGGCTGCCACCATGACCATATGGTCTGCATGGAAACCGGCCAGGTGGTCGAGTTCCTCAGTGACGAGATCGAGCGCCTGCAGCGCGAGGTCGCCGCGGCCCATGGCTACGAGCTGGTCGATCACAGCCTGGTCCTTTACGTGAGACCCAGGAAGGACAGCTAGCCCGGGCGCTCAGGAACTCTTCCCGGGATCCGACAGCATCTCCTGCGCGTGGGCGCGCGTCTGGCGGGTGATCCTGACCCCGCCCAGCATCCGGGCGATCTCCTCGACCCGCTGCTCGCCGAGCAGGCGATCGACCTGCGTGCGCGTGCTGCCACGGCTCACATGCTTGCTGACGCGGAAGTGGGCGGTGGCCTGGCTCGCAACCTGCGGCAGGTGGGTCACGCACAGCACCTGCGCCGCCGCACTGAGTGCCCGCAGCTTCTGGCCGACGATCTCGGCCACGGCGCCGCCGACGCCGGCATCCACCTCGTCGAACAGCAGCACGGGTATCCCGCGAGGTCCGCTCAGGCTGACCTGGATCGCAAGGTTCAGGCGCGAGAGCTCGCCACCCGAGGCAACGCGTGCCACCGGCCCCTCTGGCTGGCCCGGATTGGCTGACACGAGGAACTCGACCTGGTCGGCGCCCGTGGCCCCGATGCTCCCGTCCGGCCTCGGCGTGATCGCCACCCGGAAGCTGGCGCCACCCATGCCAAGCGCGGCGAGGTTGGAGGCCACAGCTTTCTCCAGGGCGCGGGCGGCACGCGTACGGCCCCGCGTCAGTTCCGCCGCCGCCTCGACGAGTGCCGAGCGCAGCTGCGCCACGCGCCGCTCCAGCACCTCGCTCTCGACACCGGAGTTCTCAAGCCGGTCCACGCGCTCGGCCAGCTGGACCTGGACCTGATCGAGCTGGTCAGGCTCGACCCGATGCTTGCGGGCCAGATCACGTAGCGCCGCCAGCCGTTCCTCGAGCTGTGTCTGGCGCTCCGGGTCGTGCTCCAGCTGTTGCAACCTGCTGCGCAGGCTGTTCACCGCTTCCTCGACCTGGATGCCTGCCTCGGCCAGCGAGGCCAGTGGCCCGTCCAGCTCGGGGTCATGGCGCCGGAGTTCCTCCAGTGTCCGTCGGGCCGCGCTGATGCTGTCCAGCGCCGCAACCTCATCCTGCTCGTAAAGCACGCGGATAGCCGAGTCGAGACCTTCGATCAGCTGCGCGGCATGACTGACAAGGTTGCGTTCCGCCTCGAGCCGCGAGGACTCACCCGGCTGAGGCGCCAGTGCAGTGAGCTCCTCCAGCTGGTGGCCGAGCAGCTCCAGCTGGGCGGCGCGGGCTTCGCCCTCGGCTCCGAGCGAGGCGAGCTCGCCTGCGGCAGCGTTCCAGTCCGCATGAGACGTGGCCGTTTTCTCCAGCAGCGGGCCCAGGGCGCCATGGCTGTCGAGTATTGCGCGCTGCGCGGAGCGTGAGCGCAGCGACTGATGATCCTGCTGCCCGCAGATATCCACGAGCCGTGAGCCCAGCTCGGCCAGCACCCGGAGCGGCACCGCATGACCATTCACGTAGCCGCGCGAGCGGCCATCGGCATTGATGACACGCCGCAGCAGGCAGTCATCGCCTGAGTCGAGGTCGTGTTCGGCCAGCCACGCGCGTACCGCAGGCGCAGCCGCCAGCTCGAATCCAGCGGTGATCTCGGCCCGGTCCGTGCCGGCGCGCAGCGCCCCCGAATCGCCGCGTCCTCCGAGGCAGAGGTCCAGTGCATCAAACAGGATCGACTTGCCTGCTCCCGTTTCACCGGTCAGCACCGTAAAGCCGTGGCTGAACTCGAGCTCGACCTCGTCGATCACGGCCAGGTTGCGGACGTGCAGCTGCGTAAGCACGGAGCGCCTTCTCAACGCTCGGGGCTGTTGCGCCCGCCGCGTTCCCGCGGGTCGCCACCCCAGTGCAGCTTGCCACGCAGGATCTCGAAATAGTCGTATCCCGGCGGATGCAGCAGCGTGACCCGGTCCCCGGCCGTGGCCACGCAAAGCCGTTCCCCGGCCGTGAGTCGGCCGAGGATGTTGCCGTCACAGCTCACTGCGGCAGCATCCGGATAGCCGGCCGGCAGACGGACCTCGATCTGCCGGTGAGCCGCAATGACGAGCGGGCGGTCACTGAGCGTATGGGGGCAGATGGGCGTGAGGACGATGGCCTGCAGTCCGGGCTCTACGATGGGCCCCCCGCAGGAGAGCGCATAGGCAGTCGAGCCGGTGGGGCTGGCGATCACGAGGCCGTCGCCGGCGTGCGTGTTGACGTAGGTGCCGTCGACCCAGGTCTGGCAGTCGAACATACGGCCCGTTTCGTCGTGACGCTTGATGACGATGTCGTTGAAGGCCAGCCCGCTCCGCTGCTCGTGGCCCCCCTCGAGGCGGGCCTCCAGCATCATCCGGTGCTCGGTCACGTAGTCTCCGGCGAGCACGCTGTCGAGCGAGTCGAGCATCTGCTCCGGGCTGATATCGGTCAGGAAGCCGAGGCGGCCGCGGTTGATCCCCAGCAGGGGTGTGTCGCTGCCTGCTGCCCGCCGCGCGGCATACAGCATGCTGCCGTCGCCTCCAACGGTCACCAGGAGTGTGCAGGCTGTGGCGAGCTCCGATTCGGGCAGGCGGTGTACCGGATCGGCCAGCTCCCCGGCCGGGAAGGTCTCGGGTACCATGACCTGACGGTCCCTGAGGTGCAGGTGGGACGCCAGCAGGCGTAACGAGCCGGCGACGCGCGGCTCCTGGTGGTTGCCCATCAGGCCCACCACCGGGAAACGTTTCGGGCTCGGACTGCTCACGGCGTAACGGGTTCCTGTCGCTGGAAAGGCATGCTGCCGGCAGTCCGCGATCTTGACACTGCTTCGCGGGCGTTGCTAGCGTTCGAGTGGTTTTCAACACCTTCACCTGGCGCGGAGCATCTTTCGGCCATGAGCACGGAGAACACGCCGCAAGTGCCGTCGGAACGGGCGAGGCACATTCTGCGGGTGCTGGTCGAACAGTACATCCGGGACGGCCAGCCGGTCGGCTCGCGCACACTGTCCCGTGCCCCCGGCCTCAGCCTCAGCCCGGCGACCATCCGCAACGTGATGGCTGATCTCGAGGAGATGGGGTACATCGCCTCACCGCACACCTCGGCGGGCCGCGTTCCCACGCCCAAGGGCTACCGGGTGTTCGTCGACACGCTGGTCAAGCTGCAGCCGGTATCCGGCCAGGAGCTGAAGCTGCTGCAGCAGCAGTTCGAGGAACAGGTGCTGGCCGACGGCAAGTCGCTGGCTGCCGTGGCCTCGTCGGCGCTCTCGGCGCTGACCAGCATGGCCGGTGTTGTCACGATTCCGCGCCCTGCGCATGTCCGCCTGCGCCAGATCGAGTTCATCGCGCTGTCCGAGCGACGGGTGCTGGCGATCCTGGTTGGCAGCGATGCAGAGGTGCAGAATCGGGTGCTGCACATGGAGCGTGACTACAGCAACGACGAGCTGCGCCGGGTGTCCAACCTGCTCAACGAGCGCTTCAGCGGCCTTTCGACGGACGAGATCCGCGCGGCGGTGCTGAAGGAGCTCAAGCAGACCCGGGAAAGCATGAACCAGCTGATGCTGGACAGCATCGCGATGGCCGGGCGGGCCCTCGATCGGGGGGAGTCACGCTCCGGTTACGTGATCTCCGGCGAGACCAAGCTGATGGATTTCGAGGAGCTCTCGGATATCGAGAAGCTTCGCGCGCTGTTCGAGGCGTTCAGCCAGCAGCGAGAGATCCTTCACCTGCTGGACCGCAGTGTCAGCGCTCAGGGGGTGCAGATCTTCATCGGGGAGGAGTCCGGCTACCGGATCCTCGATGACTGCAGCCTGGTTGCAGCGCCATACTCGGTCAACGACGAGATCGTCGGCGTGCTCGGCGTGATCGGGCCGACACGGATGGCCTATGAACGGGTGATCCCGATTGTCGACATTACGGCCCGCCTGGTCGGCGCGGCCTTGAATTCCTCCCAGTAGTCCCCAAGACGGTATAGTGGCGCCCGGGTCCGCCCGGGGGCGCACCCTTCGTTTGCCGTGGGAGGTCCTGAAGATCGATGTCTGAGCAATCCGGAGAGCCCGACCAGGAGGTTCCTGGCGGGCAGGCTGGGCCGCAGCCCGAGACAGGCGGGGATACCGCCGAAGCGGAGGGTTCCGAGTCGCTGGAAGCAGCGCTGGCTGCCGCCGAGGCCCGGGCGGAGGAGCACTGGAACAAGTACCTGCGCTCGGTTGCCGAGCTTGACAACATGCGCAAGCGGCTGGCCCGCGAAGTGGACAGCGCGCGCCGGGCCGGAATCGAAAAGGCAGCGGCCGAGTTCCTGCCGGTGGCTGACAGCCTCGAGCTGGCTCTGGAGAGCGCTGCCGGCGTTGCAGACGAGGGGCTGCTGGAGGGCCAGCAGGCCACGCTCCGGCTGCTGCTGTCAGCCCTGCAGCGCCTTGAGATCGAACAGATCGATCCCTGCGGGGCGCCGTTCGACCCGCAGCTGCACGAGGCAATGAGCATGCAGCCGGCCGGAGAGGCCGTACCCGGCTCGGTTCTTGCTGTCCTGCAAAAAGGTTATCGCCTGGGCGAGCGTCTGCTGCGCCCTGCGCGGGTCGTCGTGGCTGGCGAGCCTGACACACACTGAAGCGACCGACCGCTTGAATTGCGCCCGGCAGCGCCCATTTAAGGGGTCAGGCTCAGTTATCACATCCTGGAGAAATTGATGGGCAAGGTAATCGGCATCGATCTCGGCACGACAAACTCCTGTGTCGCGATCATGGAAGGCGGCAAGGCCAAGGTGATCGAGAACAGCGAGGGCGACCGGACGACGCCTTCCGTGGTGGCCTTCACCAAGGACAACGAGGCCCTGGTCGGGCAGTCAGCCAAGCGCCAGGCGGTGACCAACCCGGCGAACACGCTGTTTGCTGTCAAGCGACTGATCGGACGCCGGTTCAGGGATGACGTGGTCCAGAAGGACATCAAGATGGTGCCCTACCGGATCGTCGAGGCTGACAACGGCGACGCCTGGGTCGAGGCCGGTGGCAAGAACATGGCGCCGCCGGAGGTCTCGGCGCGCGTGCTGATGAAGATGAAGAAGACTGCCGAGGATTATCTTGGCGAGCCTGTGACAGAGGCGGTGATCACGGTCCCTGCCTATTTCAACGATTCGCAGCGCCAGGCGACCAAGGATGCGGGCAGGATCGCAGGCCTCGAGGTCAAGCGCATCATCAACGAGCCGACGGCTGCCGCGCTGGCTTATGGCATGGACAAGCAGCGGGGTGACCGCAAGATTGCCGTCTACGACCTCGGCGGCGGCACCTTTGACGTCTCCGTCATCGAGATCGCCGAGATCGACGGCGAGCACCAGTTCGAGGTGCTGGCTACCAACGGCGACACATTTCTCGGGGGCGAGGACTTCGACCTCAAGGTGATCCATTACCTGAGCAGTGAGTTCCAGAAGGAAAGCGGCATCGACATTACCCAGGACCCGCTGGCGATGCAGCGCCTGAAGGAAGCTGCCGAGAAGGCGAAGATCGAGCTCTCCTCCCAGCAGCAGACGGAGATCAATCTGCCCTACATCACGGCCGATGCCAGCGGTCCCAAGCACCTGAATATCCGCCTGACGCGGGCCAAGCTCGAGGCACTGGTCGAGGACCTGGTGGAGCGCACCATCGGGCCCTGCCGCACGGCGATCTCCGATGCCGGGCTGAAGGTCGGCGACATCGACGACGTGATCCTGGTGGGTGGCCAGACGCGGATGCCCAAGGTGCAGGAGGCCGTCAAGGGCTTCTTCGGCAAGGAGCCGCGCAAGGACGTGAACCCGGACGAGGCTGTCGCCATCGGCGCCGCGATCCAGGGCGGCGTGCTCTCGGGCCAGGTCAAGGACGTGCTGCTGCTCGACGTCACGCCGCTGTCGCTCGGCATCGAGACGCTGGGCGGCGTGATGACCAAGCTGATCGACAAGAACACCACGATCCCGACCAAGGCGCAGCAGGTGTTCTCTACTGCCGATGACAACCAGACGGCGGTCACCATCCACGTGCTGCAGGGCGAGCGCGAGCGCGCGTCTGACAACAAGTCGCTGGGGCGCTTCGATCTGTCCGACATCCCGCCCGCGCCGCGTGGAATGCCGCAGGTGGAGGTCGCCTTCGATATCGATGCCAACGGCATCCTCAATGTCTCGGCGCGCGACAAGGCGACAGGCAAGGAGCAGAAGATCGTCATCAAGGCTTCCAGCGGGCTCTCCGACGATGAAATCCAGCGCATGGTCAGCGACGCCGAGGCGCATGCCGAGGAAGATCGCAGGTTTCGCGAGCTCGTCGACGTGCGCAACCAGGCAGACGGCCTGGTCCATGCGACGGAGAAGTCGCTGGCCGACCTGGGCGACAAGGTCGGGCCGGAGCAGCGTTCGGCGGCCGAGTCCGCTGTGGCGGAGCTGCGCGAAGCCCTGAAGGGCGATGACAAGGCGCGCATAGAGACGAAGATGAACGCACTCTCCGAGGCGGCTGCCGAACTCGCGAAGCAGGCCTACGAGCAGTCGGCACAGGCGCCGGATGCCGCTGGCGAGGCCCAGCCCAACGACAGTGACGGGGTCGTCGACGCGGAGTTCGAGGAGGTCAGGGACGACGACAAGAAGGCCGGCAAGGCCTGAGTCGATTGTCGGTCAGGCATCCGGCAGTGCGGGCCGCGGGCGTGAGTCCCGCGGCGCCGCCCGGGTGCGGTTCCGGGACAAGCTGAAGCATGGCTAAACGCGATTACTACCAGGTGCTTGGCGTCGCGCGCGACGCGTCGGAGGCCGATATCAAGAAGGCCTACCGCCGTCTTGCCATGAAGCATCATCCCGACCGGAACCCCGACAGCACCGAGTCAGAGCTGGCCTTCAAGGAAGGGAAGGAGGCCTACGAGGTGCTCTCCAGCGCGGAGAAGCGTGCCGCCTATGACCGTTTCGGTCATGCCGGCGTGGATGCCTCGATGCGGGGTGGTCCGGGTGCCGGGGCAGGCGCTGGAGGTTTTGGCGCCGATGCGTTCGGCGACATCTTCGGCGATGTGTTTGGCGACATCTTTGGTGGTGGCCGGCGGGGTCGATCCACCGTCTTCCGCGGATCGGACCTGCGTTACGAGCTTGCGCTCGACCTTGAGCAGGCGGTATTCGGCGACACCATCAACATCACGATCCCGACACTGGCCAGCTGCGAGACCTGCGACGGAACCGGGGCTCGGCCGGGCAGCAGTCCGGTAACCTGCCGGACCTGTAGCGGCAGCGGCCAGGTCCGGGTGACGCAGGGTTTCTTCTCGATCCAGCAGACCTGTCCGCAATGCCGTGGCGCTGGCAAGGTCATTGAGGACCCCTGCGGTACCTGCAGCGGGCGCGGTCGGGTGCAGAAATCCCGCACCTTGGCTGTCAAGGTGCCGCCCGGCGTCGACAATGGGGACCGGATCCGGCTGAGCGGCGAGGGCGAGGCGGGGCAGAATGGTGGGCCGCCGGGCGACCTCTACGTTGAAATAAGGATCCGGGACCACCCGATCTTCGAGCGGGAGGGTGCGAACCTGCTGTGCACGATCCCGATCAGTTTCGCGACTGCGGTCCTCGGCGGACAGGTCGAAGTGCCTACGCTGCATGGCGAAGTCAACCTCAAGGTACCGGCCGAGACGCAGTCCGGGAAGGTGTTCCGGCTGCGGGGCAAGGGGGTCAGGCCTGTCCGCGGGGGCGCGGTGGGCGACCTCTACTGCCGGGTCGAGATCGAGACGCCGGTCAACCTGAACGCCGAGCAGAAGAAACTGCTGCAGGCCTTCAACGATGCGCTGATCGCCGGCGGCGAGGGCCACAGGCCCCGCAGCGAATCCTGGATGGACGGGGTCAGGCGTTTCTTCGAGAGGATCGGCTCCTGAGCCGTCAGGCGGGACATATGCTGAAGATCGCGGTGATGGGTGCCAACGGGCGCATGGGGGGCAGCCTCGTGCGCCTGGTCTCGGACACCTCTGGCATGCGCCTGCATGCGGCGCTGACCGAGCCGGGTCATGCCTGCGTTGGCCAGGATGCCGGCCAGCTTGCCGGACTTCCGCCAATCGGCCTTGCTGTTACGGACGCGCTGGAAGACGCACTGGCCGGTGCTGATGTGGTCATCGATTTCACGAGCGCCGCCGGTTTTGACTGCCAGCTGGCCGCCTTTGTACGTGCCGGGGTGCCTGCCGTGATCGGCACGACCGGGCTGTCGGGCGCCCAGCAGGGCCAGCTCGAGGAGGCGGCGCGCCAGGTTGGAATCGTTTATGGCCGGAACATGAGCCTGGGTGTCGCCGTCATGACGGAGCTTGCGCGCCTCGCCGCCCGGCTGCTCGGTGACGAATACGATATCGAGATCGTCGAGGCCCATCACCGGCACAAGCAGGATGCGCCGTCGGGCACGGCACTGCAGCTCGGTGAAGCCTTAGCACAGGCCCGGGGTGCCGAGCTGACCAGCCTGGCCGCCCCGCCCCGTCATGGGGCCAGCTGCCCGCGTGTGGCAGGGGAGATCGGTTTCGCCTCGCTGCGCGCAGGAGGCATCATCGGGGATCACAGCGTGCTGTTCGCCAGTGCCGAGGAGCTGATCCAGGTGCGCCACGAGGCCCTGGACCGCATGCTGTTCGCCCGCGGGGCGCTCCGCGCCGCAAGCTGGCTCGCTGGGCAGCCGCCTGGCCTCTATGCGATGCGCGACGTGCTCGGCCTTGGCGACACTTCAGTCGTCGCATCCTGATAGAATAGCGGCTCGCTTTCCGGCTGGAGCAGTCCGAGGTCGGGGGACCCAGGTGGCCTCCCGGGCTGTCTTATGCGCACTATGAACTCCCCAGATTTCCGAGGTGCACCGTGATGGAACCAGCACTGCTGGCCCTGGAGGACGGGACGCTGTTTCACGGCATCTCGGTGGGTGCCCCCGGGCGCACCATCGGCGAGGTCGTGTTCAACACGGCGATGACCGGCTACCAGGAAATTCTGACGGATCCGTCGTACTGCCGGCAGATCGTCACCCTGACCTATCCCCATATCGGTAATACGGGGATCAACTCCGACGACCACGAGAGCGACCGCGTGCATGCCGCCGGCCTGGTCATCCGGGACCTGCCGGCCGTCGTCAGCAGTTGGCGCAGCGAGCTCAGCCTGGGCGAGTTCCTGAGCCGGGCCGGCACGGTCGCGATTGCAGGTATCGATACGCGGCGGCTGACGCGCAAGCTGCGCGAGCGGGGCGCCATGTCGGGCTGCATCATGACGGGTGCCGATGTCGATCCCGCGACGGCCGTCGAACATGCCCGGCGCTTCCCTGGTCTTGCCGGCATGGACCTGGCCCGTATCGTCAGTACCCGAAGTGCCTACCAGTGGAGCCTGGGCCCGGGATGGCCAGACGAGGATGAGCGCCAGCCCAGGCGCGGTGCGAGCTGGTCGGTGGTGGCCTATGATTTCGGGATCAAGCGCAACATCCTGCGGTTGCTGGTGGCCAGCGACTGCCAGGTCACCGTCGTGCCCGCGCAGACCCCGGCTGCCGAGGTACTGGCGATGTCCCCGGACGGCGTCTTCCTGTCGAATGGTCCCGGAGATCCTGAGCCCTGCGACTACGCGATCGAGGCAGCCCGCGAGATCATGTCGGCGGGTGTTCCGGTATTCGGTATCTGCCTCGGTCACCAGCTGCTCGCGCTTGCGAGCGGTGCCCGCACCGAGAAGATGAAGTTCGGGCATCACGGGGCCAACCACCCGGTTAAGGACCTCGACAGCGGCCGTGTCTATATCACCAGCCAGAACCACGGATTTGCCGTGGCCGAGGGCTCCCTTCCTGGCATGCTGCGTGCGACGCACCGGTCACTTTTTGATGACTCTCTTCAAGGTATAGAGAGAACTGATTGTTTTGCATTTGGTTTCCAGGGTCACCCCGAGGCCAGTCCCGGGCCGCATGACCTGCAGCCACTGTTCCGGCGTTTCACCGATCTGATGCGCCGGCGTCAGCAGTTGGCCCGGACTTCTGCCGGGGCCTCCGTCACTCCAGCCGGGAAGCAAGCCTGAGATGCCGCGCCGTACCGACATCGAGAGCGTACTGATCATTGGTGCCGGGCCGATCGTGATCGGCCAGGCCTGCGAGTTCGACTACTCCGGCACGCAGGCCTGCAAGGCGCTGCGGGAGGAGGGGTATCGGGTGATCCTCGTGAACTCGAACCCGGCCACCATCATGACCGACCCGGACATCGCCGATGCGATCTACATCGAGCCGGTGACCTGGCAGACGCTGGCGCGCGTGATCGAGCGCGAGCGCCCGGATGTGCTCCTGCCTACGATGGGTGGCCAGACGGCGCTGAACTGCGCCCTGGATCTGGTTCGTGAAGGCGTACTGGAGAAGTATGGCGTCGAGATGATCGGTGCCTCCCGGGACGCGATCGACACGGCCGAGGATCGCGAGCTGTTTCGCGAAGCGATGTCTGAGATCGGTCTCGAGAGCCCCAGATCCTTCATCGCGCATACGCTGGAGGAGGCGATCGAGGCTCAGGCCAACGTGGGTTTCCCGACGATCATCCGGCCTTCGTTCACGCTGGGCGGCAGCGGCAGCGGTATCGCATACAACCGCGAGGAGTTCGAGGCAATGGCCCAGAGGGGCCTCGAGCTTTCCCCGACTACCGAGATCCTGCTTGAGGAGTCGGTCATCGGCTGGAAAGAATTCGAGATGGAGGTGGTCCGCGACCGTGCCGACAACTGCATCATCATCTGCTCGATCGAGAACGTGGATGCGATGGGCGTTCACACCGGCGACTCGATCACCGTGGCCCCTGCGCAGACGCTGACCGATCGCGAGTACCAGCGCATGCGCGATGCATCGATCGCGGTCCTGCGCCGGATCGGCGTGGAGACCGGTGGATCCAACGTCCAGTTTGCCGTCAACCCGGCGGACGGCCGGATGCTGGTGATCGAGATGAACCCGCGCGTCTCGCGGTCCTCGGCGCTGGCGTCCAAGGCCACCGGTTTTCCGATCGCCAAGGTTGCGGCCAAGCTCGCCATCGGCTACACGCTGGACGAGCTTCGCAACGAAATCACGGGAGGCGCGACGCCCGCATCCTTCGAGCCTGCGATCGACTACGTCGTGACCAAGGTGCCGCGATTCACGTTCGAGAAGTTTCCGGGGGCCAACGACCGCCTCACCACACAGATGAAGTCTGTCGGCGAGGTCATGGCGATGGGGCGCACCTTTCAGGAGTCGCTGCAGAAGGCGCTGCGGGGCCTGGAGACCGGTATCGACGGCTTCACGCCGAAATTTGGCGTGCCTGTAGACGAGGAGGCGCGCGACCGCCTCCGCCGCGAGCTGCGCATGCCGGGGGCCGACCGCCTGTTGCATGTGGGCGATGCCTTTCGTGCCGGTTTCAGCGTGGGTGAGCTGCAGTCTCTGACCGGCATAGATCCCTGGTTCCTGGTCCAGATCGAGGACCTGCTGCGTGAGGAGCAGGCCGTCCAGGCCGGAGGTCTTGCGGCGCTGCGCGCCGAGCGGATGCGGGTCCTGAAACGCAAGGGCTTTTCCGACAGCCGGCTTGCAAGGCTGCTCGGCGTTGCCGAGCATGTCGTGCGGACCCAGCGCCTGAAGGCCGGCGTGCGCCCGGTCTTCAAGCGCGTAGACACCTGCGCGGCCGAGTTCTCGACCACGACAGCCTACATGTACTCCACCTATGACGAGGAGTGCGAGGCAGAGCCGACCGACCGTCGCAAGGTGATGATCCTCGGGGGTGGACCCAACCGGATCGGGCAGGGCATCGAGTTCGACTACTGCTGCGTGCATGCGGCCATGGCGCTGCGGGCGGCCGGTTACGAGACCATCATGGTCAACTGCAACCCGGAGACGGTTTCCACGGATTTCGATACCTCGGACCGGCTCTACTTCGAGCCGCTGACCTTCGAGGACGTGATGGAGATCGTCGACCGGGAGCAGCCCTACGGCGTCATCGTGCAGTTCGGCGGCCAGACCCCGCTGAAACTCGCGAACCGGCTCGAGCAGGCGGGTGTCAGCATCATCGGTACAAGCCCCGATTCCATCGACCTGGCGGAGGACCGCGAGCGCTTCCAGCAGCTGGTCAACAGGCTCGGCCTCAAGCAGCCGCCGAACTGCATTGCCCGCACTGTCGACGAGGCGATGCGCCTGGCGGGCGAGGTCGGCTTCCCGCTGGTGGTGCGTCCAAGCTATGTCCTTGGCGGCCGGGCAATGGAGGTCGTGCACAGCGAGGACGATCTGCGTGCCTACATGCAGAGCGCCGTCGAGGTGTCAGAGGACAGCCCCGTGCTGCTCGACCGCTTCCTGGACCAGGCCGTCGAGGTCGACGTCGACGCGGTCAGCGATGGCGAAGTCGTTGTTGTTGGCGGGATCATGGAGCACATCGAGGAGGCCGGGGTGCATTCCGGCGACTCCGGCTGCTCGCTGCCACCCGCGACCCTGAGCCAGGAGATGCAGTCAGAGCTCACCCGGCAGGTGGATGCGCTGGCGCGCGCCCTGGGTGTCGTTGGCCTGATGAACACGCAGTTCGCCATCCAGAACGGCGTGATCTACCTGCTGGAAGTTAACCCTCGCGCCTCGCGGACCGTGCCTTTCGTGTCGAAGGCCACCGGCATGCCCCTGGCCAAGATTGCCGCCCTGACCATGGTGGGCCAGACGCTGGAGTCGCAGGGCGTCACCGGACCGGTCATCCCGCGGCACTATTCGGTCAAGGAGGCCGTTTTCCCGTTCGTCAAGTTCCCGGATGCCGACCCGATACTGGGCCCCGAGATGAAGTCGACGGGCGAGGTGATGGGCACCGGCAGTACCTTTGCCGAGGCCTATGCGAAGGCGCAGATTGCCTCCGGCGTCAGCCTGCCCCGGCGAGGCAATGCCTTGATCTCGGTGCGCGAGCGTGACAAGGCCGTCGCCGTGCAGCTGGCACGGGCCCTGAACGAGCGCGGATTCGACATCGTGGCAACCGGGGGCACGGCGGCTGCCCTGGCTGCGGCGGGCGTGCCTTGCCGGCGGGTCAACAAGGTCCGCGAGGGACGTCCGCACATCGTCGACATGATCAAGAGCGGTGAGATCGCGCTGATCGTGAATACTACCGAAGGCAAGCAGGCAATCCGAGAATCGCGCTCGATCCGTGCCGCGGCGGTGAACGGCAAGGTGACCTACTACACGACAATGGCAGCCGCCCTGGCAACCGGCCAGGCGCTAGCCCACCCGGATGGCGGGGCGGTGAACCGGTTGCGTGATCTGCACGACGGGGTGGTCCAGTGAAGAAGACACCAATGACGGTACGCGGAGCCGAGAAGCTGCGCGAGGAACTGCGCAGCCTGAAAAGTGAGTCCCGCCCGGCGGTTATCCAGGCAATTTCCGAGGCTCGCGCACACGGCGACCTGAAGGAGAACGCCGAGTACCACGCTGCGAAGGAGCAGCAGGGCTTCGTCGAGGGGCGCATCCGTGAGATCGAGACCAAGCTGGCCGAGGCCGAGGTGATCGATGTAACCGCCCTGAACCCCGGCGGGCGTATCGTGTTCGGCACGACTGTCGAGCTGCTCGAGGAGGACAGCGAGCGGTGCACGCGCTACCAGATCGTCGGTGATGACGAGGCCGATATCGATGCCGGAAAAATCTCGGTCAGCTCCCCGATTGCGCGTGCGCTGATCGGGCGCCATGCCGGAGATGAGGTCACCGTCAACACGCCCGGCGGTGAGCGAATCTACGAGATCGTGAAGGTCGAATACATCTGAGACTGAAGCCGGGGACCCTGACCATGGCCTCGCTGTCCAGTTCAAGGTGGAAGCAACGCCAGGCTCGCGACCCCTGGGTCCAGCGGGCCCGGGCCGGCGGTTGGCGATCACGGGCGATCTTCAAGCTGGAGGAAATCCAGCGCCGTGACCGCTTGATGGCGCCAGGGCAGCTGGTCATTGACCTGGGCGCGGCACCGGGGGCCTGGAGCCAGTACGCAGCGGGTGTCGTCGGGGCTGCCGGTCACGTGATCGCCGTGGATCTGCTCCCGATGGAGCCGCTGGATGGTGTGACCGTTATCCAGGGCGACTTCACCGATGCCGCCACGCTGGAGCGCATCCGGGCGGCGCTGGACGGGTTGAGGGCCGGTCTCATCCTGTCTGACATGGCGCCCAACATGAGCGGCACCCGGGCAGTCGACCAGCCGAGATCGATGTATCTGGCCGAACTGACGCTCGAGCTGGCCAGCGAGGCACTGGCCCCGAGGGGAAGTATGGTGATCAAGCTGTTCCAGGGCGAAGGGTTCCAGGAGTTCGTCGCCGTCTGCCGGGGCAAGTTCGCCGAAGTGAGGCTGCGCAAACCCGAAGCATCGCGGCAGGGCAACCGGGAGACCTATCTGGTGGCCAGAAACTTTCGGTTGTAGTACGGTCTAAAACCCAATGCGCCCGCCCGGAGGCGGCGGTCAGGAGAGCTTCCCGTGTCCAATGACCTGTTCAAGAACATCGTACTCTGGGTCGTCATTGCCGTGGTTCTGGCGATGGTGGCCAACAGCTTCGGTACGGGGCAGCAGCGCACCGAGGAAATCGACTACTCGGTCTTCCTCGACATGGTTGAGCGGGGCTCCATATCCGCCGTCACCTTTGAGGGTGACCGGATCCGAGGCGAGCGTCGCGGCGGCGAAGTCGGCCGCGGCTTCGTTACCTATAATCCCGAGACTGACAACACGGCGCTGATCGGCGAGCTGCGCCGGCGCAATGTCGAGATCCGTGCGGCGCCGCCGGCGCGCCAGAACCTGCTGCTGAGCCTCTTCATCAGCTCCTTCCCGATACTGCTGCTGATTGGCGTCTGGATTTACTTCATGCGCCAGATGCAGGGTGGCGGCGGTGGCCGCGGAGCCATGTCATTTGGCAAGAGCAGGGCGCGCCTGCTCGGGGAGGACCAGGTCAAGGTCACGTTCGCAGATGTCGCCGGCGTGGAGGAAGCAAAGGAAGAAGTCTCCGAGATCGTCGACTTCCTGAAGGACCCGGCCAAGTTCCAGCGTCTCGGCGGAAAGATCCCGAAGGGCGTGCTGATGGTTGGCTCGCCCGGGACAGGCAAAACACTGCTTGCGCGGGCAATCGCCGGCGAGGCCCGGGTACCCTTCTTCACGATATCGGGCTCAGATTTCGTGGAGATGTTCGTCGGAGTGGGCGCCTCGCGCGTCCGCGACATGTTCGAGCAGGCCAAGAAGCACGCCCCCTGCATCATCTTCATCGACGAGATCGACGCCGTGGGACGTCACCGTGGCGCCGGACTCGGCGGCGGGCATGACGAGCGCGAGCAGACGCTGAACCAGCTGCTGGTCGAGATGGACGGCTTCGAGGGCAACGAGGGAATCATCGTGATTGCCGCGACCAACCGCCCGGACGTGCTCGATCCGGCGCTGCTGCGCCCCGGCCGGTTTGACCGCCAGGTGGTTGTCCCGCTGCCAGATGTCCGTGGCAGGGAGCAGATCCTCAAGGTGCACATGCGCAAGGTCCCCCTCGGAGACGACGTGCGTCCGGCAGTGATTGCGCGGGGGACGCCCGGGTTCTCGGGTGCCGACCTGGCGAACCTCGTCAACGAGGCTGCGCTCTTTGCTGCCCGGGCCAACCGGCGCACCGTGCGCATGTCGGAGTTCGACAAGGCCAAGGACAAGATCATGATGGGCGCCGAGCGTCGCTCGATGGTGATGAGCGAGGAGGAGCGGCGCCTGACGGCCTATCACGAGGCCGGCCACGCGATCGTCGGCCTGTCGGTGCCTGACCACGACCCGGTCTACAAGGTGACGATCATCCCGCGTGGCCGGGCCCTGGGCGTCACGATGTTTCTGCCGGAAGAGGATCGCTACAGCTACAGCAAGCGACGGCTGAACAGCCAGATCAAGAGCCTGTTTGGTGGCCGGATTGCGGAGGAGCTGATCTTTGGTGCCGATGCCGTAACTACCGGTGCCTCGAACGATATTGAGCGGGCCACGGACATTGCGCGCAACATGGTGACCAAGTGGGGCCTCTCCGAGCGCCTCGGGCCTCTGACTTATACCGAAGAGGAAGGCGAGGTCTTCCTCGGGCGCACGGTGGCCCAGCACAAGCAGGTGTCTGACGTGACGATCCATGCGATAGACGAGGAAGTGCGCAAGATCATCGACGAGAATTACAGCGAGGCACGCGGCATCCTGACCGACCATCTGGAGCAGCTGCATACGATGGCCAGTGCGCTGATCAAGTACGAGACCATCGATGAGCTCCAGATCCGGGACATCATGAGCGGCAAGCCGCCCCGTCCGCCTGAAGGCTGGGATGACTCCGTCGGCCCGACTGGTCTCGCAGGCGGTGACGACCAGGGCCGTGGCGACGAGCCCGACGTGGCCGAGCCCGCAGGCCAGCACTGAGCGGGACGGGCCGCCACATAGCCGGCCACCTTGTCCAGGCGCTGTCCGGGGCCCGTCCCGGACACTGCCTGCTCATGGGCATCCTTAACGTCACCCCTGATTCTTTCCATGACGGGGGGCGTCACCTTGTCCCTGACCGTGCGCTTGGCCATGCCGAGGCAATGGCGCGCTCCGGAGCAGACATCATCGACGTCGGCGGCGAGTCCAGCCGTCCGGGCGCAAGGGCGGTCGGCGAGCAGGAGGAGATGGATCGCGTGCTGCCAGTCATCGAGGCCATCCGGGCCCGCCTGGACATCACGCTCTCCATCGATACGACCAAACCCGCCGTCATGCGTGCCGCGGTCGCGGCCGGGGCCGGGCTGGTCAACGATATCAACGGCCTGCGGGCCGACGGCGCACTCGGTGCGGTTGCCGGGCTGGGCGTGCCTGTATGCCTCATGCACATGCAGGGCGAGCCTGCGACCATGCAGGCATCGCCGGAGTATGGCGATGTGGTCCGCGAGGTACACGGCTTCCTGGCTGAGCGGGCGCAGGCCTGCATCACGGCCGGGATCGACCCCCGTCACATAATCCTTGATCCGGGCTTCGGCTTCGGCAAGCGGCTGGGGCACAATCTGGCCCTGTTGCATGCGCTGCCGCAGCTGGTGGGGCTCGGGTACCCTGTCCTCGCAGGAGTGTCCCGGAAGTCGATGATCGGAATGATCACCGGTAACCCCGGGGCAGATCGCCTTCCCGGCAGCCTGGTGCTTGCCATGGCAGCCTGGGCCCGCGGGGTACGCATCCTGCGTGTCCATGACGTGGCCGAGACCGCGCAGGCGCTGGCAGTTTCCAGGGCCATTGCCGGACAAATCCCGCCAGGAGAGGGGTAGATGGGCAGACAGTATTTCGGGACTGATGGCATTCGTGGCCGTGTCGGCCAGCAGCCGATGACGGTGGATTTCGCGATGCGCCTGGCGAGTGCAGCCGCCCGCGTGCTTGCGCCGGAGGGCGGGCGCGTGATGATCGGCAAGGACACGCGGGTTTCCGGGTACATGTTCGAGTCTGCTCTCGAGGCCGGCTTCGTGGCGGCCGGCATGGATGTAGGGCTGCTTGGCCCGCTGCCGACGCCGGCCATTGCCTACCTGACGCGTGAATCGGGTGCCGATCTCGGCGTCGTCATCAGCGCGTCGCACAACCCCTTCTACGACAACGGTATCAAGTTCTTTGACCGTGAGGGCGCGAAGCTCTCGGATCAGCTCGAGCTCGCGATCGAGGCCTGCCTGGAGCAGCCGGCTGTCACCCGCGAATCGACCTCGCTGGGCCGGGCCAAGCGCGTGGACACAGCGCTTGAGGATTACCAGCGCTTCTGCATCTCCGGTCTGCCCGCCGGCTTCAGTCTCGACGGGATGAAGATCGTCATCGATTGCGCGCACGGCGCGGGCTACAAGGCTGGCCCCCGCGTGCTGGCTGCCCTCGGCGCGGAGATCGTACCGATCGGCTGCTCCCCGAACGGGCGCAACATCAATGATGGCTGTGGCTCGACCCGCCCGGAGCTGCTCCAGCTCACCGTTCCCGGTGTCCGTGCCGACCTTGGCATCGCGCTAGATGGAGACGCGGATCGCCTGGTCATGGTGGACCACCAGGGGCAGCTCATCGATGGTGACCTGCTGCTTTTCATCCTTGCAACGGCCTGGCGGCAGTCAGGCACCCTGGCCGGACCCGTGGTGGGTACCCTGATGAGCAACCTCGGTCTGGAGCTGGCGCTGCGTGAGCGGGGGATAGGCTTCGAGCGCGCTAGCGTGGGTGACCGCTACGTGCTCGAGCGTCTGCAGCAGACCGGCGGCATCCTGGGCGGTGAGACCTCCGGGCACGTGATCTGCCTGAACAAGACCACGACCGGCGACGCGCTGATAGCCGCCCTTCAGGTGCTCGCCGTCCTCAGGGCATCTGGTCGAAGCCTCGCCGAGCTTGCCGCGCAGATGCCCAGGTTTCCCCAGGTCCTGATCAACGTGCCTGTCCAGGGCCGTCCGCAGGTGGCTACACCGGTGATCAGCGCCGCCGTGTCCCGCATCGAGGAGCGGCTCGGACAGCGCGGCCGCGTCGTGTTGCGGCCCTCCGGTACCGAGCCGGTGGTCCGGGTGATGGTGGAGGGCGAAAACCCGGAGCTCGTCCGCGCCGCTGCCAGCGAGCTTGCAGAGGTGGTCCGCGACAACGGCAGCTGATTCGTCACGCTGCCGCGCGTTGATTTTGGTCCTTCCGGACGCTACCCTGCGCGCACTTTTCCCCCACGGGCCCAGTGTCCGACCGTCCAGGGACCTGAAAACGATGCCTGCCAGGCGACCTCTGGTTGCAGCCAACTGGAAACTGAATGGCAACCGGGACAGCAATGCCCGGCTGGTCGACGAGCTGCTGTCTGGTCTCGACAACAGCCTGCTGGTCGAGGTGCTCGTCTGCCCACCCTTCGTTTATCTGTCCGAGCTTGCCGCCCGGCTCGAGGGCACCGTCGTGATGCTGGGTGCACAGGATGTCTGCGCCGAGGCTGAGGGCGCGTTCACCGGCGAGATTTCCGCTGCGATGCTCCGTGAAGTGGGCGCGCGCTGGGCGATCCTGGGCCATTCGGAGCGGCGCGCGCTGTACGCGGAAGGCGATGACCTGGTCGCCCGCAAGTTTGCCGCGGCACAGCTTGGGGGGTTGACGCCAATCCTGTGCGTGGGAGAGACCCTGCAGGAGCGCGAGTCCGGCAGGACGCTCGAGGTTGTCGGGCGCCAGCTGGAGGCCGTCCTCGATCATTGCGGTGTGGCGGCACTGCAAAACGCAGTCGTGGCCTACGAGCCTGTCTGGGCCATCGGCACCGGCAAGACCGCCACGCCGGACGAGGCGCAGGAGGTACACGCCGCGATTCGGCGCATGGTGGCAGCGAGGGATGATAGAATTGGCGGCGGGCTGCGGATCCTGTACGGCGGCAGCGTCAAGGGTGCCAATGCCGGCAGCCTTTTCTCGATGCCCGACATCGACGGTGGACTGATTGGCGGCGCCTCGCTGAAGGCGGCCGAGTTTCTGGATATTTGTTGCGCAGCGGCGGGACAGTGACACGATGACAACCTTGCATGCAGCTGTGCTGATCGTTCATGTGCTGATCGCGGCGATGATCATCGTCCTCGTGCTCATTCAGCGCGGCAAGGGCGCGGAGCAGGGTGCCGCGTTCGGGGCCGGTGCTTCTGGAACAGTTTTCGGTGCGCGCGGGTCGGCGAATTTTCTCTCCCGGACTACGGCGGCACTGGCGACCCTGTTCTTCGTCACCAGCCTGAGCCTCGCTTTCCTCGGCAGCCAGCGGCCTGCCTCCGAGAGCCTGATCGACCTCATACCGACCGGCGACAGGCCGGCGGTGATCCTGCCGGCCCAGCCGGCGCAGGACGATGACCTGCCTTCGATCGGTGATTTCGGCGTGCCGGGCGACGACCCGGCGTCGGGTGCCGACTGACCGTCAGTTCCGAATCCAGGCCGATGTGGTGGAATTGGTAGACACGCTGTCTTGAGGGGGCAGTGGCGCAAGCCGTGCCGGTTCGAGTCCGGCCATCGGCACCATGGATTCGAGAGATGAGACAGGCGCGGAGCTCCACGGGGCGCCGGCCATTCGGGTGAACTGCCTTGCTGAACAACTACCTGCCGGTATTGCTTTTTCTGATGGTGGCCGTGGGCATCGGCCTCATCCTCCTCGGAATCGGCTTTCTGGTCGGCCGGGGGCAGAAAGACCCTGAAAAGCTCAGCGCCTATGAATGCGGCTTCGAGGCCTTCGAGGACAGCCGCATGAAGTTCGATGTCCGTTACTATCTCGTCGCCATCCTGTTCATCGTATTCGACCTCGAGATCGCATTTCTCTTTCCCTGGGCGATCTCGCTCGACGAGATCGGCCTCTATGGTCTTGGCGCCATGGCCATATTCCTGCTGGTGCTCGTCGTGGGATTCATCTACGAGTGGAAGAAGGGGGCGCTGGAGTGGGACTGACCGACCAGGCGCGAGCCCCCGACATCCTGCAGGAGCGGGGCTTTGTCCTTGCAAAGCTCGACGACCTCGTCAACTGGGCCCGCACCGGGTCCCTCTGGCCCATGACGTTCGGGCTGGCCTGCTGCGCGGTCGAGATGATGCAGGCGGGCGCGGCACGCTATGACCTCGACCGCTTCGGCATCATATTCAGACCCAGTCCCCGCCAGTCTGACGTCATGATCGTTGCAGGCACGCTGACCAACAAGATGGCGCCTGCGTTGCGCAAGGTCTATGACCAGATGGCGGAGCCGCGCTGGGTCATCTCGATGGGCTCCTGCGCCAACGGCGGGGGCTATTATCACTACTCCTACTCGGTGGTGCGCGGTTGTGACCGCATCGTGCCCGTGGATATCTACGTGCCCGGCTGTCCGCCCACGGCAGAGGCCCTCCTGTACGGGATCCTGCAGCTGCAGAGCAAGATCCGTCGCACCAGCACGATTGCCCGGTAGGCCAGATGAGCAAGCGGACAGAAAAACTGGCCACCGCAATGGCCGACCGGTTCGGTGAGCGCATCACGCGCGTCTCGTCCCGCTGCGGGGAACTCACGTTCGAGCTGGCGCCAGCCGATATCCGGGAAGTCTGTACCGCACTGCGTGACGAGCCCGCCTTCCGCTTCGGGATGCTGATCGATGTCTGCGGCGTCGACTATCTGGGTTTTGGTCGGCAGGAGTGGGAAACGGAGGACGCCACGGCAACGGGCTTCAGCCGTGCCGCGGGGCGCGACGTGATCCTGCCCGAGCCCCAGGACAGCTTCCCTCCAAAGCGTTTCGCTGTCGTCTACCACCTGCTGTCCCTGGAACATAACTGGCGTCTGCGTCTGCGGGCCTTCACCGGCGAGGCGAACCCGCCGATCGTGCCCTCGGTGACGGAGATCTGGAGCGCCGCCGACTGGTTCGAGAGGGAGGCTTTCGACCTCTTTGGCATCCTGTTCGAGGGGCACCCTGACCTGCGTAGACTGCTGACCGACTACGGCTTCATCGGTCATCCGTTCCGCAAGGACTTCCCCCTCAGTGGCAATGTCGAGGTGCGCTACGACCCGGAGCGCGCGCGTGTCATCTACCAGCCGGTATCCATCGAGCCCAGGACGCTCGTGCCGCGGGTCATCCGCGACGACAACCGCTGGGAACCTGACCTGAAGGGCCGGCCCGATGGCTGAGATCCAGAATTTCACGCTGAATTTCGGGCCCCAGCATCCGGCTGCGCATGGCGTGCTGCGCCTTGTGCTGGAGATGGATGGCGAGACGATCCAGAAGGCGGATCCCCACATTGGCCTCCTGCACCGTGCGACGGAGAAGCTGGCGGAGTCGAAGCCGTACAACCAGAGCATCGGCTACATGGACCGGCTGGACTACGTCTCGATGATGTGCAACGAGCACGGCTACGTGCTTGCGATCGAGAAGCTCCTCGGCGTGAAGCCGCCACTGCGGGCCCAGTACATCCGGGTCATGTTCGACGAGATCACTCGCATCCTGAACCACCTGATGTGGCTGGGGGCGCATGGACTCGACATCGGCGCCATGACGATGTTCCTGTACTGCTTCCGCGAGCGCGAAGACCTGATGGACTGCTACGAGGCGGTCTCGGGCACGCGCATGCACGCGACCTACTACCGCCCGGGCGGCGTATACCGTGACCTTCCCGACCAGATGCCGCGCTACGAGGCCTCGCGCTGGCATGACGGGGCGGACCTCAAGCGGATGAACGCTGCCCGTGAAGGGAGCATGCTCGATTTCATCGAAGACTTCACCAACCGGTTCCCCGCGCGCGTCGACGAGTACGAGACGCTCCTTACGGACAACCGCATCTGGAAGCAGCGGACGGTGAACATCGGTGTGGTCAGCCCGGAGCGCGCCCAGCAGCTCGGCTTCACCGGCCCCATGCTGCGCGGTTCGGGGATCGCCTGGGACCTCCGCAAGAAGCAGCCTTACGAAGTCTACGCCGAGATGGACTTCGACATACCCATCGGCGTGAATGGTGACTGCTATGACCGTTACCTGGTGCGGATCGAGGAGCTGCGGCAGTCAAACCGTATCATTCGCCAGTGCGTCAAGTGGCTGCGTGAGAACCCTGGTCCTGTCATGCTGGATGACTACAAGCTGGTCCCGCCGAGCAGGGAGCAGATGAAGGGCAACATGGAGTCGCTGATCCATCATTTCAAGCTGTTCACCGAAGGCTACACGGTGCCGGCCGGCGAGTCCTATGCTGCGGTGGAGGCGCCAAAGGGCGAGTTCGGGATCTACATGATCTCCGACGGGGCGAACAAGCCGTTCCGGGTCAAGATCCGTGCGCCAGGCTTCGCCCATCTCGCCGCGATGAGCGAGATGGTGGAAGGCCACATGCTGGCCGACGTGGTGGCGGTGATCGGAACCCAGGATGTCGTGTTCGGCGAGATCGACCGCTAGGGACATGACGGAAGCAACATCAGGCCAGGTTCAGGATGACGCGCAGCTTCCGAAGCTGTCGGACCACCTGCGTGCGGAAATCGATCATTGGGTGGCCAAGTTTCCGGCCGGCCGGCAGCGTTCTGCCGTGATCGGAGCGCTGCACGCGGCTCAGCATGAGAATGGTGGCTATCTCACTGCTCCCCTGATGGTGGCGATTGCGCGCTACCTCGAGCTGGCGCCGATCCAGGTTTTCGAGGTTGCCGCGTTCTATTCGATGTTCGAGACGCGTCCCGTCGGGCGCCACTGCGTCTCGGTGTGCACCAATATCGCCTGCATGCTGCGTGGTGCTGACGAGATCGTGGCCCACCTTGAGCGCAGGCTCGGGATCCGGCTTGGGGACAGCACGCCTGACGGACGGATCTTCCTCAAGCGGGAGGAAGAGTGCCTGGCGGCCTGCACGGGTGCGCCGATGATGATGGTCGACCACAAGTACCACGAGCACCTGACGCTGGAGCGCGTGGACGAGATCATCGACGGGCTGGAGCGGGACTGATGCGTGAACAGAACCAGGTCTGCCTTCAGACACTGACGCTCGGTGTGGATGACCCCTGGTCCCTCGAGTCATATCTGAGGACCGGCGGTTACGAGACATGGGGGAGAATCCTGGCGGGACAGCTCAGCCGTGAGGAAGTCATCGAGACGGTCAAGGCGTCCGGGCTCCGCGGCCGCGGTGGCGCCGGCTTTCCGACAGGAGTCAAGTGGGGCTTCATGCCGAAGAACGACCCGCGACAGCGATACGTTGTCTGCAACTCCGACGAGAGCGAGCCTGGAACCTGTCATGACAGGGATATCCTGCGCTACAACCCGCATGCGCTAGTGGAGGGGATGGCTATCGGTGGCTTCGCCATGGGTGCCACTGTAGGGTACAACTACATTCGCGGCGAGTTCATCGACGAGCCCGTGCCGCGCTTCGAGGCCGCACTTCGCGAGGCCTACGCGGCCGGTCTGCTCGGTCGCAACATCCGCGGATCCGGCATGGATTTCGACCTCCACACGTTCGTGGGTGCAGGAGCCTATATTTGCGGTGAGGAGACGGCACTGCTGGAGTCCCTGGAGGGCAAGCCGGGCAAACCCCGTTTCAAGCCGCCATTCCCTGCGGCGTCAGGCCTTTATGGCTGCCCGACCACCATCAACAACACACAGTCTTTTGCTTCCGTCCCGGCGATCATGAGGCGCGGCGCCGCATGGTTTGCGTCCCTGGGCCCGAGTGGCTCCGGTGGCACGATGATTTTCTCCGTCTCCGGCCACGTGAACCGGCCCGGCAATTTCGAGCTGCCGCTGGGAATACCGTTTCGCGAACTGCTCGACATCGCCGGTGGCGTCTGGAAGGGAAGGGAGCTGAAGGCCGTGATACCGGGGGGATCCTCCGTGCCCGTGCTGCCTGCCGAAGCCATCATGGATCTCACCATGGACTACGACGCCATCCGCAACGCGGGCTCCGCACTCGGAACCGGCTCCCTGATTGTGATGGATGAGACTACCTGCATGGTGCGGATGCTCGCGCGTATTTCCCGTTTCTACCACGCCGAGTCCTGCGGTCAGTGCACGCCCTGCCGCGAAGGCACCGGCTGGCTGCATCGGATGCTCCAGCGAATACTGCGCGGGCAGGGCGAGATGAAGGATGTCGAGCTCCTGGTGCAGATCGCCAACAAGATCGAGGGCCACACGATCTGCGCTTTCGGCGACGCCGCGGCCTGGCCGGTGCAGAGCTTCCTGCGCCACTATCGGCACGAGTTCGAATACATGGTCGCCAATGGTGGCCGTTCTATCGTGGAGGCACAGTCGCAGGCGGCCTGACGCCCGCGCGCGAAAAACAGCGATGAGCGACCAGACTTTCACCATCACGGTAAACGGTACCGAGCTCGAGGCCCGGCCCGGCGAGATGTTGATCGAGGTAACGGACAGGGCAGGGATCTACATCCCCCGCTTCTGTTATCACCCCAAGCTCTCGATAGCAGCCAACTGCCGCATGTGCCTCGTGGACTCCCCCAAGGCACCTAAGCCGCTGCCGGCCTGCGCGACACCGGTCGCACCCGGCATGGAGGTGTTTACCCGTTCGGAGCGGGCGATAGCCGCCCAAAAGGCCACGATGGAGTTCCTGCTGATCAACCATCCGCTGGACTGTCCGATCTGCGACCAGGGTGGGGAGTGCGAGCTGCAGGATCTGGCCATGGGCTATGGCCGCGACGTGTCGCGGTTCACCGAGCGCAAGAGGATCGTCCGGGACAAGGACATCGGGCCGCTGATCTCCACCGACATGACCCGGTGTATCCACTGCACCCGGTGCGTGCGCTTCGGCAGCGAAATCGCCGGCATCCAGGAGCTGGGTACCATCGGCCGCGGAGACCGGATGGAGATCAGCACCTATATCGAGCAGAGCGTCAGCCATGAGCTCTCCGGGAACATCATCGACCTGTGTCCGGTCGGGGCGCTCAACAGCAAGCCCTACCGATTCAGTGCCCGAGCCTGGGAAATGGTGGCGCGGCGCAGTATCGCACCACATGACTGCCTCGGGTCCCACCAGTCGATTCACGTGCTGAACGGGCGGGTGAAGCGCGTGGTCCCCGAGGCCTGCGAGGCGATCAACGAAACCTGGCTGTCCGACCGCGACCGCTTTGGCTACGAGGGTATCTACGCACCCGACCGGCTGGAGCGCCCCATGCTGCGTACACCCGAGGGCTGGCGCGAGATCGACTGGGACGAGGCACTGCAGCGCGCGGCAGATGGCCTGCGCCAGGTGGTGGAGATGGCCGGGCCTGAGGCACTGGGCGCATGGGTATCGCCCTCGGCGACGGTCGAGGAGGGCTACCTGCTGCAGGCAATGCTCAGGGGGCTTGGCAGCAGCAACATCGACCATCGGCTACGCCGACAGGATTTCCGCCAGCAGGCTTCCGACCCGCTGGCGCCGCTGCTGGGCATGCCGGTCGCCGCCATCGAGGCCTGTGATGCGATCCTGGTTGTAGGCAGCCGCGTGCGCAGCGAGGTGCCGCTGATCGCACATCGCCTGCGCAAGGCCGCTCTGCGCGGTGCAGCGGTCTCCTTCATCAATCGCGGTGCACATGAGCTTCTGTTCCCGCAGGCTGACTACCTTGTGGCGTCCAATGCGCTAGTGGGCGAGCTGCGCGCTGTCGTGAGCGCGGCAGGGAAAGCTGCGGGCGGGGAGCTGCCCGCAGGCATGCGCATCGGCGATGTCGTTCCGCTGAAAGTACATGAGCGCATAGCGGCTTCGCTGGCCTCGGCGGAGCGCCCAATGCTGCTGCTCGGGCTCGAGGCGGGGCGCGAGGCCCGGTTCGCCGAGATCCAGGCCCTGGCCGCCGTGCTCGCCCAGCTTACGGGTGCGGTGGTGGGCCTGCTCAGCGAGGGGGCGAACAGCGCCGGACTGGCGCAGGCTGGCGTGCTGCCGCATCGGGATCCCGGTGGACAGCTGCGGGAACAGCCCGGCCAGGACATTGGCGCGATGCTCGAGGCGCCACCAGCAGGGCTGGTCTTATGGAACGTCGAGCCCGAGGCTGACACCGCACATCCGGTTGCCGCCAAGGCTGCCCTGGCCCGGGCTGGTTTCGTGCTGGCGTTCTCGCCGTGGTTCGGGGAGTCGCTGCGCGACTCCGCGACGCTGGTCCTGCCGATCGGCACGTGGGCCGAGACGGCCGGAACTTTCGTCAATGCAGCCGGGGACTGGCAGTCCTTTACGGGCGTTGCCCGCAGCGTGGGCGAGAGCCGGCCCGGCTGGAAGGTGCTGCGTGTACTGGGCAACCGGCTTGAGCTCGAAGGCTTTGACTACCCCGACGCGCCGGCCGTGCTGGCCCGCCTGCAGTCCAGCCTGGCCGGTACACTTGCACAGAGTCCGGCTTCGCCCGACTGGTCCCTGCTGCAGGGCCCTGTATCCGGAACTTCCGACCCGCTGGACCCGGGACTCTACGCCACTGACCCGCTGGTTCGGCGGGCCCCGGCGCTGCAGCAGGCGGCACGGGCGTTCGCTGGCAACCCGGCCGCCAGACAGCCGCAGACGGCCTGAGGGGCAGCCTTGAAATGAACTGGCCAGCCGGACTTGAACAGGCGCTGCCTGAATGGGCCCTCACCACCCTGACCAGCCTGGTGCAGATCGGGGTGGTCTGCCTGGTGCTGATCCTGTCCGTTGCCTTCCTGACCTACTTCGAGCGCAAGGTCATCGGTTTCATGCAGAATCGCATGGGACCGAACCGGGTCGGGCCGCGTGGCCTCCTGCAGCCGTTCGCCGACGTGATCAAGCTGCTGATGAAGGAGGTCATCGTTCCCTCGAGCGCGAACCGCTTCCTTTTCGTGATCGCGCCCGTGCTGTCCATCGCGCCAGCCCTGGCGGCCTGGGCGGTGATGCCCCTTTTCCCCGGGTTCGTCATTGCCGACATCGACGCCGCATTGCTGTACGTCCTTGCGCTGACCTCGATGGGCGTGTACGGGGTGATCCTGGCTGGCTGGGCGTCGAACTCCAAGTACGCGCTGCTCGGCGCGATGCGCTCGGCTGCGCAGATCATCGCCTACGAAATCGCCATGGGCTTTGCGCTGGTCGGCGTTCTGATGGCCGGTGGCAGCCTGAACCTTGGGGCCATAGTCGAGGCCCAGGCCGGCGGCCCCCTGAGCTGGTTCTGGCTGCCGCTGTTCCCACTGTTCATCGTCTACTTCGTCTCGGGCGTGGCGGAGACCAATCGTGCTCCTTTCGACGTTGCAGAGGGCGAGTCTGAGATCGTCGCCGGTTTTCACGTCGAGTATTCAGGCGTCGCCTTCGCCGTATTCTTCCTCGCCGAATACGCGAACATGATCCTGATCGCGGCACTGACAGCGGTGCTGTTCCTGGGTGGCTGGACCTCGCCGTTTGCAGGCTCGATGTTTTCGTTCCTTGACGGCAGCGTTCTCGAGTTCCTGCGCGCATCCGGGCTGCACTGGCTGGCGCTGAAGACCGCCTTTTTCCTGTTCTGCTTCCTTTGGTTCCGTGCCACTTTTCCGCGCTATCGCTATGACCAGATCATGCGCCTGGGGTGGAAGGTGTTCATTCCCGTCACGATTGTCTGGATCTTTGTCGAGGGCGTGATGGTGGTTCTGGGCGTAGGCCCCTGGAGTAGCTGATATGAACAGTATGGTCAGCGTGATCAAGACTCTGTCGCTTTGGGAGCTCCTCAAGGGACTGCGCCTCACATTGCGCAACTTCTTCGTCCGAAAGGTCACGGTTCGCTACCCTGAGGAAAAGACCCCGCAATCACCGCGATTCCGCGGGCTGCACGCGTTGAGGCGTTACCCCAACGGCCAGGAGCGCTGCATTGCCTGCAAGCTTTGCGAGGCAGTATGTCCGGCGGCAGCGATCACGATCGAGTCGGACGTGGCCGAGGATGGCACGAGACGTACTACCCGATACGACATTGACCTGTTCAAGTGCATCTACTGTGGTTTCTGCGAGGAAGCCTGCCCGGTGGATGCGATCGTCGAGACGCGGATTTTCGAGTACCACATGGAGAACCGCGGCGAGAACATCATGACCAAGGACAAGCTGCTCGCGGTCGGCGAGAAGTATGAGGCGATGATCGCGGCCGACAAGGCCGCGGACGCGCCCTATCGCTGACATCAGTCCGGGCACAAGGCAGCACGTAACGATGGTACCTTCGGTTCTTTTCGCGATATTTGCCGGTGTGCTGGTGCTCTCTGCGCTTGGCGTCATCATCGCCCGTAACCCCGTGCACTCGGCGCTGCTGCTGATACTCTGTTTCTTTACCAGCGCTGTACTGTGGCTGCTGCTGGAGGCAGAGTTCCTGGCGCTGGTTCTCGTGCTGGTCTACGTGGGCGCGGTCATGGTGCTTTTCCTTTTTGTCATCATGATGCTCGACGTCAACGTGACCCGCATGCGCGAGGGGTTCACGCGCTATGCGCCGCTCGGGGCGATCGTCTCAGGCATCATCATTCTGCAGCTGGCCGGCGCTATCTGGTTGCGTAGCGGGCTGCCCGCGGCGGAGCCACTGACGCCGCGGGAGGCGGGCCACAGCAATACCAGGGAACTGGGCGCGGTACTTTACACAGAGCATGTCTATGCCTTCGAGCTGGCGGCCTTCATCCTGCTGCTCGCGATCATTGCGGCAATCATGCTCACGTTGCGGCAACGTCCCGGCCTCAAGGTCCAGGACGTGAGTGCCCAGGTCAAGGTGCAGCGCAAGGACCGGGTGCGCCTCGTCAAGATGGACGCCGAGAAGGACTCATGATTACCCTGGCGCACTATCTGACGCTTTCGGCGGTCCTGTTCGCCATCAGCGTGGCGGGCATCTACCTCAACCGGAAGAACGTGATCCTGCTGCTGATGTGCATCGAGCTGCAGCTGCTGGCAGTCAACTTCAATTTCATTGCGTTTTCCCGTTTCCTGGATGACGTGGCCGGCCAGGTGTTCGTGTTCTTCATCCTGACGGTGGCAGCGGCGGAGGCCGCGATAGGCCTCGCGATCCTCGTCGTGCTGTTCCGCAACCGGCGCAGCATCAATGTCGATGAGCTCGACAGCATGAAGGGCTGAGCGGTGGAAAGCGTATATCTTGCGATCGTCCTTGCTCCGCTGCTGGCCGCGATCGTTGCGGGCCTGTTTGGCCGGGTGATCGGCCGGACTGGCGCGCACCTGCTGACGATTGGCGCGGTGGCGCTTGCCTGCGCGCTGTCACTGCTGGTCTTCAAGCAGCAGGTCATCGACGGTGCGGAGGTCTTCAACCAGGCGATCTATACCTGGGCGGTGATCGGTGATCTCCGCATGGAGGTCGGTTTCCTGATCGACCCGCTGTCGGCCCTGATGATGGTGGTCGTCACCTCGGTTTCCCTGATGGTGCACATCTACACCATCGGCTACATGCATGATGACCCGGGGTATCAGCGTTTCTTCAGCTACATCTCGCTGTTTACCTTCGCGATGCTGATGCTCGTGATGTCGAACAATTTCCTGCAACTGTTCTTCGGCTGGGAAGCCGTTGGCCTGGTCTCGTACCTCCTGATCGGTTTCTGGTACACGCGTCCCACGGCGATCTTCGCCAACTTCAAGGCGTTCCTCGTTAACAGGGTGGGGGACTTCGGCTTTCTCCTGGGTATTGCGGTGATCCTGATGTTCACCGGCAGCCTCGATTACTACGAGGTCTTCGAGCGCTCCGAGGCCCTGCGGGCCGCAACCGTCGAGGTCCTGCCCGGTAGCGCCTGGTCAGCGATCACGGTGGCCTGCATCCTCCTGTTTATCGGTGCTATGGGCAAGTCGGCGCAGATGCCGCTGCATGTGTGGCTTCCGGACTCCATGGAGGGACCCACCCCGATCTCGGCGCTGATTCATGCCGCCACCATGGTGACGGCGGGAATCTTCATGCTGGCGCGCATGTCGCCGCTGTTCGAGTATTCGGAGGTGGCACTCAGCCTGGTGCTGGTGATTGGGGCCACCACCGCCCTCCTGACGGGGCTTCTGGGCATCGTCCAGAACGACATCAAGCGTGTCGTGGCTTATTCCACGCTGTCCCAGCTGGGCTACATGACAGTCGCCCTCGGGGCCTCGGCCTACGCAGCGGGCATCTTCCACCTGATGACTCATGCCTTCTTCAAGGCGCTGCTGTTCCTTGCAGCAGGCTCGGTGATCGTCGCGCTGCATCACGAGCAGGACATGCGCCGGATGGGTGGTTTGCGCCGTTACATGCCCATCACGTACTGGACCTGCCTGCTGGGCAGCCTCTCGCTGATCGGCTTTCCCGGGTTTGCCGGGTTCTTCTCGAAGGACGGGATCATCGAGGCCGTCAGCGAGGCCACGCGGCCGGGAGCCGGTTTAGCGCTATTTGCCGTCATTGCCGGCGTGTTCATCACCTCGCTCTACAGCTTCCGGATGTTTTTCCTGGTCTTCCACGGCCAGGAGCGGATGGACGAGGAAACCCGTTCGCACGCCCACGAGTCGCCCTGGGTAATCACCTTGCCCCTGGTACTGCTTGCGATACCCTCCGTGCTGGTGGGCTGGTGGGCCGTCGGTCCCATGCTGTTTGGTGATTTCTTCGGCAGCACGATCTTCTTGCTGCCTGAGAACGACGTGCTTGGCCGCGTGGCCGAGCATTACACGAGCCCGCTAGGCTTCCTGCTGCATGGGCTGGGTTCGGTGGTGCCCTGGCTGTCCCTGGCGGGTGTTGCCACCGCCTGGTACCTCTACCTGCATCGTCCGGACCTGCCTGGCCTGATCCAGTCGCGACTGGCGCCGGTGCATGGACTGCTGGTCAACAAGTACTACTTCGACGCGTTCAACGAGCGGGTGCTCGCGCGTGGCAGTGTCGGACTCGGCCAGGGTTTGTGGCGTTTCGGGGACGTCAAGCTGATCGACGGCGCGCTGGTGAATGGCACGGCACGCCTGGTCAGCTGGACAGCCGCGGTCGTCCGTCACCTGCAGTCCGGCTACCTGTACCACTATGCCTTTGCGATGAGTATCGGCCTGGCGCTGGTCCTCGGCTGGATCCTGTTGCGCGGTTAGGTCGAGATGATGCCTGGAATACTCAGCACCCTCATCTGGCTGCCCGTTCTTGGCGGGCTGCTCCTGATGCTGCTCGCCCGGGGCGGGATGGCTTCGCAGGGCGGTGCCGCACCGGCCCTTCCGCGGCTGTTCGCCCTGGCTGTCTCGCTCCTGGTCTTTGCGCTGAGCCTGCCGCTGTACTTCGGCTTCGAGCAGGGTACGTCCCAGATGCAGTTCGTCGAGCGTCTGCCGTGGATCGAGCGCTTCGGGGTGGAGTACTTCCTGGGTGTCGACGGTTTCTCGATGCCGCTGATCCTGCTGACAACCTTCCTGACTCCCGTCATCATCCTCGCTGGCTGGGACGTTATCCGCGAGCGGGCCGCCGGTTATTTCGCCGCCTTCCTGGTGCTGGAAGGCCTGATGATTGGCGTATTCTCGGCGCTCGATGCGGTGCTGTTCTATGTCTTCTGGGAGGCGATGCTGATACCGATGTTCATCATCATCGGTATCTGGGGAGGGCCGCGGCGCATCTATGCCACGCTGAAGTTCTTTCTCTACACGTTCTTCGGCTCGGTCTTCATGCTGATCGCGCTGGTATGGATGTACCTGCAGTCCGGTAGCTGGAGCATCCTGGACTTCCACGCCCTGCCCATCGGCCTCACCGAGCAGGTACTGATCTTCCTCGCCCTGCTGATCGCCTTCGCCGTCAAGGTTCCGATGTGGCCGGTCCACACCTGGCTGCCTGACGCCCACGTGGAGGCACCTACGGGCGGCTCGGTGGTCCTGGCTGCGATACTGCTGAAGATGGGTGGCTACGGGTTCGTCCGCTTCAGCCTGCCGATCACCCCTGATGCCAGCGCCTTGCTGGACACTTTCGTCATTGCGCTGTCCCTGATCGCCATTGTCTACATCGGGTTCGTCGCACTGGCCCAGAGCGACATGAAGAAGCTGATCGCCTATTCGTCGATTGCCCATATGGGCTTCGTCACGCTCGGGTTCTTCATTCCGTGGGCCATCGTCGCCAACAGTGGCGGAACGGATGGGATCAGCCTGGGCATTGCCGGCGGCATGGTGCAGATGATCTCCCATGGCTTCGTATCGGGTGCGCTCTTCCTGTGCGTGGGTGTCATGTACGATCGTGTGCACAGCCGGGAGATAGGCGCCTACGGGGGCGTGATCAACACGATGCCCAGGTTCGCGGCCTTCATGGTGCTTTTCGCCCTGGCCAACGCGGGCCTGCCCGGCACTTCCGGCTTTGTCGGCGAGTTCTTCGTGATTCTGGCCAGCTTCAAGGCGGGCTTCTGGTACGCGTTCCTCGCCGCCACGACCCTGATCATCGGGGCTGCCTATACCCTGTGGCTGGTCAAGAGGGTTATTTTCGGCGCGGTGGCCAACGAACAGGTTGCCGGGCTCACTGACCTCAGCGCGCGGGAGTTCCTGGTTCTGATGCTCGTGGCTGCCGGTGTCCTCTGGATCGGGCTGTGGCCGCAGCCGCTGACCGAGGTGATGATGCCGACGATCGAGAACCTGGTGGACCATATCCTGCAGTCGAAGGTTCCTGAGTGATGATGAATGAACTGGTCAGCGACCTTTCTGCAGTGCGTGCGGAGGCATTCCTCGCCGCGGGGATCTGCGTCCTCCTGCTTTTCGATCTCTTCATCCGCGACCGTCACCGGGACCTGACCTATGCTCTGGCGATGCTGCTGCTGGCGGGCACAGGCTGGCTGGCAGCTACGGCGGGCGGCGATGGGCGGGTGCTCGCGTTTGGTGGCAGCGTCGTCGTAGACCCGCTGGCCCGGGTCCTGAAGGTTGCGGCCGCGCTGGCCATGGCGGTCGTCTTCCTGTACTCGCGCCCTTGGCTGCGCGAGCGGCAGCTGTTTCGTGGCGAGTACTACGTGCTCGGGCTCTTTGCGCTGCTCGGGATCCTCGTGATCATTTCGGGTCACAGCTTCCTCGTGATCTATCTCGGGCTGGAGATGCTTTCCTTGGCCCTGTATGCGCTGGTTGTCTATGACCGGGACTCGCCCATCGGTGCGGAGTCAGGCATGAAGTATTTCGTGCTGGGGGCAATAGCCTCGGGTACGCTGCTTTACGGCATGTCGATCGTTTACGGGTTCAGCGGAACGCTGAACCTCGGGGAGCTGCGCGAGTATGCGGCTGGCCTGGACGGCGTCCCGGTGTTTCTGCTCGTCGGTCTTGGCTTCATGCTCTCGGGCATCGCGTTCAAGTTCGGGGCCGTGCCGTTCCACATGTGGGTGCCGGATGTCTATCAGGGTGCGCCCACCAGCGTATCGCTCCTGATTGCAACTGCACCCAAGCTTGCCTCGATCGCTCTCGTCATCCGCCTGGTTGCCGAGGCGCTGCCCGAGCTTCTGGTGACCTGGCAGGTGATCCTGATGACCCTGGCTGTGCTGTCGCTACTGATCGGCAACATCGTGGCCATCGCCCAGACGAACATCAAGCGGATGCTGGCCTACTCGGCCATCGCGCATGTCGGCTTCATCCTGCTTGGTGTCGCTACCGGAACCACCGCCGGGGTTGAGGCGGCGGTGTTCTACTCAATTGTTTACGTCGTCGCAGCAGCAGGCGCTTTCGGCATCATCATGCTGCTCAGCAGCCGGGGCGCCGAAGCCGACCAGCTGGATGATTTCCGCGGCCTGAGCCAGCGCAGCCCGTGGTTCGCGCTGATGATGCTCCTGTTGATGGCGAGCATGATCGGGATACCCCCGCTGGCCGGCTTCTACGCAAAGTGGATCGTGCTGCTGGCGCTGGTGGAGGCAGGGGCAGTCTGGCTGGCCCTGTTCGCCGTGCTGATGTCGGTTGTGGGGGCGTTCTATTACCTGCGCGTGATCCGGCTGATGTATTTCGACGAGCTACCCGGGGGGGCGCCGGTGCAGGCTCCTGGCGACTTCAGGCTGGTGCTCAGCATCAACGCGCTGCTGGCGCTCGCCCTCGGCCTCTTTCCCGGACCCCTTATGGACCTCTGCACCGGCCTGCTGGGCTGATCCCGGCTCGCTGCTTGCGAGGGTGGCCGGAAGTCGCTAATATTCACGGGCTGCAGGTGCGGGGTGGAGCAGTCTGGCAGCTCGTCGGGCTCATAACCCGAAGGTCGCAGGTTCGAATCCTGCCCCCGCTACCAGATTCAAGGCTGGCAGCCGGTACTGGTTACCGGCTGCCACGCTGGGCTGGACAGCCGGTCCAGCGTACACGGATGAAGAACCGACGGTGGGCCTCTGGCCCATTTTTTGTTTCCGGTGCCGGGAAACCGGGCCGGACGAGGAGGTCGAGGTCATACGCGAAAAGCTGGTGGAGCTGCTGGAGCCAGTGGTGGAGCGCCTGGGCTACGAACTGTCCGACCTCGAGTTCGTCAAGGCGCGCCATGGCCGGCTGCGGATCTTCATCGACCACCCGGAAGGTGTTGACCTGGATGCCTGCGAGGCCGTGAGCCACGCCGTCAGCGCGGTACTCGATGTCGAGGACCCGCTGCCCGGGGAGTACGTGCTCGAGGTTTCGTCGCCAGGCATGGATCGGCGGCTGGTCAAGCCTGGTCACTTTGACCGCTTCGCGGGCGAGCGCATCAGGCTGCGGTTCCGGCGCCTGCTGGACGGCAGGCGCAAGATCGAGGGAGTCCTGGCGGCACGCGAGGGCAACCTGATCCGGGTGAGGCTGGACGAAGGCGAAGACGCCGTCGTGCCCCTCGAAGAGATAGAAGTCGCGCGGCTGGTGCCGCAGTGGTAAACAGGCGGCTGGCCAAAGGCCGGTGGCGATTGCCGAATGGCGGATGCAGGCTATGAATAGTAAAGAGATCCTGTTGGTTGTTGATGCGGTCTCGAACGAGAAGGGTGTCGAGAAGGAGATCATCTTCGAGGCACTGGAGGCTGCTTTGGCCTCTGCGACTCGCCGCCGCTACCCCGAGGAGGAGGTCGATGTCCGGGTGAGCATCGACCGCGACACCGGTGAGTACGACACTTTCAGGCGCTGGAAAGTCTTCGCGGACGACTCGACAGAACTGGAAAATCCCGATGCCGAACTCCGGCTGATCGATGCAGTGGATATCGATGCCGCCGCGGAGCCGGGCGCTTTCGTCGAGCAGCCTATAGAGTCGGTGGAGTTCGGCCGGATCGCCGCGCAGACCGCCAAGCAGGTGATCGTGCAGAAGGTGCGCGAGGCCGAGCGCCGCAAGGTTGTCGAGGAATTCGAGGGCCGCGTTGGCGAGATGCTGGGTGGCGTGGTCAAGCGTGTCGATCGCAACGGCATCTATGTGGACCTGGGCAGCAATGCGGAGGGTTTCATTCCGCGTGAGCACTCGATACCGCGCGAACCTGCCCGCCAGCAGGACCGGATCAAGGCCCTGCTGCGCGAGGTCCGCTCGGAGCCGCGCGGCCCGCAGCTGTTCCTGACCCGCACGTCGCCAGAGTTTCTGATAGAGCTGTTCAAGCTGGAGGTCCCGGAGGTCGGGCAGGGACTTATAGAGATCGTGGCCGCAGCGCGCGATCCGGGTCTGCGGGCCAAGATCGCCGTCAAGAGCCACGACCCTCGCATCGACCCGGTCGGCGCCTGCGTCGGCATGCGCGGCTCCCGGGTGCAGGCCGTCTCCAACGAGCTTGCCGGTGAGCGTGTGGACATCATTCTCTGGGACGACAACCCGGCACAGTTCGTGGTCAATGCGATGTCCCCGGCTGACGTGACCTCGATCGTCGTTGACGAGGAGTCACACAGCATGGATATCGCCGTCGAGGAGGAGAGGCTCTCACAGGCGATCGGGCGTGGTGGCCAGAATATCCGGCTGGCCAGCGAGCTGACGGGCTGGGAGCTCAATGTCATGACCGAGGCTGCTGCCGAGGAAAAGACCGAGAGCGAGTCGCGCCAGCTCCTCGAGCTGTTCATGCAGCAGCTGGATGTTGACGAGGAAGTGGCGACGATCCTGCTACAGGAAGGCTTCTCCAGCATCGAGGAGGTGGCCTATGTACCAGTGGCTGAGCTTCTGGCTATCGCCGAGTTTGACGAGAAGATCGTCGAGGAGCTGCGCAGCCGCGCACGTGATGTCCTGCTGACGCAGGCGATCGCGACCGAGGAAAAGATAGACGGCGCGCAGCCGGCGGAAGACCTGCTGGAGGTAGAGGGCGTTGATCAGGAGCTCGCGCTGATTCTCGCGGCGAACGGGATCAGCACCCGAGACGATCTTGCCGAGAAGGCAGTCGACGAGCTTATGGAGATCCCGGAGATCGATGATGAGAAGCGGGCCGCGGAGCTTATCATGGCCGCCCGGGCCCACTGGTTTGAGGACCAGGACGAGGAAGCCGCCGGCTGAGGCTGGCCTGCAGTAAAACGGGGTAGATATATGTCGAACGTGACGGTTGCGCAGTTTGCCGAGGTACTGAAAGTACCCGTCGAGCGTCTGATTACTCAGCTCGATGAGGCGGGCATTTCCGTCAAGGGCGCCGATGACCTCATCAGCGAGGACGCCAAGATGGAGCTGCTGACGCACCTGCGCCGCAGTCATGGGCGTGACGCAGAGTCCACCTCGGCAGCACCACGCAAGATCACGCTCAAGCGCCGTTCACAGACAGAGCTCAAGCTCTCCGGCAACCAGGGCAGGGCTCGCACCGTAAGCGTCGAGGTCCGCCGCAAGCGCACTTACATCAAGCGCGACGTGCTCGAGCGGGCTGCCCGTGAACAGCAGGAAGAGCTCGATCGCCAGCGCGAGGCGCAGGAGCAGGCAAAGCTGCAGGCAGAGCGCCAGGAGCAGGAGCGCGCCGCGGCTGAACAGGCCGAGCGCCAGCGCCTGGAGGCAGAGGAGACACGCCGCCAGGCCGAGGAGGAGGCTCGCCGCCACGCGGAGGCCGAAAAGGTCGAACAGGAGCGACTCGCAGAGCTGCGCCGGATTGCAGAGGAGGCCCGTCAGCAGGATGCGCCCCCGGCTCCGGCGGCGCCGCCGCGCCGGGCGCCCGAGCAGCCGGCTCGCGGGCCGGCTACCCGTTACGGGCGCAAGGAGCTCCATGTCTCCGGTGACGCCAGCGGGCGGCGCAGGAAGAAGACTGCCCGCCGGCGCGCAGCGGTCGCCGTCGATACCCGCCACGGTTTCGAGAAGCCCACGGCGCCCGTGGTGCGCGAGGTTGCGATTCCGGAGACGATCAAGCTGGGTGATCTGGCCAATCGCATGGCGGTCAAGGCGCCGGACCTGATCAAGTCGCTAATGAAGATGGGCGTGATGGCGACCATCAACCAGGTGCTGGAGCAGGATACCGCCATCCTCGTCGTCGAGGAGATGGGTCATGTCGCCAAGCCGGTGAAGGAGGACCTCGCCGAGGTCTCGATCCTGGAGGAGGTGATAGGCAAGGCACAGGGCGAGGATAGGCCGCGCCCGCCGGTCGTGACCATCATGGGCCACGTCGACCACGGCAAGACCTCGCTGCTGGATCACATCCGGCGCACTCGCGTGGCTGCGGGCGAAGCCGGAGGCATCACCCAGCATATCGGCGCCTACCATGTGAAAACGCCCAAGGGCAGGATCACGTTCCTCGATACACCTGGCCATGCGGCCTTCACGGCGATGCGCGCGCGTGGCGCCCGGGTCACCGATGTCGTCATCCTTGTCGTTGCGGCGGATGACGGTGTCAAGCCACAGACCGAGGAGGCCATCCAGCATGCGCGTGCGGCGGGGGTCCCGATCGTCGTGGCGGTGAACAAGATCGACAAGGCCGATGCGGATCCGGAGCGGGTGCGCACGGAGCTCGCGGGCCGCGAGCTTGTACCCGAGGAATGGGGCGGAGAGACGCTGTTTGTCAACGTATCGGCCCATTCCGGTGAGGGCATCGATCGGCTGCTCGAGTCCGTGCTGCTGCAGGCCGAGCTTCTCGACCTCAAGGCGGTTGACCAGGGCCCGGCTACCGGCGTCGTCCTGGAAGCCAGCCTGGAAAAAGGCCGTGGTGCTGTCGCCACGATCCTGGTGACCCGTGGCGAGCTCAATGTGGGCGACGCCGTGCTGGCGGGCCAGGAGTCCGGGCGTATCCGCGCCATGATGGATGAAACCGGAAACAAGGTGAAAAGCGCCGGGCCGTCAATGCCCGTCTCGGTGCTGGGCCTTTCCGGGACCCCGAATTCCGGTGATGAAGTCGTTGTTCTCGACGACGAGAAGAAGGCCCGTGAGCTTGCCGGCCGCCGTGAGAGCCGCACCCGGGAGCAGAAGCTGGCCCTGCAGCAGGCGGCGAAGCTCGAGGACGTGTTCAGCCAGATGGAGTCTGCGGCTGCGCAGGGCATTCAGCTGGTGATCAAGGCCGACGTCCACGGCAGTTCCGAAGCGCTGCGCGAGGCGCTGACCAAGCTTTCGAACGAGGAAGTGCAGATCAAGGTTGTCGGGTCTGGCGTTGGCGCCATCACCGAGTCGGACGTCAACCTCGCCGCCGCCTCGCAGGCGATCATCATCGGGTTCAATGTCCGTGCAGATGCCGCCGCACGCGCGTTGCTGAAGGACACCGGTGTGGACGTACGCTACTACAGCGTCATTTACCAGGCTATCGACGATATCCGCGCCGCGATCAGCGGCATGCTGGCTCCCGAGATCCGCGAGCAGATCGTCGGTCTCGCCCAGGTGCGCGAGGTATTCAGCTCGCCCAAGTTCGGCCAGGTGGCCGGATGCCTCGTCACCGAGGGCTACGTCCGCCGGAGCAATCCTATCCGCGTCCTGCGCAGCAGCGTGGTCATCTACGAGGGGGAACTCGAGTCACTGCGCCGCTTCAAGGATGACGTCAACGAGGTCCGGGCCGGGACGGAGTGCGGTATTGGCGTGCGCAACTACAATGATGTCCGCGTAGGCGACCAGATCGAGTGCTACGAGCGGATCGAGGTGCAGCGCACGGTCTGACGCCGTGCTCCCGCGCCTGAGCGACAGTCGATGCCCCGTGAATTCAGCCGCAGCCGCCGGGTCGAGGAAGAGATCCAGCGCATCGTAGCCGAGATTCTGCGGCAGCGCGTCCGTGACCCGAGGCTGCAGAGGGTTATCATCACCGACGTGCGTGTATCCCGCGACCTGAGCGTGGCCAGGCTGTACTTCAGCGTGATGCCCGTGCCGGGTGACGCCCTGGATCCCGCCATGCTGGCCACCTCGCTGGAGAAGGCCAGCGGATTCATACGTCGGGAGCTGGCGCAGGCGCTCAAGGTCAGGGCAGTGCCCGAGCTGCGCTTCAGCGTGGACGATGGCCTCGACCAGGCGCGCCGGCTCGACCAGCTGATTGACGAGGCAGTCGGCAGGCCATCCGCTGACGCTTCAGACGATACCCCTCCGGAACGCTGAGATGCGCACCAGAGCCCCACGGCGAGCGGTCGATGGCATCCTGCTGCTCGACAAACCGCCAGGCTGCACCTCGAACATTGCCCTGCAGCGAGTGAAGCGCCTGTTCCAGGCGGCGAAAGCGGGACACACGGGCAGCCTGGACCCGCTGGCTACCGGGATGCTGCCGATTTGCCTGGGTCAGGCCACCAAGCTTTCGACCTGGCTGCTCAGCGCCGACAAGACCTACAGGGTTGCCCTGGCTATCGGGGCGCGAACCGATACCGGTGATGCGGATGGTACGGTCGTCGAGTCCTCGGAGCTGGTCACGTTGCCCTTGGACCTGCTCCGGCAGGTGCTGCCACGTTTCCTCGGCGAGCAGCAGCAGCTGCCCCCGATGTATTCGGCACTCAAGCAGGGCGGACGTCGCCTTTACGAGCTGGCCAGGGCCGGCGTCGAAGTTGAGCGTGCGCCACGCAGCGTGACGATTCATGAGATCGCGATCGAGGACCCTGATCCGGCGCGCCCTGTTCTCAGGATCCGCTGCAGCAAGGGTACCTATATCCGGACGCTGGTTGAGGATGTCGCCAGAGCAGCAGGCCGTCTGGCGCATGTCAGCGCGCTGCGTCGCCTTGCTGTCGAGCCGTTCGGGGAGTCCCCCATGTTCACGCTGGAGGCTCTGGAGGCGCTTGCTGCCGCACGGGGGTTGTCCGGCCTGGATGGTCTCCTGCTCGGCCCTGCGCAGGCACTGGCGGGATGGACCGAGATCAGGCTGGGTCCTGCGGACGCGTTCTACCTGCGCCAGGGGAGCGAGGTCAATTCGCCGCGGCGCGACATACCGCCTGGCCTCGTGCGGCTGTCCGACGTCAGCGGCAATTTCCTGGGCATAGGGGAGCTACTGCCGGAAGGCCGTATACAGCCCCGGAGGCTCTTCAACTGGTCCGCTGCAGGTCATGCAGGGCGCTCTGTCACAGTTGCGGATAGCAGGGTACAATAGGCGGCTTTCATATCATGGCTGTAGTTGATCACGGCCGGACCCAGGAGACTGACCGAATGCCACTGAATGCAGAGGCCAAGAGCAAGATTCTCGCCGAGTATGGACGGGGCGGGGCCGATACCGGTTCCCCTGAGGTGCAGGTTGCACTGCTCTCGGCCCGCATCTCGGAGCTGACCGTGCATTTCTCGAGCCACAAGAAGGACCACCACTCGCGGCAGGGCCTGCTGCGGATGGTAAACCAGCGCCGCAAGCTGCTGGATTACCTGAAGCGCAAGGATGCCGAGCGTTACCGCGAGCTGATCACCCGCCTCGGCCTGCGTCGCTGATCCGGCTGGGTCGGCGACCGGCGGCCCGGTTTCGGGGCCCTGGAAAAACGAACCCCGGCCCGTCAGGCGGGCCGGGGTTCTTCTATTGTGCAGACTCAGTTCTGGGTGTTGAGCGGACGGAATCCAGCCGTCTCGGCTGCCTGGAAGCTGCTGCTGCCGGTGACGACAGGCCGCGGGGCGACCGGGGTGGCGGCGACGCTGGTCAGGACCGCCTTCAGCTGCTGGTTGAGCCGCTCCTTCAGTTCGTGAGCGTCATCCCGGCCGGCGAGCCGAATCAGGCCCGAGAGAAAGTCAGCCTTAAGGAGGTGCGCGCCGCCCTTGGCACCTTCGCCGATGATCTGCAGCATCACGGGCGTAGTGATATCCGTGCCCGTGGCCTGCTCGACCACCTTGATCTCGATGCCCTGGACCACCAGCTCCCGGAGATCCTCCAGGTTGACGTAACGGCTCTGCCGTGTGTCATAGAGCCGCCGGTTGACATACTTTCGGATCAGTCTCGTTTCATTCGTGCTCATAGTGCCTCACCTGCGCATTGACTCGGGGGAATAAGCCTGGCCGAGTTGCTGTCGGCCTTGTCCCTATGGACCGCGTTCCGGCCAGCAAGTTCGCTGCATTTTGGCAGAATTGTTTCGCTGCGGCACGAAAAAACCAGGGCGGCGTCAGTCCGCCCTGGTTTTTTTTCTAATAAAATCAGAATTTTGCTTGAATTATCAGGAGATGTTCTGGCTCAACGGTAGCGCTCGTCGCGCTCTCCGTACTGCTTTTCAGCCAGTTCACGGCGCTCCTGCGCCTCGACCGAAAGAGTGGCCACGGGCCGGGCTTCCAGCCGCTTGAGGCCGATTTCCTCGCCAGTCTCCTCGCAGTATCCGTAGCTGCCGTTCTCGATCCTTTCCAGCGCGGCATCTATTTTCTTGAGCAGCTTGCGTTCGCGGTCGCGCGTGCGCAGCTCGAGCCCGAATTCCGACTCCTGGGTTGCCCGGTCATTGGGGTCCGGGAAGTTGCTCGCCTCATCCTGCATGTGATGGACGGTACGATCGACTTCTTCCATCAACTCCCGTTTCCAGGCGAGCAGGATGCGCTCGAAGTGGGCGAGCTGGCGATCGTTCATGTACTCCTCGCCCGCCTGCGCCTGGTAGGGAGGTATGCCGTGGATCATGCCGGTCGAGGACCGGCTGGGTGCCTCCAGCAGGTTGCTGCGCCTGCTGGCGCCTGCTTTGCCGCTGCCGGCGCGTGACCTGGACGCGGCGCGCCGCGTACCCGTCTCGATAACCTTTTCCTTGCTCACAGTCCGTTTGCTCGCCTTCTTAGCTGACGCTGTCCCTGTCCTGCCTGCCTTGGTGCCCGTTGCCTTTCGGGCGGGGCCGGCGACCTTGCGGCTGGTCTTGCGCACCGCGGGCGCCTTGCTGCTGGTCTTTCGGGCGACTTTCTTGCGGACCGCTCCGGCGGCGGCAGACGCCTTCTTTGTGGCCTTCTTGCTGCTCGTGGCCTTGGGGCTGGCAGCCTTGCTGGCTGCCTTCTTCTTCACCGCAGCCTTCTTGACTGCAGTGGTTTTTTTCTTCGGGGTAGGGCTGCTTTTGCCGGCGGCAGCCTTACTGCGGCTTGCAGCCGCCTTCTTCACCGAGGCACTGCTGGCCGGTGCCTTGCGCGAGACCTTCTTTTTGCTGGATCGCGATGCTGCTGCCATGGCTGGCTCCCCTGAGCATGCTTGCGAATCGCGGGATTATACAGTCCGGGGGGCGGTCGGGAAGACCTGCGGGATCCCCAGGGTCCCATGCGCCGGATCGGCCGCAGTGGGCCGGGTCAGGCCTGGCTGTCTCCTGGCAGCTGGACCGGTGGTGGAGGCGACCAGCCGGGAGCCCGGTGCTCGACGACAACGGTCGTATAGATGCCGCCGCGGACGTTGAAGCGCGCCGTCAGTCGCATGAAGCAGGGTTCCAGCAGGCCTGCCAGATCGGCCAGGATCTCGTTGGTCACGGCTTCATGGAAGGCTCCGCGGTCGCGGAAGGACCAGATGTAGTTTTTCAGTGCTTTCAGTTCTATGCAGCGCCCAGCGGGAACATATTCGAGATCCAGGATCGCGAAGTCGGGCTGGCCGGTCTTAGGACACAGGCAGGTGAACTCCGGAATACGGATCCGGATCGTGTAGGGCCTGTCCGGCGCCGGGTTGGGAAAGGTCTCCAGGCCGCTGGCCTGATGTTGCGGGGATGCCATTTCTAGGATTCTTCGCTGGTGCCATCCATGGTTTATTTACTTTACACTAGCGACACCTGCCAAGCGACGCGGCGCCATCCGGGGCCAGCGCTGCAAGCGCCACTCACTGACCGGCATGGAACCCTGAGCGAGCATGCGACTGAGTAGAATCAAGCTGGCCGGATTCAAGTCGTTCGTCGACCCGACCACCATTTACCTCCCGAGCAACCTGGTCGGCATCGTGGGTCCGAACGGTTGCGGGAAGTCCAACGTCATCGACGCTGTACGCTGGGTGATGGGCGAGAGCAGCGCCCGCAACCTGCGAGGCGACTCCATGGAGGACGTCATCTTCAACGGCTCCGCGGCCCGCAAGCCCGTGGGTACCGCATCCATCGAGCTCTTCTTCGACAACTCTGATGGCGCGATCGGTGGTCAGTATGCCCAGTACGCGGAGATTTCCTTGCGCCGGGTCGTCTCCCGCGACGGGGTGTCACAGTACTTCCTGAACAATACCCGCTGCCGGCGGAAGGACATCACGAATTTGTTCCTGGGCACGGGTCTGGGGCCCCGGAGTTACGCCATCATCGAGCAGGGCATGGTGTCCAGGCTCGTCGAGGGCAAGCCTGACGACATGCGCGTCTACATCGAGGAAGCCGCCGGTATCTCCAAGTACAAGGAGCGGCGCCGGGAGACAGAAAACAGGATCAACCACACCCGGGAAAACCTGGCTCGCCTGAACGACCTGCGGGACGAGGTGGCGAAACAGATCCGCCACCTGCAGCGCCAGGCGCAGACTGCCGAGAAGTACCGCGTGCTGAAGGACCGTGAGCGCACGCTGGAGGCACAGATGCTGGCAATGCGCCTGCGTGACCTCGACCAGGGGCTCGACGTGCACCGGCTGGCTCTTCTGAACCGGCAGACCGCGATGGATGCGGCGCTTGCCGAGCAGCGCCAGACCGAGGCCGCGATCGAGCAGGCCCGTAGCCGCCATGTCGAGGCCACGGACGCCTTCAACGCGGCGCAGGCAAGGTTCTATGGCGTCCAGAGCGAGATCTCGCGCCTGGAGCAGGCTATTGCCCATCACCGCGAGAACCGCGAGCGACAGGGGCGGGACCTCGAACAGGCGCGGCTCTCGCTGTCCGAGGTCGAGCGCCAGGACGCCCATGACCAGGAGGTACTGGGCGGTCTGGAAGCGCGCATAGCGGCACTCGGCCCGGCTCTGGAGGCGGCCCGCGAATCCGAGGCGGATGCCGGCAGCAGGCAGCAGGCAGCCGAGCAGCGCCTGGCGGACTGGCAGCAGCGCTGGCACGAGCTCAATCTGGCCATCCGTGAGCAGGAGCGGATCCGCGAGGTCGAGCAGACCCGCATCGAGCACCAGCAGTCTGCGCGCGAAAGGCTGGACCGCCAGATAGCCGCTTACAGCGCCGAGCACGGCGCGATCTCGCTGGAGCTGCTGGAACGGCAGCTGACAGAGGCCGAGCAGGCGCGCCTCGAGGCACAGCAGCGGGTTGACGGCCTGTCCGGGCAGCTGGCCCAGCTGTCCACGGGCATCGCCGAGCAACGCCAGGCCGACCAGGCGCGCAGCCACGACATCGAGATGCTGCGCGGCCAGCTGGAGTCCTGTCGCGGCCAGTTGCGGACCCTGGAGTCCGTCCAGTCTGCCGCACTGGGCAACAGCGAGGAGGCCGTCAGCGAGTGGCTGGAGGACCGGCAGCTGGGTGAGCGACCGCGACTGGTCCAGTCCCTGGACGTTGCCGGTGACTGGTCGCTGGCCGTCGAGACAGTACTGGGCGATTTCCTGCAGGCAGTGTGTGTCGAATCACTAGCCCCGCTGCTCGAGGGCCTTCCCGACACGCAGCTCGCGCTGGTAGAGCCACGATCTGGCGAGGCACAGCAGGCCAGCCTGGACGAACGGTACCTCCTGGCATACGTCCGCAACGCGGGCCCGTTGTCAGGCATGCTGTCCGGTATACGTGTCGCGCCGGACCTGGCCACAGCCCTGAGTCTGCGCGCCGGCCTCGCTGGCAGCGAATCCGTGATTACGCGGGATGGTATCTGGCTGGGTGCAGGGTGGGTCCGTATCAGTCGCGGTCAGGGCTATACGGGGCTTATTGCCCGGGAGCAGGAGATCCGCGAACTGGCCGATGACCTGCAGAGGCATGAACGTGAGATCGAGCAGCTGCAGGGTGCACGGGTTGCGGCAAGGGCAGCAATAGAAGAGCTGGAGCAACGTCGTGCTGAGACGCAGGAGCAATATAACGAGGCTAACCGGACGGCATCCTCCGCCGCCGGGACCGTAAACGCGGTCCGCCAGGACCTGCACCGTGCGCGTAACCGGCGCGAGTCCCTGGGTGCCGATATCAACCAGCTGCGTGCCGAACAGGTGCGGATCGAAGAGCAGCTGGAGGAAGCCAGGCGCCGCATGTCCGATGCTGCTGCGAGCCTCACCAGGCTGGGCGCGCAGCGCGAGACCCTTGAGCAGGAGCAGGCCGGGGTCCTTGCCGAGTGCGAGGGGGTGCGCGAGGAAGCAGGGAGGGCCCGCGAACACGCCGCCAGCCTGCTGCTGGAACACGAGGGTGCGCGCACGGCCCGCGATTCAGCCCGGGCTGCCCTGGAGCGGGTGACCAGCCAGCAGCGACAACTCACCGAGCGCATTGCGAGCCTCGAGGAGCAGCTGCGCGATGCCGAAGTGCCGCTGGCCGACCTGCAGGCTGAACTCGAAACCAGCCTCGCGACCGAGATCGAGGTAGAGAAAACACTCAAGGATCGCCGGTCCGAACTTGAGTCTGTAGAGAGTGCAGTACGTGCCGATGAGTCGCGGCGCACTGAGCTCGAGAAGAAGGTCTCGGCTGAGCGGGAATCTGTCGAGCAGCTGCGTATTCAGGTCCGGGAGTCGGAAGTCCGGCGGGAGACGCTGACCGAGAGATTTGCGGTTACGGGCCTCGAGCTTGCCGAGGTGCAGGCCCAGGTCGGCACTGAGAACACGGCTGACGAGTGGGAGGCCGAGCTCGTCAAGGTGCGAGGCCAGATCGAGCGCCTCGGGCCTATCAATCTTGCGGCCATCGAGGAGTTCAACGAGCAGTCCGAGCGCAAGCAGTACCTCGACTCCCAGACTGAGGACCTGAGCTCGGCCCTGGCCACGCTGGAGCATGCGATACGCAAGATCGACCGCGAGACCCGGACGCGCTTCCAGGAGACGTTCGACAGCATCAACGCGGGGCTACAGGGCATTTTTCCCCGTCTTTTCGGCGGCGGACATGCGTACCTGAGCCTCGAGGGGGAAGACGTGCTGACGGCTGGCGTCTCGGTAATGGCGCGCCCGCCCGGCAAGCGCAACAGCCACATTCACCTTCTGTCTGGCGGCGAGAAGGCACTGACCGCAGTGGCGTTGATCTTCGCGATATTCCAGCTCAATCCCGCGCCGTTCTGCCTGCTGGACGAGGTGGACGCTCCGCTGGACGAGGCAAACGTCGGGCGGTTCTGCGACATCGTCCGGGAGATGTCGGAGTCGGTACAGTTTGTCGTGATCACCCATAACAAGACCACCATGGAGATGGTCAAGCAGCTGACCGGTGTCACCATGAGCGAACCCGGGGTATCCCGCCTGGTCAGTGTCGACATCGACGAGGCGGTAGAACTGGTTGCTGGCTGAGGCTGCGCGACCATGCAGGGCTTAGGTTGGCTGATCTGGCTTTTCGGGCTGCTGGCTCTTGCTGTCGCGTTTTTCTTCTGGCGCCGTAATCGCGAGTCAGGCAGTACTCCCACCATCCAGGACACGCGCCGTGAGCCGGTCATCGACCCTATGGTTGAGGAGCCTGCTCCCGAGGCTGAGCCGGAGGGCCTCACCGACCCCGAGCCTGAACCACCGGAGGAGATGATCATCACCCTGCGGCTGATGTGCCGCGACCCCGAGGGTTTCGCCGCCGAGGGTCTGATCCTGGCCCTGCGTGAGCAGGGACTTCGCCACGGCAAGTATGGCATCTTCCATGCTTTCGACGAGGAGGAGGAGATCGTCTTCAGCGTGGCTAACCTCGTGGAGCCCGGTACCTTTGACCTGGCACGGATCCAGACCCAGCGTTACCCGGGCATCAGCCTGTTCCTGGTGATGCCTGGGCCAGCAGACCCCCTGGATGCCTTCGACAGCATGATTTCACTGGGCAAGTCCCTGGCCCTTCAGTTCTCGGCAGACCTGCTTGATGAGCAGGGCGGGATACTGAGCGTTCCGCGGGAGCGCTACCTGCGCGAACAGATCATCCTGTCGCAGCGCCTCCAGAAGTGAGTTGCGCATGAGTCAGCATGCTGCCGCTGACGGGCCTGAGCGCAGAGTGTCTGCCCTGCGGGCGCAACTCGAGCATCACAATTACCGTTACCACGTGCTGGATGACCCGGAGATTCCGGACGCAGAATACGACCGGCTGTTCCGCGAGCTGCAGGCACTGGAGGCATCGTATCCACATCTGGTTTCACCAGAGTCACCCACCCAGAGAGTAGGTGTCCGACCGGTCACCGGGTTCGGGGAGCGCCGGCATGAACTCCCCATGCTCTCGCTGGACAACGCCTTCACCGAAGAAGAGCTCATGGCCTTCGATCGCCGTGTCAGCCAGCGCCTGGGCCTGGAGGAGGGGGAGATGACCTACGCGGCCGAGCCGAAGCTCGACGGCGTGGCTGTCAGTATCCGCTACGAATCCGGACGTTTCGCCTGGGCTGCCACCCGCGGCGACGGTAGTGTTGGCGAAGACGTCAGCGCGAACGTCCGCACGATAGAACAGGTTCCCCTGCGTCTGCGGGGACACGGACACCCGCGACAGCTGGATGTCAGGGGTGAGATCTACCTGGCTCGGGACGTTTTTCTCGAGATCAACAGGGAGGCAGAGCGGGAGAACCGCAAGCTGTTTGCAAACCCGCGCAATGCTGCTGCTGGCAGCCTGCGCCAGCTGGATCCGCGCATCACCGCACAGCGCCGGCTTCAGGTGTTCTTCTATGGCACGGGTATCAGCGATCCTGCACTGTCCAGCAGAACGCACAGCGAGACCCTGGAACAGCTTAAAGAGTGGGGCCTGCGCGTCTCGCCGCTGGCGAGGACAGTGAGCGGCGTGCAGGGCTGCCTGGCCTACTACCGCGAAGTGCTGGAGCAGCGTGACAGCCTGGTCTATGAGATCGACGGCGTCGTCTACAAGGTCGATGCCCACGAAAGCCAGAAGCGCCTGGGTTTTGTGTCTCGGGCCCCACGCTGGGCCATAGCGCACAAGTTTCCCGCGCAGGAACAGGTCACGCAGGTCCATGATATCGAGTTCCAGGTCGGCAGGACCGGGGCTCTGACCCCCGTAGCCCGGCTGGAACCCGTCAGCGTGGGGGGTGTGGTCGTCAGCAATGCGACGCTGCACAACATCGGCGAGATGAGGCGGAAAGACGTACGTATCGGTGACAGCGTGATCATACGGAGGGCCGGGGACGTCATCCCTGAAATCGTCAGCGTTATCCCTGAGCGCAGGCCAGCACAGGCTTGTGTTGTCGAGCTTCCGGAAGCATGTCCGGTATGCCAGTCAGCCGTCAGCCAGCCGGAGGGGGAGGCCATAGCACGCTGTACTGGCGGGCTGGTGTGTCCGGCGCAGCTGAAGGAATCCCTGCGGCACTTTGCGTCCCGCCGCGCCATGGACATCCAGGGCCTGGGCGAGCGGATCATCGATACGCTGGTGACCATGGGAGCCCTGGGGTCACCTGCGGATATCTACCTTCTCAAGCCGGATAAGCTTGCCGGCCTTGAAGGCTGGGGTGAAAAGTCTGCAGGAAACCTCGTCGCGTCCATCGAGGCCAGCAAGGCGACCACTCTGGCGCGGTTTCTGCATGCGCTGGGTGTCCGGGGTGTCGGCGAGACCACTGCCCAGACGCTAGCGGTCCATTTCGGCGATCTTGACAGCCTGATGGATGCCAGTGTCGAGGAGCTTCAGGCCATATCGGACATCGGGCCAGTCATAGCCGCCCATATCCGCGCATTTTTCGACGAGGAACATAACCAGGACATCATTCGGCGGTTGCGTGAGGCCGGCATACATTGGCCGGTAAGTATCCCGCAGGCACCCACCCAGGATGCCTCCGATGGCCCGTTTTCAGGCAAGACCTTCGTGCTGACCGGTACCCTGAAATCCATGACACGCGAGCAGGCCTCCCAGCTGATTCAGAACGCTGGCGGAAAGGTGTCAGGCACTGTTTCCGGCAAAACGGATTTTCTGGTAGCGGGAGAGAAGGCGGGAAGTAAGCTGA
>JAFIFS010000106.1 GCA_020831895.1 Chromatiales bacterium
CGAACTCCCGCCCTTGAACCGCTGAGCACGTATCGCCACAATCGCGGCTGACCGGAGAGGTGGCAGAGTGGTCGAATGCGGCGGTCTTGAAAACCGTTGACCCGCAAGGGTCCGGGGGTTCGAATCCCTCCCTCTCCGCCATATACCCAGTATTTAGTGGGTTTCCGGCATGGTTTCATGCCTTACCCGCCTAAGTACCCGCCTAGCGGAAAACGCTGGAAATTCCAGCGCGCAGGCACAGCAGTAAAGCAAAGGGGGAGCCGATTGGCTCCCCCTTTTTCGTATCCGGGCCGGGCATCCTCAGACGCCCAAGCCAAGCTGCTTCCGATATTCCATCAGGTCAATCGTCTCGCCTTCCGCGATCTTGTCGTGAAGCTCGCGCATCGCCTCGGGCGTCGTGCCCTTGTCGAGGAAGCGGAAGGAGGAGTTGGCAACGTAGTCGGGTAGCGCCTCGAATGCGAGCCAGCGGCGGCCCTCCGCTTCGGCTACCTGCCCGGTGGTATTGGACCCGGCGAAAATGTCCACTACCAAGTCGCCCGGCTCCGTCAGCATCCTGATGAAGAACTCCGGTAGCCGTGTCGGGAACCGCGCGGGGTGCGCCTTCTCTCCGACCGCCTTGCACCCGGCGAGGTACTGGCCGTTGGACTCGGAGTTCGGCACCTGAATCAGGTTCGGCGGGATCGCCCCGCCGTTGTCCTTCCCGAAGCCCTTACCAATGTCGTGCCCAGAGGGCCGGACCTTGGGCTTGTAGAACTTGTCCGGGTCCTCGATCAGCTTCTTCATTCGGTCGCTATACGGGGCCAGGACCTTCGTGATGTCCGACTTCGGCCATTCCGTCTTGCTGAACCACCAGACCGTGTTCACGGAGTCCTTGACCCGCATCTTCCGCTTGTTCACCCACTCAATGGGGCTGGGCAGCTTCGACGGGTTGAACCAATAGAAGTCCTCCGCGAGGAAGAAGCCCAGCTCATCGACCATCCGCATCATCACGCGGAAGTTGTAGAGGCTCCGAACCGGGACGCCTTTCATGTAGGCCCCACCGAAGTCCACAACGAAGCTGCCATCATCGGTCAGCTTCTCCCGGACCAGTGCGGCAAACTCCAAGAACCAGTCCACGTACTCGTGCTGCTCAAGGTTCCCGTAAGCCTTCTTGCGCTGGAGGGCGAACGGGGGGCTGGTCATTACAAGGTTCACGCTGCCGTCGGGCAGCTTCGCGAGGAGTTCGCGGGAATCACCGATGTAGGCGGCTCCGTTGGGTGTCGTGTAGGCGGGGTTAACGTCGGTCAGCTTCACAATTGCTACTCATAGTCTGTAGATTCAAAGTCATCATAGTTGCCATTATCCCGTGAATGAACAAGAAGTTAAACCCCTCATCGTCGCGGGCCGTTCTCGCCCGCAATTTGAGGGCCTTACGGGAGCGGCGCCACCTGTCTCAGGAGGCCCTAGCCGACCTGGCGGGCCTTCACCGGACCTATGTCGGCTCGGTGGAGCGCGGTGAAAGGAACGTCTCGATTGACAACATTCAACGCCTAGCAGAGGCGCTGGGCGTCACTCCCGCTAACCTACTACAGGAGCGGGATTTTGAGCCTTAAGCCTCACGCGGATTTCAGACGCCTACAAGAACTCTGGCCAGCCATCGAAGAATACCAAGCCCTTGCGACCCAGCACGGGATCGACGACATATTTCAGGACAACGGCGGGAAGCTGCTACAGGTCCTCCTCCTGCTCGACCTGACGGTGATCCCGGGGCGCGAAGGGAACGATGCCGTGGACTCCTCGGGCCGGGAGTATGAGCTGAAGTCGGTAAACCTCGAACTGACCAAGGGCTTCTCGACCCACCACCATATGAACCCCGTCATCATCGCCAAGTACCGGCAGGTGCCTTGGGTGTTCGCGGTCTACAGCCACATCGCCCTGAAGGCGGTCTACTTCCTCGAACCGGCTGACTTGGACTTCTACTTCAACAAGTGGGAACAGAAGTGGCATGACGACGGCGGGAAGGACATCAACAACCCCAAAATCCCGGTTCGATACGTCATGGAGAACGGGCGGTTGATCTACGGTGAGCACCCTCAGCTCAGAACGCGTGGCGGTAGGCCGGTGATGCCGCCAGATACAGGCATATTCGACGCGGACGGCTAGCCCAAAAAGAAGCCCCCGGAAACCTCCGGCCCGGGTGAGGATAGCGGCGTGACGACGCTCCCGGGCTTTCGACTTCGCGAGGGCTAAGGCGCGCCATCACGGCGCGCTACCTCCAGGCACACCCACCACAAGTGTTCGGCGTTCGGTTACTCCTCGCCCTCCGCTTCGGCAGCGGCCTGACGGCTCAGGGCAAGGGAAAGGTTCATCAACGGATCGGCCTTGCCGCGCACGAACTCCCGATCAGCGGCAATGGCGGTCTTGTAGGCCAGCCGGACGCCTTCGAGCTTCGCATTCACGCGGTCGTGTACCTCGCCCATCACGCGTTCGGCCAGGTCGGCTACTGGGAACGGGCGGCGGTCCCGGGTCCGGCGGTCGATCACCGTCGCAACGGCGGCGGCCAGCACCACATCCCCGGACATGACGGCCTGACGGGCGGCGGTTTCGAGTTCGACCGGCCCGGCTCCTTCGAGCTGCTGCTGGTACTGGGTCCGCTTCGGCTCGCCCAAGGCAATGCGCCCAAGCATCATTGCGGGCGTCACGCAGACGGCGGCAACGGCTTCGGCTTCGTCGGAATAGGTTTTCAGGGCGCGGAGGAGTTCGGCGCGCTCGCCTTCGGAATTGGCGATCAGGGAGCGGCGAAGTTCGGAGATTTTGTTGGCGGCGTTCTTCTTGGCGAAGGCGCGGGCGGCGGCCCGATCCTCGGGGCTGGTATCGGCAACCATCGCTTCGGCGTCGCGGGAATAGCGGTCCCGGGCCTCGGCAAAGGTCGCTTGGAGCTTGTCCAGCTTCCGGTGGAAGGCGGTCGCGGTTTCGGTCGCGCGGTCACTCAGACGTTGTACGTTGTCCTCGCTCAGGCTCACCCCGGTCGGGACGTTGTCGAAGTCGATGCGCTTCTTGGCGGTGTTCGGCGTATTGGGCATGGGGCTGTTCCTCAAACCAGTTTCATCACGATTCCGGGAGGTCTTGCCCTGGATGCTCAGTAGCGGGGGCTGTTCCCGGCCTTCAGTGGCGCGCGGTATCGCGTCACGTTACCGGGGAGAATAGCTGGCGGGCTGTGGCGCAGTCTACTGGAAAGGTTTGTTGAATCAATAGGTTACTTTACTTTTTAGGGTCGCAGACCAGGGTTCCCGGCTCCGCCGGATTGGGCCGACACACGACGCCCCAACGCGGCTCGAAGGCCCGGCGGCGATCCGCCCGCACCGGCTCCCGGGCGGGCTTTTCGGCGGCCTGCCGTAGGGCTGGCGAGAACGTGCCTATTTCGGCGCGCTTGATCGTATCCAACGCGGAGTACCGGGGCGGCTGTTCCGCTGCTGCTACGGTGGCGAGAAGTGGCAGAACCACCAAGGCGAGTATCCGGCGCATGGTCTAACCCTCCTGTTAGATGAAAATCACCCGGTTCCCGGTGTCGGGAAGGCGCGGCGGTGGCCCGGCGAAGTCGTTGACGTGGATTGCGCCCTGCGACGCCCCGGCGATCAGGTACGAAGTCGCGTCCAGCATGTGATCGTTCGCGGAGCTGTCCACGTCCTCCGGGTTCCTCGGGTCCCGGGGCAGCGCCGGAACCGTCGCCAGCCAATACCGGCAGCGCGAGGCCACGAAGAACTCCCCGTTGACCATGAGCGACTTGAGATGCTCAAAGCGCGGCACCCGCGCCCCCTTCCGGGCGGGCGATACCCGGACCCCAGCGGCCCGGAACAAGTCGGCAATCGAGGCTTCAGAGCGGCCCGCCGTTCGGGCTTCGGCGGCGGAGTCGATCAGCCCCCGGGCGCGGCACCGGCTGCGGGCGGCCATTGCGTGGAGCGCGGGGGCGATCTGTCCGGGCGTCCGGCCCGTTCCCCGGCTGATGTTCTTCGGGTCGCACTCGAAGTGCTCGTCATAGATCACCCAAGCCCCGCGCGGCATCACCCGGTCATCGCTCAAGCGCACGTCATAGGCGAGGCGTCCGCCCAAGACAGACGCGCAAGGCGCGGCGCTCCCCCAGTCAACCGACAGCTTCAACGTCGCGAACATATCCGGCGGGACCTCGTGATGGTCAAACACGGCGCGATCCGGAAACCACACGCCCCCGAAGTAATCACCCACGATGGCTGACCAATCGCCGTGCCGGTGTGCCTTGTACAAGGCCGGGTCGGTATGGCGCAGCACCTCAAAGTTCCTCCGGTACGGGTCCGGCAGGTGCGGGTTATCGTCTACCGTCGAAGGAGCATAGACCCATTTCTGATCCGCGAACTCGAACGGCGCGAACGGCTCCCGGGCCGTGACGTACCGCTCAGCCAGCGCGGAGTGGTTCGCCCCGCCCGGGTTCCCCGCCAGTACCATCCTCAGCGGGACGCCCGGGGAACGGAGGGTCAGCGCCAGCGAGTCGATCACCGGCAGCTCCGGCCCTTCGCCCGCCTCATCGACCACGATCAGCGAGAAGGACATGCCCTGAACCGTATCCTGTAGGGCGGCGCTCGATTCGCAGTGCGTGAGCTGGATGGTTGCGCCGTTCGGGACCCGGAAAATGTTGTCATTCAGGTTGTAACTCACGCCGGAGCCGTAGGCCGACCGGAGCAAGCCCCGCAACTCCTCCGCGAACTGGAGCAGCGACTTCAACCGGCGGCGCGTCACCAATACCCGGGCGCGGTGGCGGTACTGGTTACAGTGCCGGAGGATGAGGAGCTGGAGGGCGAAGGACTTTCCGCCGCCCCGGCCTCCGCCCAGGAACAGGAAGTGGTCCTCTGGCACCGACAAGACGGCGGCCTGAAAAGGCGTCGGGCGGATAACCGCCTCAGTGGTCGTGCTGGACATTGATGACCCTCCCGTAATCCTCCGGCGATAGCGCGGCGTTGATCTGGATGAGGACGCGGGGGGCTTCGTCTCCGTTGCCGTCGCCTTTGTTGATCTTGAAAACGCGATCCGCCAGCCATTCGGCGGCGCGTTCGGAGCCTTCGTCCAGCATCTTCCGCTTCATGAAAGCCACGATTTCACCGGCTCCCTCCGCGCGGCCTTCTTCGAGGGCCAACGCCAGCGGTGATAGCTCGCCTTCCTCGCTGTCCTCCTTGAGCTTGTTCCACTGGGCGGGGGATAGCCCAAGGGTCCGGCGGATCGTGTGTTCTCGCACGCCCTCGGTGGCGAGTTCGCGGGCGATGTCGATGGCTTCGGACGGGAGGGCCGGGAGCGCGGCTTGCTCCTTCTTGGTCAGTGCTGTTCTACGTCGCTTGGTTTGCATTCCAAATCCCTCTTGATCCGGTAAATGGCGGCCTTCCCGACGTTGGTCAGGGTCCGTACCCGATGGGGGCAGACTCCGGCCTGTAGTAGGGCGGCAACGCGGTTTTCTTTGCTGGGCGATAGACGGGGTGCGCCGATCCGCTTGCCCTTGGCCCGGGCCTTCCGGTATCCGCGCCGGGCGCGCTCGCTCATGATTGCCTTGTCGAAGTCGTTGAGTGCCCCGAGTAGGGAAACCGCCTGCTGGCCCGCCGGGTTCGAGGTATCGAGGGCGAGGTTGTCGATGTAGACGGTGACGCCCAGCGTCTCGAACTCCCGGAGGAGGCCGAACAGGTGCTTCAGCGAACGCCCAAGGCGGTCGAGGGATACGGCGGCCACCATGTCCGTCTTTCCGTCGAAGGCGAGTTGGCAGAGGCGGTCCAGTGCCGGGCGCGCGGCGTCCGCCTGAAAGCTCCGGGTGTTGTCGTCGGTGAACTCGCCCACGACGGTATGGCCTTCGGAGGCGGCCCAAGCGCGCAGGCGGTCGAGCTGGTCGCTCAGGGGCGGGTCGGTATCGGTGCTGACCCGGGCGTAAAGGGATAGATTGGCCATGTTGGCGCTCCGCATATCGGTTGATATGCCAATCTATTCTAGCGCCCGGAACTCACCCTTAGAAGCCTTTTAGGCGGGTAATTCGGCGGGTAAGTTTGCGTAACCACCTATAAAACCAACGGAGTGTGGCGGAGGGGCGGACGGATACTCCGCCGAACTGGCGTGGCAAGGACAATCGGCCCGGTCGTGGTGGTTTGCCCAGCCGGGCGGCAGCACGGGCGGCCTTCAGCCCAAGGGGAGCGGCAGCCGTCGGGCGTTACGGGATTACGCGGAGTTACGCCGCATCATTGGTCCGCGTTTCTGCCGCTATCCCGCGTCCCTATTGGCTTTCCTATTACTCCGTTACGCCGTTACGGGAAAAGTAGGTAAAAGACTAGGGAAGCGGGAGGAGCCGTAACAGTACCCGCTCCCGCGTCCTGGGCGATATTCCCGGGGTCCTATAAGCGCAGCGGGTAACTCCGTAACCCGCGTAACGCGTATCGGGGTAGCCGATTTTCATGCCGAAACCCACGGCCCGTGTGGACTTTCAGCGTTACGCTGGCGGCGTAACGGCCAGCCCGAAAAAGCAACGGCGAGGTCGCCCCCGCCGTCTATTCCCATCCAACGCCCTCGATCCGGCTCAAAAAGGGCATCCGCCCCCGCCGTCCGTAGCAGTCAGGCTGCCGGGTTCTCCTTCGCCTTCCCAGACGTAGAAGCGACATAGCTCACCGTCGATCCGGGCAGGGCCGCCCGGCTTCCAGCCAAGCGCGGTCATCGCCTCCTTGACCTTGCGGGGCATCGCTCCGTTGCGGTCCTTCGTCGGTATCCCCAGGCGGTCATAGATAGCCGACGTTTTGATGATCCATTGGCCCTTCCACGTCTGGATGCCTTCGCGGAGTCCTTCGAGGCTTTCGATGAATCCTTCATCAACCACCCGCCGCCGGTCTTGCGCGTCCTTCGCCAAGGCCGACGCCTCCGGCCCAAGCAGCAGGCTATGCGTCCTGGCCCGATACCGCGTCAGCGCCTCGGCAAACAGTTGGTTCCTTGCAGCGGCCAGCCCTTCGAGGTCTACCCGGATGACTTCCACCGGCCAGAAGCGGCGGTTGCCTGCCGGGTCGAGCAGGAAGCGGTCCTCATTGGTCGTGCCGCCCAGAACAAACCGCCGGGGCATCGTCACCGGGCTGCGCGCATAGGCCGGGCGTCCGGTATCGACTTGGCGCGTGATCGTGGCGCGGAGCGTGTTCACGTCCCGCTTACCGATCCCGTCCAGCTCCGCGCATTCCAAAATCCAGACACCCGCCGTCACCTCCAGCACTTCGCGGGCGTCCCGGGCGTGGAGGAACGGCGCATCAGAGAAGAACTCATCACCGGCCAGAATCCGCAGCGCGGTCGATTTGCCGACACCTTGCGCCCCCATGAGCACCAGCATCTGGTCGAACTTCGCCCCCGGCTCGAAGGCGCGCACGATGGCGGCCATGAGCCAAGCCGCCCCGGCCTCCCGGGTGTAGGCGTTTTCCTCCGTGCCCAGATACCGGGTCAGCCAGGTATCGAGGCGCGGCGTTCCATCCCACGGAGGCAGGGCTTGGATATGGTCGATCAGCGAGTCAAAGCGGTTCTCCGTACACAGCGACAGAACCGCCTTGTTCACGTTCACGTCGCCCGGGTCGAAGCCGAACCGGCGGATGATCTCATCACGCAGGATGCGTTCGGCGTGGTCGGAGAAGTCGCCGCTGAACTCTTGTAGCTCGTGAGCGCCAATCAGGTTCCGGTCGCGGAACTTGTCGTGCCGACACTCCACCCCCATGAGCAGTAGCGCCGTCCGCGTATTCCAGTAGCTGGGCTGCGGCTCGCCTTCCTTGTTCACCCGGTCCCATGTCGGCTGCGATTCGATCAGCGCCCGGGCCTTTGCGATCTGGTCGAGCGCGTACCGCTTCGGGTCGGACTTGTCGCGGACGCTGGCGGCGATCTCGTTGGGGCCGGTGATGACCCGGAAGATGACGCCATCATCCACATCGGCCCGGACCAGATCACAGACCACCGCCCATAGGGCTTCCGACCGGGACGGGTACTTGGTCGGGTCGAGCGGGTCGGTGCCGGTCGCGATCCGGGCCAAGGTCGCGTCCTTGAGCGTCTTGCCGTTCTTCTCCGCCCACTCCCGTAGCTCCTCCGTGCCCATCGGCGTACCGTCGCCCAGGTCTAGTACGGCGGGAGCCTTACCGCTGGCCGTAGGTGTGGCAGAGGTGGCAGACGGGGCAGGCTTCGCCGTAACCTTCAGCCGCTCGAAGTCGTCCAGCGGATAGCGCGCACCCTCCCAGCTCAGGAGGCGGGCAACCGTCGGAACCCGGCCCTTGCTCGCCTTCTTCCGGTTCGGCAGGTTCACGGTCCCCGGTAGCCGCATCAGCCGGTCGCAGTTGTGGCAGGCGTCAGCGCGGAAGGCCAGCTCAAGGCCCCGGTTGTAGGCTTCGCCATCCGCCCACGGCTCCGGCGCGGCGTCGCTGGGCTTGTCGATGGGCAGCGGGTCGCCCAGCAGCCAGAACGCTTGGAAGCCGCCCCCGCTGTCGATCACAACCGACGGGGCCGGGATACCCTCGGGCAGGTTGTCGCTCAGCATCGCGGCGATCCGCTGGCGCTCCTCCTCGAAGTCCTCGCCAGCCGCCGGGTCAACGTCCACATGAAACGCGCGAAACGCGGCCATGTCCGGCTTCTTGGGCTTCGAGGTACGGCGGCCCCGGGTCGGGTTGACGTGAAAGTACAGGTTCTTGTGTCCCTGCCGTACGTCGATCCACTTGGCGGCCTTCTCCTCCTCGGTGGGATTGAAAGTGGCCGTCTCCGTCTTGCCGTCCGGGATGATTGCCGTCAGGCACCAGTCAGCGTCAGGCGACCACCGGCGGAGGAAGTCGAGCGCGGCGGCGGTGTCGTGTTGAATCGAGGTCATACGTCACCCCCTTCCAACAGGAACAGGGGGCAGCGGTAGCCGTCGGTGTTCTCGTACTCGCCGTGTTCGTTCGGGGCGGGAGGTTCGGCGGTCCCGTCCATCACGTCGCAGCAGTGGTGAAGGGTCCGCATGTGCTGATGGAAGCGCGCGGGTTTCCGCCCGGGCTTCGCCTTTACATGGTTCGCCTTCTCGACCAGCTTGCTCAGGTGAATGAAAACGCAATCAACCAGATGCTGATTGCCGTCCTCCGTCGCGTCGGGGGCGATTTGGTAGACCTTGAAGGGATCGAGGCGGAGGAGCCAAGCGACATAGCGCGCCCGCTCGAACTCTGGCACGGCTTTCCGTGCTTGCTTGTTGCTTTTCATGGGGACGCCTCCTCAACGCTGGTTCGACTGCTGGGCGTCAACCCATTGGTCAATCTCGTTGAGGTCCCAGACGGTCACGCGCGGCCCGATCTTGCGGGAGCGGGGGAAGTCGTGACGTTCGGACGCCCAGCGCCATACTGTGGCGATGCTCACGCCCAGATATTCAGCGACTTGGCGGGGCCGGGCTTGGCGGCGTTCTTGTTGGTGTGTAGTTGCTTGTGTCATGGCAGCGGTTCCTGTTCGTCCGCGCTGCCCCGAAACGACGAAGGGGAAGCGCGGGCCTAATCGAACAGCTCGAACGCTTCCCCTTCGGATGCTTCATCACAGAAACGGGAAGGCCGAGCCAGTGGCTCGCTCCTTTTCTTCTCCATTTCTGTGTTGCTACCTCGCCCCGGAGACCCCGGGGCTGGTATTGCTTAGTATCGTATCGGCTCGCAACGTCTCCGTAAAGTCTTTTTTCTTGTATATCAGACGCTTACCCTAAAAAGTATAGTCGGTCAGCCCTCGCAGTAGGCCGCCCAATCGGCCATAAGTCCCTGACGCTTCTCGAACAGATCGCCCCGGCGGTAGGCGGCCTCAGCCTTGTTCTTGATCGTGTGGGCCAGCGCCATTTCCACGACTTCGTTGGCGTAGTCGGTCGCCTCAGCGGCCCAGTCCCGGAAGGTCGAGCGGAAGCCGTGAGGGGTGATGATCTTGTCCTGTTTCGGGTCGATATACCCTTTGCCTCCGACCTTCACATTGGCGTTGTGCATCCGCTTAACAAGCGCGGGCATTGCGCCATCGCTCAAAGACTGACCTCGCGGAGCCGGGAACACCAACTCTTTGTCCTTGAGCCGGGGGAGGTCCCGGAGAAGTTGAACAGCGGCTTCGCTCAGCGGCACTCGGTGCTCCTTACCGGCCTTCATGCGCTCAGCGGGGACCGTCCAGACTTTGCCCTCCAGGTCGAACTCCGCCCAGGTCACTTTGCGTGCTTCGCTAGACCGTGCGGCAGTCAGGATGACGAATTCAAGCGCCCGGGCAGCCATCCCGGTGCATGCCCGAAGGTCGGCCATGAAGGTTGGTGCCGTGGCGTAGGGTAGCGCGGCGCGGTTTCCACCCTTAACAATTCGAGAAGCATTCCCTGCGACTGTGTTGATTTGAGCCTTGCTAGGTGTCGGGTTCGGCCCGTCTACAAGGCCACGCACCGCAGCCCAGTCGAACACGTTATGAATGCAACCTCGGAGCTTTTTCGCTGTGTCGGCCTTTTCCAGCCAGATCGGCTCCAACACTTTGATTAGGTCTGCGGACTTAATCTGAGACAGTTGAACAGCGCCCAGTGTAGGGAATATGAAGTTCTCGAAGCGCCGAGTGTGGAGGGGGAAGTCTTTGGGGCTTTTCCACTCAAGGGCTTTCATATCAAGCCATTTTCGTGTCGCTTCCTCAAAGGTAATCGCCCGGGCCTGCTCAGCGGCAAGCGCGCTCCGCTGAGCCTTGCGCTGCTCAACCGGGTCCGTCCCTTGGGCCAGTTGCTCGCGCAGCTCCCGGGCCTTTTCCCGGGCCTGCTTGAGCGTCACGGTAGGGTAGCCGCCTAACCCGAGTTCGCGGCGCTTCTGCTTGCTGCCGGGCGGCCCGGGGACCGTGTACCGCAACAGCCAAGACTTACCGCCCGCCGGGGTGACTTGGAGACTGAGGCCGGAGACGCCCCCGACCGGATAGCTCACGGGGAGGCGCTGGCCGGGCTTCGGTCCCAGTCGCTTCACCGCAAGGTCTGTGAGTTCTTTTGCTACTCGTGGCATGATATACCCGCCTTCTTACCCGCCTACACTTTTACTATCTTAGACGATTTCGTAAGACGACGCTAGACGTTAATAATGCCCAAACTGCTGATCTGACTTGGGTTCGCGCGGTTTCTCGCGATGGAATAAGACGCTAACACGGCGGACTCCCTCTCCGCCCCCCCCCCCCGGGGGGGGGCGGGGGGGGGGGCCCGCCGGGCGGCGCGGGCGGGCCCCCGGGGCCCCTTGTTTGCGCCGGGGGGGCCGAGCGGGCCCATCCCCCCCGGCCAAGCCGGCACCATCCTGGTCGTCACGCTTGAAC
>JAFIFS010000018.1 GCA_020831895.1 Chromatiales bacterium
GGCAGGGATGCCGCGCCCGAGCCCCCAGGGACGGGTTTCACGGCGTGTCCGCCACAGGGCCTGCGGACAACGCCCACCGCAAGCTGAAGCGAAGTTTCCCGAACCCGTCAGGTCACAACAGCGGGACCATCAGGAGCGCGACGATGTTGATGATCTTGATCAGCGGGTTGATCGCCGGGCCCGCAGTGTCCTTGTACGGGTCGCCGACCGTGTCGCCCGTCACCGCGGCCTTGTGGGCCTCTGAGCCCTTGCCGCCGAAGTGGCCTTCCTCGATGTACTTCTTGGCGTTGTCCCAGGCGCCGCCGCCCGTACACATCGAGATGGCGACGAAGAGCCCGGTGACGATGGTGCCGATCAGCATGCCGCCGATCGCCTTGATGCCGGCGCCGGGACCAAACAGCAGGTTCATCGTGATCGCCAGGACCACCGGTACCAGTATCGGCAGCAGCGAGGGCAGGATCATTTCCCTGATAGCGGCCTTGGTCAGCAGGTCCACCGCGCGCGAGTAGTCCGGCTTGGCCGTGCCTTCCATGATGCCCTTGATCTCGCGGAACTGGCGCCGGACCTCCGTGACGACGGCGCCGGCGGCACGCCCGACCGCCTCCATCGCCATGGCGGCGAACAGGAAGGGTACCAGGCCACCGATGAACAGCCCGATCAGCACCACCGGGTCGGACAGGTCAAAGCCGATGACCGCGGTGCCGGGGCCGAGCTTGCCGTCCGCCTCGAGCTTGCTGGTGTAGTCGGCAAACAGCACCAGTGCCGCGAGGCCTGCCGAGCCGATCGCATAACCCTTGGTCACGGCCTTGGTCGTGTTGCCCACGGCATCCAGGGCATCGGTGATCGTGCGTACGGAGTCGGGTTGCGAGGACATCTCGGCGATGCCGCCGGCGTTGTCCGTGATCGGGCCGTAGGCATCGAGTGCCACCACCATCCCGGTCATGGACAGCATCGCGGTCGCTGCGATGGCGATGCCGTACAGGCCGCCCAGCGAGTAACTGGCCCAGATGGACAGGCAGACCGCCAGCACTGGCAGTGCGGTCGACTTCATCGAGACGGCGATGCCGGCGATGATGTTGGTCGCATGCCCAGTCTGCGAGGCGGCAGCCACCCTCTGCACCGGGCTGTACTCGGTCGCGGTGTAGTACTCGGTGATGACGATCATCGCGGCCGTCAACGCCAGGCCGATCACGCCACAGAGGAAGTAGTTCGTCCCCTGGTCACCCATGATCGACTGGCTGACGAACCAGAAGCCGACCGCGGCGATGAGACCCGAGACGATCACGCCCTTGTAGAGGGCGGCCATGATCTTGCCGCCGTCCGAGGTCTTCACGAAGAACGTACCGATGATCGACGCGATGATCGAGACGGCGCCAAGGGCGAGCGGGTAGATGACTGGAGCCACCCCAAGTTCGCCCAGCAGTAGCCCGCCGAGCAGCATCGTGGCCACGACGGTCACGGCATAGGTCTCGAACAGGTCCGCCGCCATGCCGGCGCAGTCGCCGACATTGTCACCGACGTTGTCGGCGATCACGGCCGGGTTGCGCGGGTCGTCCTCGGGAATGCCCGCCTCGACCTTGCCCACCAGGTCGGCGCCCACGTCGGCCCCTTTGGTGAAGATGCCGCCACCAAGTCGCGCGAAAATCGAGATCAGCGAGCCGCCGAATGCCAGACCCAGCAGGCCGCGCAGGGCGACATCCTCGTTGAAGGTCGTGATCGCAAGCCAGTAGTAGCCGGCAACGCCGAGCAGCGCCAGGCCGACCACGAGCATGCCGGTGATCGCGCCGCCCCGGAAGGCGACGGCAAGTGCGGGGTTCAGCCCGACACTGGCGGCCTGGGCAGTGCGCACGTTGGCCCTGACCGAGATCGACATCCCGATGTAACCGGCGGCGCCTGAAAGCACGGCCCCGATCACGAAGCCGATCGCCGTCGCCCAGTCCAGCACCAGGCCGAGCAGCAGGGTCACGATGACCCCGACGATGGTGATCGTCATGTACTGACGGTGGAGGTAAGCCGTCGCGCCGGCCTGGATGGCGGCAGCGATCTCCTGCATCCGTTCTGATCCCGCAGGCTGCGCCAGGATCCAGCGCACCGACAGCGCCCCGTATATCAGTGCAATCAACGAGGCGCCAATGGCCAGCCCCAGGACCAGGTCAGCAGACATGGACTCTCCCTCCCAAGCAGCGATTCAAGGATCGTGGCCCGGGGAAAGGCGCGATACCGTGCGCCTGCCCGGGATCGGGATGCATTGCATCACAACGCGTTCGATCAGGCCAGCTTCTTTGTGACAGGGTGGTTGCGCAGGTGCACGTAGTCTGGAAGGCCAGCGCGATAAGGCGGGTAGTCCTCACCCTGGATGAGTGGCTCGAGATAGCGACGGGCTGCTGCCGTGATGCCATAACCATCGCGGGTAATGAACCTGCGCGGCATCTTTTTCTCCCGGTTCGCAACACGCGAAAGCGGCACCTGGCCGATGACCCAGCGGTAGGGGCGGTCGGACTTGCGCACGATGCACGGCATGATGGCGTTCTGGCCCGCAAGCGCGAGCTCCACGGCGGCCCGGCCGACAGCATAGGCCTGCTCGACATCGACGGCCGAGGCGATGTGTCGGGCCGAGCGCTGCAGGTAGTCCGCGATCGCATAGTGATACTTGAGGCCGAGCTCGTCGCGCACCATCGTGGCGATCTCCTGGGCCACGCCGCCGAGCTGCTTGTGGCCGAAGGCATCGCGTGTCCCCGCATCGGCGAGAAAGTGGCCGTCTGCGTCACGCGCGCCCTCACTGACCACGATCACGCAGTACTCGTTGCGCTCGACGCACTGCTGCACGCGGCGCAGGAATCCCTTGCGGTCAAACGGGATTTCCGGGAACAGGATCAGGTGCGGGGGTTCGTCGGCGCCCTGGCCGGCGAGGCCGGCTGCAGCGGCGATCCAGCCCGCATGGCGGCCCATGACCTCGAGTATGAACACGCGGGTGGAGGTCCTCGCCATCGAGGCAACATCGAGCGCGGCCTCGCGGGTCGAGACAGCAACATACTTGGCGACGGAGCCGAAGCCGGGGCAGCAGTCCGTCACCGGCAGGTCGTTGTCCACGGTCTTGGGCACGCCGATACAGGTGATCGGGTACCCGAGCTCACGGCCAAGCTGCGCGACCTTGTGGGCGGTATCCATCGAGTCACCGCCCCCGTTGTAGAAGAAGTACCCGATGTTGTGCGCGTCGAATACCTCGATCAGGCGTTCGTACTCGGCGCGGCTCTCCTCGATCGGCTTGAGCTTGTAGCGGGCCGAACCGAAGGCGCCGCCGGGCGTGTGGCGCAGGGCCGCGATCGCCCGCACCGTTTCCCGGCTGGTGTCGATCATGTCCTCGTGCAGCGCGCCGAGGATCCCGTTGCGCCCGGCATAAACCTTGCCAATGCGGTCACGGTGCCGCCTTGCTGTCTCGATAACGCCGCAGGCGCTCGCGTTGATGACGGCGGTCACACCGCCGGACTGGGCGTAGAAGACGTTCCTGCGTGCCATTGGCTCCCCTCGTTCAGGCAGGGCCGGGCGGGCCGGCACTATCGCCCGAAAATAGCACAGGCGCCGGGTGCGGGCAGGCCTGGCACGCAGCCGCAGTTTGACGCCGATTGGCGGCCCGCGTTAGTTTACGCGCCCTTCCGAAGCGCCCCGCAGGAGTTCCGCCAGTGCGAATCGTCTTTCTCGGTGCACCCGGGTCGGGCAAGGGTACCCAGGCCAAGCGGTTGATGGCCGAGCGCGGCATCGTCCAGGTGTCCACAGGTGACCTGTTGCGGGCGGCCGTGGCTGCCGGCTCGCCCCTGGGCCGCCAGGCCAAGGCGGCAATGGAAGCCGGCGAGCTGGTTTCCGACGATATCGTGCTCGGGATGATCCGCGAGCGCCTGCAGGAGCGCGATGCCGCTGCCGGGTTCGTGCTCGACGGCTTCCCGCGCAACATCAGCCAGGCCGAGTCGCTCGAGCCAGTCCTCGAGGGGCTCGGCCAGCCGCTGGATGCGGCCGTGTTGATCGACGTCGATCCTGACGTGCTGATGAAGCGGCTGACCGGGCGGCGCACCTGCTCGGTGACCGGCAAGCTGCTGAACATCCATTTCTCGCCGCGCGAGGAACTCGATGCCTGCATCGCCGCCGGTGGCACCCTCGAGCAGCGGGCGGATGACAACGAGGAGACCATTGGCCGCAGGCTCAAGGTCTACCAGGAGCAGACCGCCCCGCTGATCGAGTACTACCGCCAGGCCGGCCTGCTCCGCTCTGTGGACGGCGAGGGCGGGCCCGATACCGTCTACCAGCGCCTGCTGGCTGCGCTCGGCGCCTGAGCCGTTCAGCCAGCGGCGTCCGGCAGTCGCTCGAGCAAGGCCTGCCCGACCACCTGCTGCCGCCAGCCTGAGAACACGCGCAGCCCGCGCTCGCCGCGCAGCATCGCCGTCAGTTCCCGCCGCGTGGCCAGCAGCTCCGGGGCCAGACCCAGGCTCCCGGCCTGCACCGTCACCTCCTTCATCAGAGCACGGACGGCCGCCTGGTCGACCGGACCGGCAACCCCGGCGGGCTCTTCCTGGCTGGCCCGGGCCTCGTTCAGCGTTGCCAGCAGCGCATCGCCTTGGTGGCGGACCACGGCCGGCGGCAGGCCGTCAATCGCGGCCAGCGCGCTTCGGCTCGCGGGGGCTGCTAGCGCCAGAGCGAACAAGGCCTGGTCTGCCAGGATCCACTGCCTCGGCCGGTTTCTGTCGACTGCGCGCCGCTCGCGCCATGCCGCCAGGGCGCGGGCACGCGCCTGGGCCGGCGGGGGCAGCCTCGTGATCCCCCCGAGCCGATGCCAGGCCTGCTCCGGGTCGGTCCGGTACAGGGCCGGGTCCAGCAGGGCCGCGCAGTCCTCGGCTGCCCATGCTTCACGCCCCTGCTCCTCGAGGCGCGCGGAGATGCGCTCGTGCAGCGCCGGCAGGTGGAGCACGTCCTCCATGGCGTACTCGATCAGCTCCGGTTCCAGGGGCCTGCGCGACCAGTCCGCACGCGTATGGGCCTTGGCCAGCTGGATGCCGAGCTCCTCCTGGACGAGGTTCGCATAGCCGATCTGGGGCGGGTGGCCCAGTAGCCCGGCGGCCACCTGGGTGTCGAACAGCGCGCCCGGCATCACCTCGTGCGTGCCGAGCAAGGCTTCGAGATCCTGTCGGGCGGCATGCATCACCCAGAGCCGCTCGCCTGCGGCCAGGCTGCGCCAGAACCCTGTGGTCGAATGCCCCGCCAGTTCGTCGATGCACCACGCATGCCCGTCGGCAGCCACCTGCGCGAGGCAGAGTTGCGGTGCATAGGTGTTGGTACGCATGAACTCGGTATCAACCGAAACCATGCCCGCCGATCCGAGGTTCTCGGAGAATCGCTGCAGCGCTTCGGCAGAGGTGATCAGGGCGGAGGAAGGGTCTGGCATAAGCGCGCAGTGTAGAGGATCATGTCAGCCTGTCACTAGCGACTGTCGGGCCAGCTGGCCAGGGTACTGCATGCTGGCCATCATCAATGCATACATCGCGATCGCGCTGCGCCGTCTAGGCCCCGAAGACCTGCCCGCCTCGGACCTGCTGCTTCTTGCCACGGCCGCAGCCTACGTCTTTGCCTCGCTGATGCTGCCGCTGAACGAGGGTGGCCAGCGCCTTGCTCTGCTCGCGATCAACCTCGCCCTGGTCTGCAGCTTCACGCTGGCGTTGCTCCAGTTCGCAGGGCACCCTGGGCGCTATCGGCAGACCCTGACTGCGCTGCTCGGTACCGGGACGCTGCTGACCTTCGTCCTGCTGCCCTTCCAGTGGCTGCTGGTCAACCAGCCGCCGGGCGGCAACGCGGCCATACTCGGCACCGCGGGCGTGCTGACCGTAATCCTGTGGTCGATCGTGATCAACGGCCATATCTTCGCCCGTGCCCTGTCGGCGCCGTTTGGTGCCGGCCTGCTGGTCTCGATCGGGTATTTCTTTCTGGGCGCGTTCGCGGTGGCTACGCTGAGGCCGGGGCAGCCATGAGACACCTGCACATCCTCGGCATCTGCGGCACCTTCATGGCCGGTGTCGCTGCCCTGGCGCGGGCGGCGGGCTGGCGCGTGACTGGCGCCGACCGCAATGTCTATCCACCCATGAGCGACCAGCTCGCTGCGCTGGGTATAGCTGTGCATGGTGACTTCGAGGCCAGCCAGCTGGAGCCGGCCCCGGACCTCGTTGCTGTGGGCAACGTGATGACGCGAGGCATGCCGGTGGTCGAGGCGCTGCTGGACTCGCGCATACCCTTCATGTCGGGCCCGGAGTGGCTGGCAAAGCACGTGCTGGCCGACCGCCATGTGCTGGCAGTCTCCGGCACCCACGGAAAGACGACGACGACGAGCATGCTCGCGTGGATCCTGCATGCGGCGGGCCACGATGCCGGCTTCCTGGTCGGCGGCCTTCCGGGCAACTTTCCCGGCTCGGCCCACCTGGGCAGCTCGCCGTTCTTCGTGCTCGAGGCGGATGAGTACGACACGGCCTTCTTCGACAAGCGACCGAAATTCCTCCTGTACCACCCGCGGACGCTGGTTATCAACAACATCGAGTTCGACCACGCCGATATCTATCCTGACCTTGCCGCGATCATCCGCCAGTTCCACCTGCTTCTGCGTTCAGTGCCGCGCGCTGGGCGCGTCATCGTGCCTGCGGACGACGCCAACGTCGCGATGATGCTCGCACAGGGCTGCTGGACACCGGTCGAGCGTTTCAGCAGCGCAGCCGAGGGTGACCCGGGTGTCTGGCAGGCGCGGGTGGATGCCGGGGGCCGCCTGCTGGTGCGCCGCGATGGTTCCGTGCTCGCGGGCCCTGGGGCATGGCCGCTGAGCGGCGAGCACAATGCGGAGAACGCGATGGGCGCCCTGCTGGCCGCGGCCCACGTCGGTATCCCGGTCGAGCAGGGACTGGCTGCGCTGTCCGGGTTCCGGGGCGTACGCCGGCGCCTGGAGCCACTCGGGAGTTTCCGCAGTATACGGGTCTATGACGATTTCGCCCATCATCCGACAGCGATACGGCGCACGCTGGAAGGGCTGCGTGCCTCGAGCCGGACGGGACGCATCGTGGCTGTACTTGAGCCTCGCTCGAACACGATGAGGCTCGGCGCGCATGGTGCGGCGCTGGCCCAGGCCCTGGCTGCGGCTGACCTGGCGTTCCTGCTTGAACCCCCGGGACTCGACTGGGACCTGGCGTCGAGCGTAGCCGCCCATCCTGCTGCGAGGGTTGTCGGCGACGGTGACGCCCTTCTCGAGCTGTTGCTCCAGGAGCTTGAGGCCGGTGACCAGGTCGTGCTCATGAGCAACGGCGCATTCGAGAACCTGCGCGAGCGCCTGCCCAGCGCACTCAGCTCGATTCGCGCGGGTTGACGCTGCCGCGCATGCACCGCATGATCGGCGTTCCTGGCCGTGGCCACCTCACGGTACGACCGCGAGCAGTCCCCGTGCCCCGACAGAACCCAGCATGAGCCAGAAGATCGCCCGCCTGCCGCTGTTCCCGCTGGGCACGGTCCTGTTTCCCGGCGGACCGCTGCCGCTGCGCGTGTTCGAGCCACGCTATCTTGACATGATCAGTCGCTGTCTCAAGCAGGACGGCGAGTTCGGCGTCGTGCTGATCCGCGCTGGCAGCGAGACAGGAGAAGTGCAGGTGGCTGGTACAGGCACGCTGGCACGGGTTCTGGACTGGTACCAGGGAAGCGACGGGATTCTCGGCATCACCGCGCTGGGCGGGCGACGTTTCCAGGTCGGCGCGCTGGACCGGCAGGTGGATGGCCTTTACCTGGCGGATGTCGAGCTGCTCGAGGACGAGCCCCGCGAGCCGCTGCCGGCCGAGTTTCGCCCGATGGCAAGCCTGCTCCAGTCGGTGCTTGATGACCTCGGCAAGCTCTACCAGATGGTGGATCGAGACCTCGAGGATGCTGGCTGGGTCGGCTGCCGTTTCGCCGAGATCCTGCCGATGCCCGCTGCCGACAAGCAGCGCTGCCTGGAGGTTTCCGATCCGCTCGAGCGTCTGCGGTTCCTCCAGCCGCTGCTGCAGTCATTGCGCAGCCGCAGGCCACAATAGGCGCGGGAACCTGATTCTTCACCAGGGATGTGACGATGAAGCAATGGATGTGCCTGATCTGTGGCTGGGTCTACGACGAGGCGGCCGGATCACCCGAGCATGGACTCGCCCCAGGCACGCGCTGGGCGGACGTGCCGCTGTCCTGGCGCTGCCCTGACTGCGGTGCCGGCAAGGAAGATTTCGAGATGGTCGAAATCTGACGCAGTCGCAGCCCCTGGTCCGCCAGCAGTGCGGGCACGCCGTCGTCACCCACCAGGTGCAGCGCGCCCACCACTACGAGGTGGCAGCCCTCCGTACCCGCCAGGGCGACCACCTGATCGGCAAACAGCTGATTCCGGCGAACGACCAGTGCCTCGTACAGCGCTGGCTCTGCGCGCAGAGGTTCCAGCATGTCCTCTTCCAGGCGGCGCGCATCGCCGTCACGCCAGGCTGCGACTAGCGCCGGCCCAGCCTCCGCAGCCGAGCGCGCTTCAGCCACCGTGTCCAGCAGGAAGCGATGCGCAACCGGTTCAGGCAGTTCGGCCAGCGCGCGCAGCTGCTGCTCGATCGTCTCGAGCCCCCTCACCGGCCGGGACTCGCGCGAGGCCCGTTCGACCAGCCAGGCCTCGATGCCGAGCTCGGCACTGAATCCCAGCCTGTCCAGCAGCTGCTGCGTGACCAGCAGCGCGGCATACCAGGGGCGCCAGGGTCGCAGCAGCCCTGGATCCAGCCCGAGCGCCCCCAGCTCGCCGGAGATTTCCGTCCAGGCGGGGGTGCCCAGCAGTTCGGGCAGCGACCTGCCTTCCGGGTCCAGTGCCAGCGCCATCAGCAGGCGGGTCACCCCGGCCGTGTCGGCAAGCTCGTCCGGCGAGAGCTCGAGATGCAGCGTATCGGTCGCGGCCCAGGCTTCCTCTATCAGCGCTGGCAGCGGGTGGTCCTCAGCGCGGAGCAGGTGTATCGATCCGAGCAGCATTACGTGGCCGGGTTCGCCCTCGAACTCCCAGGCCAGCTGCGCGCCTGCCGACGGCGGCAGCGCGCACAGCAGCCAGGCGGCAGCAAGGGCCAGCCTCATGCGGGCACCCAGGTGATTTCCGTGGCGATGCTTCCGTCCGCGTGCAGTTCCAGCGAGCGGTAGCCTGGGGGACGGTCGTCGATCGCGAAGACGTCGCTCCCCGGCAGGAACTGCGCGCAGGTCGAGGGCGAGCTCAGCAGGCGCAGCCTGCCGCGCTGCTGGTCGAAGTCCTGATGTACGTGCCCCCAGAGGAGTCCGCGGACCTGCGGGTTTTCCTCCAGAATAGCGAACAGCTCGGCGGCGTTGCGCAGTCCCAGCCTGTCCAGCCAGCGGCTGCCCACAGCAACCGGGTGGTGGTGGAGCGCGACCAGCGTATGCAGGCTGCTGCCCGAGAGGAGTGTGCGCAGTCGCTCCAGCTCCCGCCACGGGATTTCACCGGCCGGCTCGTCCGGCAGCCAGCTGTCGAGCAGCACAAGGCGCCATCCGTGGGAGTCCAGCGTGCCACCGACGTTGAAGGGGCTGGCGGTGAGGCACTCCTGCAGGTGCGCCGGCACATCGTGGTTCCCGGCACAGACGAGCACCGGTACACCGACTCCAGCCAGCGCGTCGCGGAAGCGCCGGTAGGCCTCGATACTGTCATCCTGCACCAGGTCACCGGTCACCAGGATCACGTCCCAGCGATGCTGCAGCGCATGAGCCAGCGTGTGATCGAAGCTCCGGTTGGTCACGACACCGCGCAGGCTTGCTTCTTCATCGGCATGCAGGTGCGGGTCGGTCAGGTGCAGGACACGCAGTGGTGCGTCTGTCTCGGACATGGGCTGTTACGCGGTGTGATGTCTGCTCAGCCTGGTGTCGGCGGAGCGGATGGCAACCACTGTAGCGGGGGGGGGGCGGGGGGGGCGGGGGGGGG